>JBDHRU010000157.1:0-6038 GCA_039807765.1 Nitrosomonas sp. | reverse complement strand
AAATGCCCAATTCCCTCACAAATTAATCCAAAGTTACTCTGGAATGAGAAATTTGCGTCATTTTGCAAAAGTCTCCCATCATTCCCCCACCCATTGCCGTCATTCCCGCGCAGGTGGGAATCCAGTGGTTTTTCTTCAGTTAAATCCAGCGTGGCTTGGGTTCCCGCCTGCGCGGGAACGACGGGATCGTAGAGGTAGAGCGGGAAGCACTGGCCAGTATCCAACGTGTGAAGGTTGATCATTGCATCAGCCATCAATGCGGAAAATCCGCTCCTTGCACCTATGCCAGATACGCAAATCACCTGATTCTCTGCCGCTGCATCCGGAAAAATGCGCGGCATCTGGTACACCATTTCATTGAAACGCCTATTGAAATACAGCCATTGCTTGGTAAATGGACGATACAGACTAGGTGTGAGGCATTCTCCCTAAAATGCAAAGCGGCGATCTTTCGCCAACTCTTGTTTCAATGCTCGCGTCCAACTGATCCGCGTCGGGTTGGTGTCGATAAAATTATCTATCTCGGCTTCACGCGTTTTCTTGTCTCGCGTGGGGTGGGCGATATCAAATCGAGCTACCTCGCTATTGTAAAAGGTAATCATGCGCGTCATGTTGCCGGTGACGGCGGTTTTGCTGGCGTTGTAACACCATGCATCACGTTGAGTTTTCACGCCATTCGAGTAGTTATCAAACAGTACCGTATCATCGCCCTTTTTGTTGCCCAGTGCGATAAACACATTGAAGCTGCTATCACGCTGGCGCAACCAGTCACCATGCATATCAGGGGCGATTTGCTGCCACGCATGGCTTGCGCTGATGCCTGCAATGGAATCGAAGGAAGCGATCTTTTGCAATTTTTCCTCGCGGGTCAGGCCGTTCCCGATGTCGTGGTAGTAAATCTGACCATGCCGCTTGATATCCGGGTTCTTTACGAACAAAGTAATTGCTATGCCGGTCATACTGCCGCTGCCAAATATATTTTGGCCCTCCTGCGCTCGTCCTTTGCTTAACATATTCTTACGGATATTGCCGCGCAGATTCAGCACGTGAATATTGGAACACTCATCCGCCAAACATTTGCGCAAGCCGCCCGTGGCCAGTTTTTCCACAAAGCCGGAACCTGATACAAAGCCAATCACCCCGCTGTTGCCAATACGGTCACTTGCCCAGCGGATGGCGCGGATGTAACTGTCGTACAGCGCATTTTTGTTGGTGGCTGTGGAGCGTGCAGCGTAGATGTCGCGAATGCGTCTATCCAGTTGCGGATAGGTGAGGTTCTGGTTATTGTCGTTGGCGCTATCCTGGCCGGCGGAATACGGCGGATTGCCCATAATGACCCGAATATCCAGCTTCTTCTGCCGTTTGCGCCGTGCGCTGTTATCGACCAGCACTGCATCGACCATGTCCTCCTTTTCGTACATCTGGAAGGTGTCGGTCAGGCAGATGTCCTCGAATGGTTGATAAGGATACGTGTCATACCGGCGCAGGCCGGTATCCAGTGGCGCGCTTTGCGCGCCGTCGTTTCCATGGCTGGATTCCGGGTCAAGCCCGGAATGACGATGTAAGGGGTCATCTGCATGTTGCGGGGTATTACATGATGCTGTGGTACACCGCTTCGATGTTGATCGCAGCGATGTAGTAGGCCAGCAGCACGATTTCGTTGGCGTGGATTTCGTGGCGGTATTTATAGGGCAGCTCTTCAGGTTTGATCAGGCCGGATTGCAACAAGCAGGTGATGAACGTGCCGGTGCCGGTAAAGGGATCGAGAATATGCACACCCTTGCTGCCCAATGTCTGGCCGAATTCCGTTTGTAGGATGTGCTGCACGCTGTGGATGATGAAATCGACCACTTCCACCGGCGTGTAGACAATGCCGAGGCGCTCGGTCATCTTGGGGAAGGCGTTGCGGAAGAATTTGTCGTACAGCTCGACCACGAGTTTTTGCTTGGCCTGAGTTTTTGTTTCCGTTGTCGTTTCCGATCTGTCAATCCCTTCAGCTCGTAATTTCACGCTGTCGTACATGGCTTGCAATGTATCGGCTTCCTTTTCGATGTGGTGCTCGTGCAGCAGATCCAGCACGCTTTGCATGGCGATGCTCATCGGGTTGTGGCGGGCAAAGCTGTAATCTTCGAACAGCGCGTCAAACACCGGTTTGGTGATGAGGTGCTGCGCCAGTATTTCGATGATTTCGCTGTCGCTGATGCTGTTGTTCAGATCGTCGCGCAATTCCGCGGTAAAGGCAGTGAAGGTTTCGCGCTCCTTGGCATTGGCCGGATTTTCCAGAATACCGGTGATGCGGTCGATATGGGTACGGGCAATCTTGGCGATGTCGTTGGCCCATTCTTCCCAATGGTGGCGGTTGCCGACTTTCTGCACCAGTTTGGCGTAAATGGCGCGCTCGATTTTGCCGATCTCGAATTCCAGTTTGGCTTGCTTCGGTTTGGCGGTGTAGGCGGCTTCGGATTGACCGATGCTGTGGCGGCCTTGTCCGGTTTCACCCTTGGTTTTGCCTTTGGCCTGCTGTCGTTTTTTCTGGAGCTTGTCGGTGATGGCGATGACTTCCATTTTGCGGGTGTCGCGCCCGATCAGGTCGAGTTTGTTGACCATCGCGTCGAAGCGGTCATCGTGCGAGCGCAGGGCTTGCAGCACCTGCCATACTACCTTGTAGGTCTGGTTGTCGTTGAGTGCCTCGTGCGGCTCGACACCGGCCGGAATGACGACCGGCAAAATGACGTAACCGCGTTGCTTGCCCGGCGCATTACGCATCACTCGTCCGACCGATTGCACCACATCGACTTGCGAATTGCGCGGGGTCAGGAACAGCACGGCATCGAGCGCGGGTACATCGACACCTTCGGACAGGCAGCGTACATTGGACAGGATGCGGCAGGTATGGGCGGGCGGCTCGGCTTTCAGCCATTCCAGCTTAGCTTCTTTCTCGCTGGCGTTCATGTTGCCATCGACATGCTCGGCTTTGCAGTTGAGGCGGGTGATCTGCTCGAATTCTTCCTGTTCCTGATAGGCTTCCACGACCGCTTGGAACATCGCGGCAATTTGCTTGGAGCTGACTTTGTGGGTTTTGCCGCCCTTGGTCAATTCGATCACCTGACAGAAAGCCACGGCGCGCTGCATGGTTTGACCGTCACCGGCCAAGTCATCGGTCAAGCCTTGTTTGGATAGTGCCTTCTAGCAGCCGATGATCTTCGCGGCATCGTCCACCCTGAGCTAGTTGTACGGGTCTTTCAGCAGATTCTGGATACGGCGGCTGATGTGCGATTCCTCCACCACCAGCACGATGACCTTGTAATCGCACAACAGATTGCGCCGTACGGCTTCCGAGAACGTGATGACGAACAGTTCCTTGCCGTAGAGCGTTTCATCGTCCATCGAACACAAGGCGACATTGTCCTTTTCGGCGCTGGCTTTGGCCAGCTCGCCATAAATGCGCGGTGTGGCAGTCATGTAGAGCCGCTTGGCAGCCTGCAAGTAACCATTATCGTGTACGCGCACAAACACGCTGTCGTCGTCACCATCAAATGTGGCGCCGGTGGTGCGGTGCGCTTCGTCGCAGATAATCAGATCGAAGCCGGGCAGTTGATAGTTTTTTTGCGCTTTTTGCCGACATCGCTATCGGAGCACACGGTGAAGCTGTGCAGTGGCGTGTCGCTTTCCTGTGTCCATTCGGTGAGCGTTTGCGACAGCAGGTTGAGGCTGGGCACCAGGAACAGTACACGCTTGTTTTTACCCGCCAGCGCTTCGGCAATTTTCAGTGCAGTGAAAGTTTTGCCGGTGCCGCAGGCCATGATGAGCTTGCCTCGATCCGCTTCGGACAAACCGTGCCGGACGGTATTCAGCGCGTTTTTCTGGTGATCCCTGAGCTGCTTTTTGTGTTTGAGTACAGGGACTGTTGTTGGCGCATAGCGGCTCCAGTCGATCTGGCTGTTTTCCAGATCATGCAGATCGATTTTGCTGACCGGCGGCTGCTGGTTACGCAATGCTTCTTCGGCGTGCTCGCTCCAGTGACTGGTGGTGCTGACGATGATGCGGTGCGTGAAGGGTTTTTTGCCGGAGGCAGTAAAGAAACTGTCGATGTCGCTTTTCTGCAGGCGGTAATCTTCGGCGTAGAGCTTGCACTGCACGGCGTGAAATTCGCCGGTAGCGGTTTTCGCTACCAGATCAATGCCGGTATCGCGGCTATCCAACCCTTGCTGCGCTGCCCATTCGGCATACGTCCATACGTCACTGTACAAATCGCGGTAGGTGGCTTCGTGACGCAGATAACACAGGATCAGTTCTTCAAAGTAACTGCCTTTTCCCGCTCGGTTGCAGCGGCCTGGCGATAGCCATCGAGTAGTTTGCTCAGTGCTGACATGGTAGATTGGTCACGATGTATAAGGTGAGATGGTATGGTCATCCCGCGTCAGTAATTGCATCAGTTTCGGATGAATAAACAGCTTTTCCCGTCCCACGGTTCTTTCTTCCAGTACGCCGATGTCCACCAATTGCTTGAGATAGCGCGAAGCGGCTTGGCGTCCGGCGATTTTTTTCTCGACCAGATTCTGAATCCGGCAGTAAGGTAAATCGAAGATCAGATCGACCAGTTCGCGGCTGTAGATTTTCGGCGCCGCTTGCTTTACGTGCTCAACCGTCAATCCTGACAAGGTGCGGATCGCGGCGATCTTGGCGGTGGTCCAGCGAGCCGTGTCCTCGATACCTTGAAGCAAATAAACGATCCACGGCTCCCATGCCTGATTGCGCGTGACCTCGAGCAGCAGGCGGTAATACTCGGCTTTGTTTTTGATGATGTAGCGGCTGAGATACAGAATTGGCAGAGTCAACAAACCTTCTTGGATTAGAAACAAGCTGTTCAATATGCGCCCGGTGCGGCCATTGCCATCGGTGAACGGGTGAATTGCTTCGAATTGGTAATGTCCCGCTGCCATGCGGATCAGCGGGTCGATCTCGCGCGCTTCGTGCAAGTAGCGTTCCCAGTTGGCTAATTGGGAGCGTAACAGGTTTTCACCAACGGGCGGCGTATAGATCACTTCGCCAGTCACCTGATCCGCTAGCGCTGTTACCGGTACACGCCGCACTTGCATGTCCGTGCCCTTGATGCGCGTGCATACTTGTTCCGCAGTACGGGTGTTGAGCGGATGCTGCTGTAAGATTTGAAATCCTTCGAGTAAGGCGCTACTGTAACGCAGGGCTTCGCGTGTTGCCGGATCAGCATATTCGTTCGCACTCTGAAACTGAAACAGGCGGTCTGTTGTTGTGACGATATTCTCGATTTCCGAGCTGGCTTGCGCTTCAAGCAGCGGCAGGGCATTGATCAAAACGCCCTGATTGGGAATGAGTTCAGCAGCTTGTTTGAGCTCCGCCAATGCCGTGCGGGCAGCGATGCACTGCTTTAGCACGGTACGCGTTTCCAGCTCGATTGCGGGAGGTAAAAGCGGAAGGTCGTTGTAGGGTTGATCCGAGCGCCAAGCTGACATAGTTTAATTTTTTCATTTTTGCGACATATCGATCAGACATTGAAGCGGAAATGCATCACATCGCCGTCCTTGACGACGTATTCCTTGCCTTCGAGGCGCATTTTGCCGGCTTCCTTGGCGCCGTGTTCGCCGTTGCAGGCGATGAAATCGTCAAAGCTGATGACTTCGGCTCGGATAAAGCCTTTTTCGAAGTCGGTATGGATGACGCCGGCGGCTTGCGGGGCGGTGTCGCCTTTGTGGATGGTCCAGGCGCGCACTTCCTTGACGCCGGCGGTGAAGTAGGTTTGCAGGCCGAGCAAGTCGTAACCGGCGCGCACCAGGCGGTTAAGGCCGGGTTCTTCGAGATTGAGGTCGGCTAGGAAGACTTTCTTATCTTCGTCAGACAATTCCGCGATTTCCGCTTCGAGCGCGGCGCAGATGGCGACGACCGGCGCGCCTTCCCTGGCGGCATATTCTTGCACGCGGGTAAGCAACGGGTTGTTTTCAAAGCCGTGGTCGTCGACGTTGGCGACGTAGATCGCCGGTTTAGCGGTCAGCAAACACAGC
>JBDHRU010000156.1:0-6151 GCA_039807765.1 Nitrosomonas sp. | reverse complement strand
TTGGGAAATTTGAAACGCCCTTGCAACGATCCGCTTTGCGGCCGTATCGTGACATCGGCGAAATCCAGTATCCCTTCGTGCGGATACACGAAGCCATCGGAAAATGTCATGACACCGCGTAATTGGAAGATGTCGGGACGCTCCACCTTATTTGCGGCTAACTCGCGGCGACGGCGCAGCAAATAGCTTTCCGGCACATTGACATTGACATACATCGGATCGAGCTGATCGATTGTCGCCAGCAGTGATTCCTGAGCGGAAACCAACCGGCCCTCGTAAAATTGGCTACGGCCGATGCGGCCGTTGACTGGCGCGGTGATCAGTGTGTTATCGAGATCGAATTTGGCTTTAACCAGATCGTTCTGTGCCGCTTCCAGCGCCGCGCGGGATGCCAGCAGGCCGGCCTCGGCATCGTCGACGTCTTTCTTGCTGACCGCTTGCCTTTCCAACAACGGTTTGACACGCGCCAGATCTTGCTTGGCTTGGGTCAGGCGTGCTTGCGCTTGCGCGACTTTCGCTTTGCTGCTGAGATAAATGGCCTTGAAGGGCACCGGATCGATCAGGTACAGCTTGTCGCCTTTTTTTACATTACGCCCTTCGGTGAAATGAATTTTTTTGATAATTCCGCTGACTTGCGGACGAATCTCGACCGGACGGAAAGCCTCGGTCTGTCCGATGAACTCCGGCTGATCGTCAACTGTTTGCGGCCTCACGGTAATGACTTCGACTTGCGGTAGCGGCGGCACCGGACTTTCCGGCGGTTGGCCTGAACAAGCCGCGAGCAGCACCAGCAACAAAACCGTCAAGCGGTAAGCTACGGCGGAACTGCTGCGAGCCGCATCGGCCATGATCCATTGAAATATTTTCTGCATAGACTCGACTCTGGGTTATTCTGATTATTGAAAGAGAGTAGTGATTAGGAAAAATATCCTAACCATCGCTGCCGGATTCTAAAGCTATAAGTCAACCGGCGCGCGCGGTAAGTTCCGGCTATGACCTCACACCATCCGCAGGCTGCGCAAGAGCGCCTATCCCTGCACACTGGCACTTACAATTACATCCATCCGCCGCCCAATGCTTTGTAGAGTTGCACGATCGATACCAAATGCAGACGGTGGGTCGCCATCAGCGCGAATTCCGCGTCGAACAAGTTGCGTTTGGCGAGCAGCACGTCGACATAGCTGGTGATGCCGCCATGATAACGTAGATTCGCTACTTGCAAGGCGGAACGCAGCGCATCCACCTGTTCTTGCTGCGCCTTGCGCTGATCGTTGGCGGTCCGCACCGCTATCAGCGCATCCTCGACTTCCTTGAGTGCTACCAGAATGGTCTGTTCGTATTGCGCCAATGCCTGCCGCGCTTGCGCTTCCGCTGCGCGCTGCTCAAATCCCAGGCTTTGCGCGTTTAGCAGAGGCACGGCCAGACCAAGTCCGCCGGCGCCGAATTCGCTGCCGGAAAGCAGCAAATTGGAAAGCGCCGGACTGGCTACGCCGAGAAAACCGGTAATCGAAATCTTAGGGAAGCGCGCTGCTTTGGCCACGCCGATTTTTGCCGTCGCCGACGCCAGCATGTGCTCGGAACGCACGATGTCGGGACGCCGTTGCAGCAATTCCGACGGCAATCCGGCAGGCACTTCTGGCGGCATCAGTTGCTCGATTAAGGTCTGGCCGCGCGCAACCGGCGCCGGATTTCTTCCCAGCAGCACGCTGAGTTCATTTTCCTTTTGCCGCATTTGCCGCTCTAGCTCGGCCACACGGGCGGCGGCATTGGCGCGTTCAGCGTGGAATTGATCAAAGTCAAGGCGGGGAATAATGCCGCCTTGCAACTGCGCCTGCGCAATGGCGACCGACTCTTCCCAGGAATTCAATGCGCGCTGCGCAATCTCGCGCTGCATGTCCAGTTGCAGCAGATCGAAATAAGACTGCGCCACCGCGCTGACCAGCGTCAGAATCACAGCATGCCGGTTTTCCTCCTGCGCCAGCAAATCGGCGCGCGCCGCTTCGTTGGAACGCCGGATTCTGCCCCAGATGTCCAACTCCCAATTCAGCGAGGTTTGCCCATAATAATTGAACGGCGTGGCAAATCCGGGGCGCAAAAAACCACCCAGCGTGCCGAAAGCCGGTGCGTTGGCATCGGCGCCCATATTGGGAATAAATCCCATGCGTGCACTATTTAGGCGTGCCTCAAACTCCTCCACGGTAGCCACCGCTTGCTTGAGATTTTTGTTTTCCTGCAATGCCTGCCGGATCAATTGCTGCAGCGTCTCATCCTGCAACAATTTCCACCAGTGCAAATTGGCAACCGATTCCCCTTCCATCGGAGCCATGCGGAATTTCTCCGCGACATCGATTTGCGGGCGCACATAGTCCGGCCCAACCGCGCAAGCGGAGAGTAGCATAATGGGAAGGATTAGAACGTTACGTAACCAGCGATGATATTGTTCCATGTGTATAGGAGAGATTGATTGGCACTTTCCAAAGTATCGGGGGCGATCATAATCACATAAATTTTGGGTTGATGTCAAACTTATTGACTATGTCGGGGGTAGTGAGTAGTAGAGCTGGTGTTTTTTGTCGCTAAACTCTCCCTATTGCTGTTTTATTATCCACTGACAAGGTATTTTGAGCGAACTTACCCCTAAAAATGACCGGTCTTTTACAAATTAATCTGAAAATTACACTGGGATGATAAATTTGTAAATTTGCATTATTTTGTAAAGATCTCGAGCTATATATGAGGGTTGAAGCATTGCAAGCTAAGTAAAGAAAAAGCCTCAAACCGTGCAGGTTTGAGGCTTCTTATTGGTGGGCCCCCCGAGAGTCGAACTCGGCACCAACGGATTATGAGTCCGCTGCTCTAACCAAGCATGAGCTAGAGGCCCAAATTCTAATTATTTCCGGTATCCAGGAAGCTGCGTAAACGCTCGGAGCGAGCCGGGTGGCGTAATTTGCGTAATGCCTTGGCTTCAATTTGACGGATGCGTTCCCGGGTAACATCAAATTGCTTACCGACCTCCTCCAAAGTATGGTCGGTATTCATCTCAATACCAAAACGCATGCGCAATACTTTAGCTTCGCGCGGCGTTAAGGAATCCAATATATCCTTGGTGACACCGCGTAAGCTGGCATAAACCGCAGCATCGGCAGGTGCCATTGTCGCTGCATCTTCAATGAAATCACCCAAGTGTGAATCCTCATCGTCTCCAATAGGGGTTTCCATAGAGATGGGTTCTTTTGAGATTTTGAGAATCTTGCGAATTTTTTCTTCTGGCATTTCCATTTTTTGCGCTAACACGGCCGGTTCTGGTTCTTGCCCTGTTTCTTGCAGAATTTGGCGCGAAATGCGATTCATTTTATTGATCGTTTCGATCATGTGTACCGGAATTCTGATAGTTCGCGCTTGGTCTGCAATTGAGCGGGTAATGGCTTGACGTATCCACCATGTCGCATAGGTTGAAAATTTGTAGCCGCGACGGTATTCAAACTTATCGACCGCTTTCATGAGACCAATGTTACCTTCTTGAATCAAGTCAAGAAATTGCAGTCCACGATTGGTATATTTTTTAGCAATAGAAATCACTAAACGTAAATTGGCTTCTGTCATCTCGCGCTTGGCTCGGCGTGCTTTAGCTTCGCCCGTCGACATTTTGCGATTGATTTCTTTCAAATCTTTGATCGGAATACCCACTTTATTTTTGAGCTCCAGTAAATTCTGCTGCTCTTCCAGAATGGCTGGTTTATAGTGCTCAAGTGCTACGCTGTATGGTTTGCCAGCAGCAATTTCCTTTACTACCCAATCAAGATTCGTTTCGTTTCCAGGAAACGTTTTGATGAAATGATTGCGCGGCATTTTTGCCTTGGATACGCAGAGATCCATAATTTTTCGTTCATAGTTGCGCACATCATTGACTAATTCTCGCTGTGAATCACAAAGCTTTTCCACCATTTTTGCCGAGAAACGAATACCCATCAGCTCGGATGAAATTTTATCCTGAAGTTGAATATAGCCTTGATGATAAGGCCCTTCTTTCTCAAGTAAGCTCTGCATCTCACTATATATTTCACGAATAACTGCAAAACGCTCCAACGCATCTGCTTTCAGTTTTAACAGATCTGCACTGGCAATCGCAGAGCCGTCACTATCTTCATCTTCTTCATCATCGCCGAGATCGCCGGAAGCTAGTTCCTGCTCTAAAGATTCTTCAGAAAATTCTTCATTTGTGATTTCTTGTGCATTCGCATCCAGTAATCCATCGACCACTTCATCGATGCGTAAAATGTCTTTTTCTACATCTGCCGCTAAATCGACAATTTTAGCAATGATCGGAGGGCAAGCTGAGATGGCCTGAATCATATGGCGTAAGCCGCCTTCGATACGCTTTGCAATTTCAATTTCACTTTCACGCGTCAGCAAACCAACCGAACCCATTTCGCGCATGTACATACGAACGGGATCCGTTGTTCGCCCGAACTCCGAGTCTACCGTAGAAAGTGCTGCTTCCGCTTCTTCCGCTACATCTTCATCAGCTACGGTTGTCGCGGCATCTGACATTAACAATGTTTCTGCATCCGGCGCTTCGTCATGTACGGATATACCCATATCATTGATCATGCTGATGATGCCTTCGATTTGTTCCGCATCCAGCATATCGTCGGGCAGATGATCATTGATTTCGGCGTACGTTAGATAGCCGCGTTCTTTGCCTAATCCAATCAGCATCTTCAGGCGCATGCGCCGCGCTTCGATATCCTGTGGTTGTGGATTACCGCCTTCTATAACAGAAGCAGCCTCTATTTCGCCGATGGGATCAAGACCGGTCGTTGCTTTATTTTTTTTGGCAGTTCTTCCGCGGGATTTTTTGCCTTCATTTGATTCGGTATCGCTTGAGCCGAGTATTACTTGGGAGATTTCCTCCGCAGTGTTCCGCGCTGATTTGACGGATACTTCCTTTATTTCAGTTGTGTCGGCTGCCTCTGTGTTGACAATTTTTTCATTGGTTTTTTTATTGTCTGCTTTAGTATTTTTTTCAGTTTTAGTTGTTAATTTTTTAGATTCTTCTTTTTCTACCATTTCACCGCCGGTATTTTTCATTTTTTGGGCCGCTGATTTTTTAATCATTTTATTATCGATATCTTGTGATTCGATCGCTTTCTTTTTTGGCATATTGGATTCCCAATAATATGGATAAATGAAAAACTGAAAGTTTGAAATTATATCAAAATTCGGTATTTCTGACACCTCATAACCAATTTTACCGCAAGGTCAATCGTTGAAGCTCCTGTTTCTCTTCATCAGTTAGCATATTCAAAGGCTTGTTGTGCAGTTCGGTCATGCGTTTCTTATGCTGCATCTGCTGGAGTTTTTTTAACGTATCCAGAAACTCCAATTCCAAATCAACCGAATTGCTCCATTCCAATGTCTCGCTTTCGATATTCTCCAATAGTGTTCGGTATTGATTATCTTGCAGGCAAGCGGCTATCGAGAATGCCGATTCATTTTCGATCAAGTGTGGATGCGTATCTAAAAAATCAACCAAAGTTTTCAATGCTGCAATTTCTTCATTTTTTTCGTTCCATTCGACAAGCAATCCGCGATCAAGTTTAGCGATATGACTCGGGGCGTACAATAAAACCCGAATCAACCGACGATAGAGCGTGATACTTTGTTTGCCGGGATTTTTTTCTGCTTTATGAATTCCTGAGGTACGCTTTATTTGCAATAATTCATTTAATTCTTCTTGATTAATTCCGCTCAGTTCCGCCAAGCGCCTGATGAGAATTAATGAAAGCGCCGGTGCCGTGACTTGTTGCAGCAGCGGCTTCGCATCGCTAATCAATTTAGCGCGGCCTTCGCCGGTTTGAAGGTTTGCCTCCGAGCATAATTCCTTGAATAGAAATTCTGATAGCGGCAGCGTATGTTTGAGCTGCTGTTCAAAAGATTCTTTGCCGAATTGATTGATATAGCTATCCGGATCCGCGCCTTCGGGTAAAAAAAGAAAACTCAGGTATTTGCCATCAGTTAACAGTGATAGGCTATTTTCAAGTGCGCGCCAGGCTGCTTTCTTCCCGGCTTTGTCGCCATCGAAGCAGAAAATGATGTTGTCCGTCTGGCGCAAAAGCTTTTGGATATGGAAGCTTGTTGTGGCCGTGCC
>JBDHRU010000155.1:0-6191 GCA_039807765.1 Nitrosomonas sp. | reverse complement strand
ATACAAGCATTACGATGACTCCCTCGAATGTGATTACACAATTTTTTGCTGGCAAATTCTGGAGTGAGAAGTTAACACACCACTTTGTAATTCATTCCGAGGGATAAGGTCGGTTTTTTCCCGGTATTTTCAGATTATTTTATTTCCGCTGAATTTTATTCGCAGAAACAAGATGTAAGTTGTTCATGCAGATACTGCAATTTATTTATGAGAAAGATGACCTTCTCACGAATAATGATTGATAATTATGTAGAAATGGCTTTTTTACGCTGATGCTGATCGATTTCTTCCTGTTGTTGCAATTCCCACATCTGCGCATACGCGCCGCCGGATGATAGCAATTGCGGGTGCGTACCGCGTTCGATGATGCGGCCATGATCCATGACCAGAATCTGATCGGCATCGGCGATTGTCGACAGGCGGTGCGCAATGGTCAATGTCGTGCGATCCCGGGCGACGCGTTTCAACTCCGCTTGAATGCGCTTTTCAGAATTGGAATCGAGTGCCGATGTCGCTTCGTCGAAAATCAGGATGGCCGGATTCTTCAGAATGGTGCGGGCAATGGCGACGCGTTGTTTCTCACCGCCAGATAATTTTAAGCCGCGCTCGCCGACGATCGTTGCATACTTTTCCGGCAGGCTTTCGATGAAATCATGAATATGCGCGGCACGAGCGGCGGCAAATACTTCCTCTTGCGCAGCATCCGGCCGGCCGTAAGCGATGTTGTAATAGATACTGTCGTTGAACAACACAGTGTCTTGCGGCACGATACCCATCGCAGCGCGCAGGCTTTGCTGCGTAACATCGCGGATATCCCGATCATTGATTAGAATGTTGCCGGATTGCATATCGTAAAAACGGAACAATAAGCGCGCCAGTGTCGATTTACCGGAACCGCTGTGACCGACCACAGCGATATTCTGTCCGGCGGGAATGTCGAAGCTGACATCGAACAGGATCTGGCGATTCTGCTCATAACTGAAATCGACATGACTGAACCGGATCGTGGCTTGAGCGGCATCGAGCGCTGTGGCGTCCGGCTTGTCTTCGATTTCCTTGTGTTCGTCCAATAACGTGAACATGCGCTCCATGTCAGCCAGCGAATGCTTGATTTCGCGGTAAACAAAACCGAGAAAATGTAGTGGCATGTACAGTTGTAGCATGAAGGCATTGACCAGCACCAGATCGCCTAATGTCATGCGGCCGTCGATGACTTGCTCGGCTGCTAACAACATCAGCAAGGTGACACCGACCGCGATGATCGCACTTTGCCCGGCATTCAATGTGGCCAGCGAAGTCTGGTTGCGCACCGCGGCTTTTTCCCAGGATTGCAAATGCTCGTCATAGCGCCGCGCTTCCCAGACTTCGTTGCCGAAGTATTTCACCGTTTCATAGTTCAATAAGCTGTCGATCGCCTGGGTATTGGCTTTTGAATCCATATTGTTCATCGTACGGCGGAAAATCATGCGCCATTCGGTGACGATCAGCGTGAGCACGATATACGCCAGCAAGGTCAGGAAAATGATGATGGAAAATCGGATATCGTATTGCTTGATCAGAATGATCAGCACCAGCCCGATTTCCAGCAGCGTCGGCAGGATGTTGAACAGCATGAAATTCAGCAAAAAGGAAATGCCGCGCGTACCGCGCTCGATGTCGCGCGACACGCCGCCGGTCTGGCGTTCCAGGTGAAAACGCAATGACAGCGAATGCAAATGGCTGAATACTTTATTTGCGACACGCCGGATCGCGCGTTGCGTCACCTTGGCGAAAATCGCATCGCGCAGTTCACCAAACAACGTGCTGCATAACCGTAAAACACCATAGCCGATCACCAAAAAAACCGGCAACACTAACTCGGCGTGCGGTTGGTCCAAGGCATCGACGATTTCTTTTAACACGAGCGGCACCGAAACATTGGCAAGTTTCGCTAGTACCAGCAGGCTGAGCGCCATCATCACGCGGACTTTGAATTCCCACAAATAAGGCAGCAACGCGGCGATGGTTTTCAGATTGTTGCGTGTGGCGGCAGGTTTCTCAAGGCGGGTAGGATGCATCAAAAGTGGTCAATGGTATGACTAAAAATATAAAGATTATTGCGAGATGAATCGGTTAGATAAATGGAGTTTCTTTGCACCACAGCATTAAGGTAACATAAGCCGGTGGTGCTTTTACCGCTGAATCGCAAGCCGATAAATCATCAGATCGTAATTTTAAAATGTTTTGCCGGGGGAATCATGGAAATTACCTGTTACCGAGATCCGGAAATCAGCCGGGAAGCACGCCATTTACCGGCCAGCACGTACAATCTGGCGATTACCTTGTTATCGCGGTGTTCTACCCGGCATTTGTTCGTGCCTATTCGCAGCATGCAGTACATGGCGATCATCGATCACGAAGAATTTGTGTTCATCGATGGCGAGCGCAAATGCTGGATCGATATTGCGTGGCGGAATTTCAAACGGCAAGCACGCGATGCGCTGGATCAGCCGGTCGCTTATGACGTCGTTTATTACCGCGAAGGTATGTCGGCCGTGATGACGCGTTTACAAAGCGAATTTCCGGTGGCATTGCAGTTGCTGGTGAATAAAACCCGGCTGGATGGCGCGGCGCGGATTATCCATTTTCCAGCGAGAAACTAATCGTCATCTTTCAACTCGGCATCCCAGCCTTTCGCCTTGGCTTTTGTTATCGCTTCGGAATACAACCGCATGTGGCGCGCGTGTAGTTCATCCGGCAAACGGCTTGGCAAGTGGGCATAAGGCTCCCAGGCAGCGTGGACTTTTTCATACAATGTCTGCATCTGCGAACCGCTCCAGCCCGCGCAGGTTTCCGTTTCCGGTAAAATGCCAAATACCCAGGCATCGCGTACGATGCGGCCTAGATGCGTGAGTCCTTCGTTTTCGTCTTGGTCGATGCCGACATAAAATTGCTCAATCATTGCAAAAATCTCATAAAAATTTCATTTCACGGAAAGCTGTTTAAAACTTTAGAATCGAACTTGATTCTATGGTGCTGATTCCGATTTTGTGTTGAATCGATTCAAGATGTGATGCGACATGCTTTTGGCAAGCTCTTCTTCGCCAAAGAATACCGTGCCCATGCAATCTTTGCGCAATAGGTTAGTTTCATCCTCGCTGCGGCTGCGCAAAACGATTTCGATATCGGGATTCAGCGTGCGTGCGGTATCGATCATTTGCCGCACATTCAGCAAATCCGGCGTGGCGATCACCAGCATGGCGGCATCCTTGATATGCGCTTGTATCAGCACTGAAGGTTCGGCGGCGTCACCGGATACCGCATTGATGCTTTGCTTGCGCAAGTCTTGCACCAGCTCGCGATTTTGCTCTGCGACGATATATGGAATATTCTTTTCGTTGAGCGCTTGCGCAACGCGCTGGCCGACATGTCCGTAACCCACCAGCACAACTTGACCTTCGAGAAATTTGCGCTCGGTGCTCGTCGGTAATTCCGCATACGGATCGTCCCGGCTCTCATATTTGCGCGCCAAGGCGGAATGTTTCAGGATTAAGTTCTTAAACGGCGTGATGGCGGCAAAAGCGATCGGATTGAAAGCGATAGAAATCAGTGCGCCGGCAAGCACCAAGCTCATGCCCTCGGGCGGCATCAATCCAAGCGACAACCCCAATCCAGCCAGAATGAAGGAAAATTCGCCGATTTGCCCCAGACTGGCGGCAACGGTCAACGAGGTAGTGAGTGGATAGCGCAGAATTAGAACCAATAACATCGCCGCCATCGATTTGCCGACGATAATGATGGCAACCACGGCGAGAGCGCGCGTTGGTTCCTCGATGAGTACAGCCGGGTCAAACAGCATACCAACGGAGACAAAAAACAGTACGGCAAACGCATCGCGCAGCGGCAGCGACTCCTCGGCGGCGCGTTGGCTGAATTTGGATTCGCGCATCACCATGCCGGCAAAGAAAGCACCTAATGCGAATGATACGTTGAACAATGCCGCAGCGCCGTAGGCGATGCAAATGGCGACAGCAACAACCGCCAGCGTGAACATTTCGCGCGAACCGGTGCGGGCGACTTGCCATAGTAGCCAAGGCAAGACGCGGCGCCCGACGATCAGCATCAAGGCGATAAAAGCGGAAACCCGCAATAACGTGATACCGATCGTGCGCCATAGCGGATCGGCCGGATTGCCATTCTCATTTGTGCCGCCCAACATGGTTGCAAATGTCGGCAATAATACCAGGATCAGTACCGTTACCAGATCTTCGACAATCAACCAGCCGACTGCGATGCGGCCATTCATCGATTCCAGGAAACCGCGCGATTCCAGTGCTTTCAACAGCACCACCGTGCTGGCGCAGGATAACGACAGACCCAATACCAATCCTTCACCGAGGCTCCATTCCCACCAGGAAGCCAGCGTCATGCCCAGACCGGTCGCAACGGCCATCTGGACGATGGCGCCGGGTACTGCAATCCGTTTGACCGACAGCAAATCATCCAGCGAAAAGTGTAATCCGACCCCGAACATCAGCAGCATCACACCGATTTCCGACAATTGCGAGGCGATACCGACATCGGCGGCAAACCCCGGTGTGGTCGGACTGATGGCGATTCCGGCTAGCAAATAACCGACCAGAGCCGGTGTTTTAAGCTTTTCCGCGATGAAACCAAAAATCAAAGCCAGGCCGAAACCAGCTGCGATTGTGGTGATCAGGGCGACATTATGTTCCATTCAAATCCCAAGGTTATGGTCTGCTGGCTCAAATTTCAGGGTACCGTTGCTGTATCGGTGCTGCTGGGGGTTTCCGATAAAGCGGGCGTATTTAAAAATTTCTCAAATTCGATGCGCTCCTCTTCGATCGCATCCAGTATCTGAAGTTTAAATTCTTCGCGTGAAAACGCTTCTTCCAGCATTAACAAGAGCTTTTCGACGGTCAAGCCGATCGTGATGCCGCCAATGATACCACCGATGGCTGCGCCAATGGCCGTGCCGATACCGGGAATGAACGATCCCAATGCCGCTCCTGTTGCAGCACCCGCGGCAGCGCCGCCTAAAGCGCTGACTGCTTTGCCGGCAGTGACTTTGATCAGAGCTTGCGCGCCGAGTTTGATGATGCCTTTGCCCGCTACTTTGGCGGTGATTTTGCCGGCGATGGCGCCGGTAATCGCACCGGCGGTACCGATACCGCCGGAAATCAGCACTCGGTTTTCCAGATTGACGATCACGCTGTGTGCGGGCGGTTCCTTGAGCGCATTTAACGAAGAGTGTCGGACGATCTCAAGCTGGGAATCGTCGATGCGCTCGACACGGTTCTCCGCCAAAATCTGTTCCACTTTTTGCATATGCTCGGTGCGCAACTGCTGGTTATTTTGCAATACGTCTTCGATGGACTGCTGTACCGGACCGAAGACATTGCCTTGCATCAGATAATTCTGCAATTTCTCGGCCATCCAGGTTTCCAGTGCGCCGGTCGCGAGCGCCACAATGCGCTCATATTCCCCCGGCAGACTGTAATACCAATCGAGATAGGCATCGACGTTGTCGGCCATTTGCTGAAAACCGGTGCCGGTAGTTTCGCGCAATTTCCCCAGCGATGCTTCCATCTTACTGAGACTGTCGAGATAGGCTTGCTCGATTTGCGCCGCCGTCCCCGGTTTATAGTATTCATCCCCGATCTTCTCCACGGTTTGAATGGCGGTTTGCCGCGCGGCGCGGATTTCTTCAACGGTTTCCGGATTGGAACGCAGCCAAGCGTCGACATAAACCGTCGATGGCACATAAATGAAAAAAATGAAAAAGGTGGCGAATGCCGACGTAATTGCCCATGCCCAAGGCGACACCGCGGGTGGCTCGTCGCTGTCCTGTACCGGCGCAAAGACACGGCGGTATTCGGTGAGTGGCACCATAAAACTGGAAATTCCCAACGCCACGTTATAAAAAAACAGCACGCTGCCGAGAAAAATAACCGCCAAATACAGCAGGTCGTCGAACGAATGCAGGCCACCCAATGCATAGCGCTTCATACCCTCGATGAAACCCAGCAAGCGGTTTGTTTCAAGAATCAGAATGCTGTTGGTCATGCCTTCCAATTTCTGACTTTCCGCCGCGACCGCCTCGGTCAGCGAAGCATATTGACGACTGGTATCGACATGGTCGGTAAAAAAAACGAAAAATACCGCCATCGCCAATGCCGTAACCCAACGCG
>JBDHRU010000154.1:0-6210 GCA_039807765.1 Nitrosomonas sp. | reverse complement strand
CACGGTCCATTTTGTTGACGAAAGTGACAATCGGCGTGTTGCGCGCCCGGCACACTTCCAGCAGGCGCAACGTTTGCGCTTCGACCCCGTTGGCGGCATCGATCACCATCAATGCCGCATCGACGGCAGTCAACACGCGGTAGGTGTCTTCCGAAAAATCCTGGTGGCCCGGTGTATCGAGCAAATTGATAACACAATCGCGGTATTCCATTTGCATGACCGAGCTGGCAACCGAAATACCGCGTTGCTTTTCGATCTCCATCCAGTCGGACGTGGCATGGCGGCTGGCTTTGCGCGCTTTGACACTGCCCGCGATGTGAATCGCGCCGGCGTACATCAACAGTTTCTCAGTTAGTGTTGTTTTGCCCGCGTCGGGGTGGGAAATAATGGCGAAAGTGCGTCGCCGTGCCACTTCTTGGTTAATGCTCATAATCGGTATGACTGTGTTCCTGTGAATAAAGATAACAATGGGCGGTGTGTGTCGCGCTGAACTGACTAACCGGCGGATAGGATGCGCGGCAAACTGGCATGGCATGCGCGCAGCGTGGGTGAAAATGACAACCTGCGGGCGGCGCTACCGGGGATGGCAGATCACCTGTCAGTGGAATGGCAGGCTGCCCGGAATCCGCTTCAATCCGTGGAACCGACGACAATAACGCTTGTGTATACGGATGCTTGGGATTACTCATTACTTCATCGACGGACCCCCGCTCAACGATGCGCCCCAGATACATTACCGCGACTTCATCCGCCAGATATTCGACAACTGCGATATTGTGGGTAATAAACAAAAATGCAAGTCCCAAATTAGTCTGCAGCGATTTGAGCAGATTCAAAATTTGCGCCTGCACCGATACATCCAATGCGCTGGTCGGTTCATCGCAAATCAGCAATTCGGGGTTAACCGCCAAGGCGCGGGCAATCGCAATACGCTGACGCTGCCCGCCGGAGAATTCATGCGGAAAGCGCCATTTTACTTCAGTTGACAGACCGACATGCTGCAATATCGCATCGATTTCCTGCTCGCACGTGCTGGCGGATACCGACGTGCTGACACCATGACGGCGGGTATTGCCGATATTCAATGCATTCATGCCTTCTTGCAGAATTTCAATGATGCGCATGCGTGGATTCAACGAGGAATAGGGATCCTGGAAAATGATTTGAAACTGTGAGCGTAATGGTTGCAATTGGTTCCGCTTTAATCCGGTCAGCTCCTGCTCCTTAAAACGCACACTGCCGTGCGTCGGTTGAATCAGCTGCAAAATGCTTTTGCCGATCGTGGTCTTACCGCAACCGGATTCGCCCACCAGCGCCAGCGTTTTACCGGCGGAAATTTTCAACGACACGCCATCGACCGCTTTGACATGACCGACGATACGCTGGAACAAGCCCTTGCGAATCGGGAAATGCACTTTCAAGTCAGTCACCTGCAATAACGGGCTATCCGTTATCGCCGGAACGAGGTGTGCAACTTGGGCAATTTCCTGCGATGCGGCGCTGGTAACGGCGGATGCCGGGTTTCCATGATCGCTGAATAAATGGCAGCGAACTTGATGGCGATCGGAAACCGGTTGCCATTGCGGAACGGTATGACGACACTGCGCCAGTGCCAAGTTGCAACGATCGACGAAACGGCAGCCGGTGAACGATTGCGCGAGCGATGGCACATTGCCTTGAATGACGGTTAGTGCTTGATTGCGTTTTTGTTTTCCCGGCAATGCGGCGAACAATTGCTGCGAATAGGGGTGCCGCGGACCTTGAAAGAATTGATCTCGCGGTGCCAGCTCGACGATTTCTCCAGCGTACATGACAGCAACCTGCTGCGCCATTTCGGCTACCACACCCAGATCATGCGTAATGAGCAAGATCGCCATGTCTCTTTGTTGCTGGATACGCCGCATCAAATCCAGAACTTGTGCTTGTATCGTGACATCCAGTGCGGTGGTCGGCTCATCGGCAATCAGCAGTTCCGGCTCACCAGCGAGCGCCATGGCAATCATGACGCGCTGTTTCATGCCGCCGGAAAACTGAAACGGATATTCATGCATGCGGCGTGGTGTATCGGGTATGCCAACTTGTTCCAGTAATGCCTGAATGCGTGCTTGTATAGTTTTGTGCGGTAAATTCAGGCGCTGCTTCAGCACTTCTTCGATTTGTTGTGCGATGGTCAGAACCGGATTAAGACTGAGCATCGGTTCCTGAAAAATCATGCCAATGTGCTTGCCGCGAATTTTGCGCATTTCGCTTTCGGGTAATCGCAGCAAGTCTGCGCCATCGAGTCGGATTTGACCGGCGACGATTTCACCGGCATCCGGCAGTAAACGCATGATCGACAGCGCCGTCATCGATTTGCCGCAACCGGATTCACCCAATAATGCGAATGTTTCTCCGGGTGAGATGGTCAGCGTCAAACCATCGACGGCGCGCACTAGGGTAGTACCGGTGTGCAGCACAGTTTCGAGATTTTCTATTTCCAGCAGTGCTTTCATGGGTGGGGAGAGGATTTTTCCGGTGTAGTTGCTTCAGCTGCATTGTCTTGCGTGTCGCGAACTTCATTCCTGGAACGCGGAAAAACAGTTTGTTGCTGCAATGTCCGCGTGCGCGGATCCAGGGCATTTTGCACCGCATCGGCAAACAGGTTGGCGCTCAACACCAGTGTGAACATAAAACTGAACGCCGCCAGCAAAGCCCACCACACCATCGGTTCGCGCGCCATTTCCAGCCGCGCCGCGTTGATCATGGTGCCAAAGCTGATCATCGAAGGATCGACGCCGACACCGACGTACGATAGCACCGCTTCGGCCAGAACCAAGCCGCTGAAATCCATCACCGTGGCGATCAGCACGATATGCATCACATTCGGCAGAATATGGCGACTGATGATGCGCCAATGGGAGACGCCGAACGCATGCGCCGCCTGGATATATTCCAGCTCACGCAGCTTCATCGTTTCCCCGCGCAGTAGGCGGCATAGGCTCGTCCAGCTGGTGATACCGAGAATGATGCAAAGAAACAGCAAGCGTAAATCCGCGCGCGACGCTACAGTGTCGAACAGATCCGGATGAGTTTCGATATAGACTTGCATCATCAGTACCGCAGCAGCGATCAACAGGACGCTCGGGATGGAATTCAACGTGGTATAGATATACTGAATGACATCGTCAGCCCAGCCGCGAAAGTAGCCGGCCATAATACCCAGCAGCAAAGCGAACGGCAACATGATCAGCGTGGTCAGGGTGCCAATGATCAGCGCGACACGGATGCTTTTTAGCGATTGATACAAAATATCCTGTCCGACCTTGTCGGTGCCCAGCACATGATAGTACCCCGCCAGTGAAGTAATACTACCGATGATCAGCAGCAGAATGAGCAGTGTGATCAGGATGGCATGCCAGGGTATTTCGGTGTTGCGGCGCCAAACAACCGCCAAGCATTGAGCAAAATTTTGCTGCTTACGACGGGATAGCAGCAAGACCAAACAAAGGAATAGTGTGCACCAGACAGAAAAACCGAAAATCAAACCCTTGATCGTACGTTCTGCGATGTCCATCATGCGATCATTCTCTGGATCCTGCAGGTGTGCGCCACCAAACGCGAGTCGGGCGAAGGTCCGTATTTGCCCACCGTCTGGCTGTTCGATGGTTTCCTTGGCATACAAATATGCGGCCAGCGGCGCGGAGTAGGTTTTCTCGACTTGCGTGCGCAACGATGTTGCCAGTACATCGAGCAGGCTTAGTACCTCAACGCTATAAACCGTTTCACCTTGATTGTTTTTGTGATCCAGTGCGGGACGAAAATGCATCGTATCCAATAATCCCACAATCAGAAAAAACAGTAGCACAGTGAGCGCCGACATGCCGCTGGCGCTATGGCCGACGCGTTGCCAGGATGCCAGCAGATGCTCGTGGCGACGGATATAACCGATGATGAAAAATACAATAATAACAAGTAAATAAATGAGTGCGTCGGTCCACAGAATGATTGGATTGAAAGGCATGGTCAGAGATAGACTGATTCTGTGGGATCGATGGCGGAGGAATTACATAGGATGTTTCATATCATAAATGAATGTCATGGTTTTTTGAAAATTTATCGCTCAGAAATGTATAAGATCTTTGCAACAGGGAAATGCACACTGTGCCGGTACCGAGAGTGGGGTATTGCTCAAGTCGCGGATTAAACCTGAAAGAGGCAATAATTCCGAATGCCTTCATGAAAGGCGTTCGGAACTTTAATGGATCGCCTCTTTAAAAATGCTCAAATTCCGTGCGCTCTTCACTGCGCAGCAAGTCATCGATCGTAAGATCCACAGCAGGCTTGCCGATGAATACCGAGCCTACGCGTCTTTTATTGAAATGATCGAGCATGATGGAATAGGCTCTCGGCGGTAGCGGAAAGAATTTAGCTTCTTTAACCAGCAGAATCGCATTTTTCATATAGAATTCTATGAATCCGTCAATTTCAGGTCTCTCAGCCGCTTTGGCATTAACGTAGATAAATATCGGACGCGATAGCGGCTGATAGCTGCCGTCTTCCACCGTTTCGACTGAAGGAAGCACTGCGCCATTGCCATTATCGATGGCGATGGCGGTGATTTGGTTTTGATTTTCGATGTAATAAGCAAAACCGAGGAACGCCAGGCTGTTTTTGTCGCTAGCCACGTTGTCGATTAATGCAGCGTTATTTTCCAACTGTGTGAAGTCTTGACGACTAGATTTAGATTTGCCGACGATAGCTTTGGTAAAATAATCATAAGTGCCTGAATCTGCGTGAGTGCCCAAGAGTTTTATAGACTCATCGGGCCATGCCGGATTGATTTGACTCCAACGAGTGATTTTGCCTTGTGCGGCTGGTTCCCAGATTTTCTTCAATTGCGCTATCGTCATTTTTGCGCCCCAATAGTTTCCTGGATTGATTGCCACTGTCAGGGCATCAAATGCGACCGGTATCTCGATATATTGCACATGGGCTTTTTTGCAATGCTTCATCTCACTTTTCAAGATCGGACGGGAAGCATTGACGATATCGATTTCGCCGCGGCAAAACCGTTTAAAACCGTCACCGCTACCGGAAATCTCAACTGTGATATTCACGGCATTCTTTTTTTCCGCCTGAAATTGGCTGGCAGCACTTTGCGTGATCGGATACACCGTGCTGGAACCATCAATTTTAATGACCGCTTGGGCATTTGCATTAACGCTGGTAAAAATTGATGCACTCAGCATTATTGATGCGCTGAGTGATTTAAAGCTCTGTGATTGCAACATTTCAACCTCCAATAATGGTTTGAGATGGCTGCGGTATATGTTGTCAAAGCAATTGATATGCTTTGCATCGAATCATACGATATTTTTTATCTATGACAGTTACCGCATCAAGGAAAAATTTGATCGCCGGAAATGTCGGGAATCATCCGGAATTTTCGGTCGATGCACATCGTTATGTACGTTCCATATTAATTCTAGAAATCAACGGTGAGCTGAGTCAGGAATGCACTGAGACTACCATTGTCCCATGCGTGCGTGCGTGCGCCAGCGCCTCCCGAATAACCGTTGGTATTAGTGGTGGGTGTTCCCGATGTGTCGATATTGAGCATATGGACAACGTTCGTTTGGAGTTTAACGTTCGAATGGGGATACCAGTTCAAGCCGATTCTAACCATATCCGCTTGACCGCCCCTGATGACACCGGAGTTCATGTCGATATAATCGTAGCCGGCAGCAACTTCCCAAGCGCCCCAGCCCGATCCGCTCCATTGATACGGCTTTTTAGGTTTGATACGATTTGCCGCGCCATTTCGTACGTGGTAAGCCTTGGATTCACCGGTCAGAAAATAACTGACAAAGCCATAGTAGCCGGTTAAATGCTCGCCGTTATAGCCGGTGCCATTGATATTGGTGCGCAGAAACTCAGCTTGTGCGGAGAAGGGACCATAGACAAACCAACCTTCTGCGCCAAAGCGATCATAGCTGGTGATGCGGCGATGATTTGGATCGGTCAGTGCGCCGTTACTCAAGTTACCGGTATTTAGCATATTACTGCGATCGACGTTGGTGCCCGGAAATGCGACGAATGACATGCCGCCGCCACCGCCGTTTGACCCTTCGCCGACCATCGTGCCATCGGCGCGATATTGCGTATTGACTGCTGTGTGTCCAGCGGAGACACCGACATGCAGGAATTTTGTCTCATCTTCCATCCATGGTC
>JBDHRU010000153.1:0-6234 GCA_039807765.1 Nitrosomonas sp. | reverse complement strand
TCAGTCTCTGTCGAATGCATGTTATGCAAGAAAATACCTCACCAAAAAATATTTCCGATTTTGCGGTTTTAGCAACAACGATCAAGACATGGGGCAAGGAATTGGGCTTCCATGAGGTTCGTATTGCCGATGCGCAGGCGGATATGTCTGCGGTTGAGTCCGGTTTGTTCCAGTGGCTGGCGCAAGAATATCACGGCACCATGGATTATATGGCGAAACACGGCACCAAGCGCACCCGGCCGGCGGAATTGGAGCCGGGCACGCAGCGCGTCATTTCCGTGTGTATGAATTACGCGCCGCCCGCCGTCAAAAAAAGCTGGGAAGTGATTCATTCCGGTGACCGGGCGTTTATTTCGCGCTATGCATTAGGACGCGACTATCACAAGGTGATCCGCGCGCGGCTACAAAAGCTCGCCGACAAAATCACCGAAGCAGCGGGGCCGTTCAATTACCGCGTATTTTCTGATAGCGCGCCGGTGATGGAAGTGGCCTGGGCGCAGAAATCCGGTCTGGGCTGGCGCGGCAAGCACACATTGCTGTTGAATCGCCAGGCGGGGTCGATGTTTTTTCTCGGCGAGATGTACGTCGATTTGCCACTGCCGGTGGATGAAGAAACCGCGAGTTATTGCGGCAGTTGCACCCGCTGCATTGACATTTGCCCAACCCAGGCGATCATCGGTCCTTACCAAGTCGATGCCCGCCGTTGCATTTCCTATTTGACCATCGAATTGAAAGACAGTATTCCCGAGCCATTGCGGCCGCTGATTGGCAATCGCATCTACGGCTGCGACGATTGCCAGTTGGTGTGCCCGTGGAATAAATACGCCAAAATCACCCAAGAGAACGATTTTCACGTGCGCAACGGTTTGGACGATGTATCGCTGGTCGAGCTGTTCAGTTGGGATCAAGCCACCTTTGAAGCGAAACTGGCCGGTAGCGCGATCCGCCGCATCGGTTATACGCAATGGTTGCGTAATGTTGCGGTTGGTCTCGGTAATGCACCGTATTCGGACGGCATCGTACAAGCCTTGCAAGCGCGTGCGGACGATCCGTCGGAGATGGTGCGCGAGCATGTGCAATGGGCATTGCAGCAGCAACATCAAAAAAGAACAACCAATCGGGAGACATCAGCATGAAAATACCATCGGTCATCGGTACGCCGCTCAGTTCGTCGGCGACCAAAGTCATGCTGCTCGGCAGTGGCGAACTCGGCAAGGAGGTCATCATCGCATTGCAACGCCTGGGCGTCGAAACCATCGCGGTCGACCGTTACGCCAACGCACCGGGTCATCAAGTCGCGCACTGCGCGCATGTGATCAATATGGCTGACGGGCAAGCGCTGCGTGCGCTAGTCGAACAGGAAAAGCCCGACATCATCGTACCGGAGATTGAAGCGATCGCCACGGAGATGTTGCTGGAGATCGAGAAAACGGGGTTGGCAACGGTCATTCCCACCGCGCGCGCCGCCCGGTTGACGATGAATCGCGAGGGCATTCGTTGTCTGGCGGCGGAAACCTTGGAGCTGCCGACATCGCCGTATGCTTTTGCCAATAGCCTGGCGGAACTACAAGCGGCAATCGACAACACGATCGGTTATCCGTGTATCGTTAAACCGGTGATGTCGTCATCCGGCAAAGGGCAATCGCGCGTCGATCACGCCGGGGAAGTGCAAGCAGCTTGGGATTATGCCGCCAGTGGCAGCCGTGTCGATCAGGGACGGGTGATCGTCGAAGGCGTGATTCACTTCGATTACGAAATCACGCAATTGACTGTGCGAGCGCTGGATATGGACGGTACCATCAAAACGCATTTCTGCGAGCCCATCGGCCATGTGCAAGTGCATGGCGATTACGTCGAAAGCTGGCAACCGCAAGCAATGTCGCCGGTGGCGCTACAACGCGCGCGCGAAATCGCCAAAATCATCACCGATGATTTGGGTGGGTTGGGTATTTTCGGTGTGGAGTTATTCGTCAAAGGTGACGACGTGTGGTTCAGCGAAGTCAGCCCGCGCCCGCACGACACCGGCATGGTGACGATGTGCAGCCAAAAGCAAAGCGAATTCGACTTACACGCACGCGCGATTCTGGGATTGTCGGTCGATACGTCATTGCTGGCACCCGGCGCCAGTGCGGTGATTTACGGTCAACTCGAAGCCAAAGGCATTGCATTCTCCGGCGTAGCCGAAGCGCTCAACGTGCCGCACAGCGATATCCGCCTATTCGGCAAACCGGAATCATTCAAACGGCGGCGCATGGGGGTGGCGCTGGCCAATGGCATCGATACGAACCAAGCGCGCGAGCGGGCAAAACTGGCCGCCAGCCGGATAATACCAATCAGGGATTAAATTTTATAATCAACTCATAGTAAAGGGGAAATAATGACTATCGAACAACTCAACACGCAATTCGGCATCGCAGACAAAGTGGAATTTGTTGCGGGTAACGGCGGACTGCCAATGATCCAAGTCAAAACCGCAAAAGCCAAAGCGCTGATCTCGATACACGCCGGACAGGTGCTGTCGTATCAACCCGCCGGTGAGCCGGAAGATGTGATGTTTTTGAGCACGAAAGCGTATTACCAGGACGGTAAAGCCATCAAGGGCGGCGCTCCAATTTGCTGGCCGTGGTTCGGTGCGGACCCGGAAGGCAAAGGCCGCCCTGGGCATGGTTTCGTGCGCAACCGCGGCTGGAATGTGGTAGCGACCGAAGCGCTGGCCAATGGCGACGTCAAAGTCACCGTCGGATTGGACGATACGCCGGAAACACAAACCATTTGGCCACATGCGTTCAGTCTGCGGCAGGAAATCGTCATCGGCGACACCCTGAACCTGTCGCTGATCACGCGCAACACCGGCAAGGAAAAATTCACCATCACTCAGGCATTTCATACCTATTTCAAAGTCGGTGACATTGCCCGCGCGAAAGTAACGGGGCTTGCTGGTTGCGATTATCTCGACAAAGCCGGTGGTGGCAATACGCAAAAACATCAATCCGGTGAGGTGACCATCAGCGACGAAGTCGACCGTATCTATCTGAATGTTGGCAACACCCTGACCATCGACGACGCAGCCTTCAACCGCCGCATTCAAATCACCTCGCAAGGCAGCAAAACCGCCGTGGTATGGAACCCGTGGGAGAAAATCGCCAAAGACATGGCGGATTTGGAAGATGATGATTACAAGCGTTTGCTGTGCGTGGAAACGACCAATGCTGCGAACGATGTCGTGGAAGTTGCGGCGGGTGGGGAATATCGGCTGGTCACGAATTATCGAGTCACAAAAAACTGACAGGATTTGATTGGATATTGATATCAGCACATGGGTATGACTTTGCTAGATTTACAGCGTTGGACATTGATTGCCGGACCTGCTCTGGCTGCGCTGATTGCGGTTGCGATGAATGCTTCTGGCTGGGACACCAAAGCTTGCTGGACCGGCGCCATCGTTGTTTTATGTGTTGTTTGGTGGATTTTCGAACCAATTCCGATTCCGGCGACGTCGATCATTCCGTTGGCGGTATTTCCGTTGGCCGGGGTGTTGACCAAGGAGGACATCGCGAAGGCGTACGGCGACGATATGGTGTTGCTGATGCTCGGTGGTTTCATGATTTCAGCGGCGCTGGCGCATTCCGGTGCGCATCACCGGCTGGCGCTCGGGTTGATCCGCATTGTTGGTGGGCATAGCAGTCGTCGTATCATATTCGGTTTTTTATTTGCCTGTGTATTCATCAGTATGTGGATTTCCAATACTGCGACCACGCTGATGATGTTGCCGCTGGCGCTGGCGGTGGTCGATCAGAGCAACGACAAGAAACTGGCCATCCCGTTATTGTTGTCGATCGCTTACGGCAGTAGCATTGGCGGACTGGGCTCGCCGATTGGTACGCCGCCGAATCTGGTGTTTATGCGCGAGTACGAGAGTTTTACCGGAATTACCGTGAGCTTTACTCAATGGATGAGCTGGGGCGTGCCGGTGGTGCTGTTGATGACACCGCTGGCGGGTTTGTGGTTGACCCGGCATTTGCATTTCAAGGGCGAACTGACGATGCCGCCGGCCGGTCCGTGGCGTGCGGAAGAACGGCGCATGCTGCTGATTTTCGGTTTGACGGTGCTGGCGTGGATCACGCGTAACGAACCGTTCGGCGGCTGGAGTCTCTGGTTCGATTTGAAAGGGGCGAGCGATGCGACGGTGGCATTGATTGCTGTGCTGGCGATGTTTCTGATTCCGAACGGCCGCGGTGGCAAATTGCTGGATTGGGATACAGCCGTGAGGGTACCGTGGGGTATTTTGATTCTGTTCGCAGGCGGAATTGCGGTTGCGCAAGCGTTTGTCGAAACCGGTTTGTCGAAGGCGATTGGCGAGCAGCTGGCTATTCTGTCCGGTTTGCATCCGTTGATCATCATCGCTTTCGTCGCAATCGTAGTGGTCTTTCTGACCGAAACGACCAGCAATACCGCCACTGCGGTGCTGTTAATGCCGATTCTCGCACCGGCCGCGCAAGCGGCGGGGATCGATCCGGCGCTGCTGATGCTGCCGGCCGCGATGAGCGCCAGTTACGGTTTCATGATGCCGGTTGGCACTGCGCCCAATGCCATTGTGTTCGGAACAGGCAAGGTACCCATGGCCAGCATGGCTCGTGAAGGCTTGGTACTCAACTTTATCGGTGCCACGGTGATCACGGTGGTATGTTATTGGCTGGTCGGTTAATCAAACTGTTGCTCAAATTGTCGTCATATCTTTTCCAATCGAAATAAGGCCCCGGGTCAGTTTTTCGCCCGGGAGCGATGTCGGAATGTCCGGCGATGTGCTGAATGGGGTAGTGATCGCACAAGCATCGGGTCAAAGCGAACAATGCGGCATATTGCGCATCAGTGAACGGTGTGGTGTCGCTGCCTTCGAGTTCGATGCCGATGGAGAAATCGTTGCAGCGTTTACGGTCTTGCCAGTTCGAGACACCGGCGTGCCAGGCGCGGTGGTTGCACGGCACGAACTGAATCAAACTGCCGTCACGGCGGATGAAGAAATGCGCTGAGACTTTCAAACCTTGCAGCAATTGATAATAAGGATGAACCTGTGGGTCGATGCGATTGGTAAACAATTCGATTACGCCATTGCCACCAAACTCTTCCGGCGGCAGGCTGATGTTGTGGATTACTAATAGATTGATGTCCATGCCCGGCGGGCGTTCGTCGTAATTCGGCGAAGCGATGAATTCGGCAGTATCGAGTAATCCGGTGGCGTCCAAGCGCATGTTAAAATCAACAAAATGGAATAATCGCGCATGGTAACTGACTGCAGCAGCACTTGAAAACTGGGGAAACATGAAACCAGGTAAATTCATTACGTTGGAAGGCATCGACGGCGCCGGAAAATCGACGCAACTGACGTGGATCGTCGAGCTGTTGCAGCGAGCCGGATTGCAACCGGTGGTGACGCGCGAACCCGGCGGCACAGCGCTGGGTGAGCGCTTGCGGGCGTTGTTGCTGGATAAGTCGATGGCGATGCATGCCGAAACCGAAGCGCTGTTGATGTTCGCGGCGCGCCGTGAGCATTTGGACAAAGTCATACTACCCGCGCTGCAACAAGGCCGGTGGGTGATATCCGACCGTTTCACCGATGCCAGTTTTGCTTATCAAGGTGGTGGACGGGGATTGGATCAGGCGAAGCTTGATATTCTGGAACAATGGGTGCAAGGTGCTGTGCAGCCGGATTTGACGCTTTACTTCGATGTGCCGACCGAAGTCGGCCAGCAGCGTGTTAACCGAATCAAGGAGGCCGATCGCTTCGAGCAGGAGCAAGCTGCTTTCTTTCAGCGTGTGCGAAACGCTTACCTCGACCGTGCGCAGCAATTTCCCGATCGTATTCAAGTCATCGATGGCAGCCGCCCACTGACGGAAGTCAGGGCAGCGGTCGAGCAAACCGTTCAGCGGCTATTACAGGGTGCGTAATATTTACCCCTGGCAACAGGTATTCTGGCAGAAGTTGCTGCACAGCCGCCGATTCTGGGGGCATGCGCTACTGCTCAAAGGTAAAAAGGGCATCGGTAAATATGATTTTGCCCGCCGGTTGGCACAATCTTTGTTGTGCAACGCACCGGCAGCTAACCTGCAAGCGTGCGATCAGTGCGCCAGTTGCGGTTGGTTTGCGCAAAATGGGCATCCGAATTTTTATCAGATCGTACCGGAAGCATTTGCCGCCACAGGTGAAAATACTGAAAAAGTGGACAGCGACGAGAA
>JBDHRU010000152.1:0-6237 GCA_039807765.1 Nitrosomonas sp. | reverse complement strand
GCGAATTAGCTCAGTGGTTAGAGCAGCGGAATCATAATCCGTTGGTCCGGGGTTCAAATCCCTGATTCGCCACCATCAGAATCACCAAACTGATGATAAAAATCAGCTCTTCCATCGATTTGAAACAACGAACCTTCCTAATCACAGTCGCTTAATTTTTTTAAAGCCGGTATAAAAGAAGTGCAATAATACTGCCGCTGCGAATATATTCCGATTGCTCAAGTTTCATTTTCCGCCATTTCATACATATCAATGTTTTCCACTTCCCGATTGCTTATAGCATTCCTACTCCTGGCTCAATTATCGGGATGCGCCGTCTTGGCAATTGCCGATGCCGCTGTCACTACCGCTGCGACGGCAGCCAAGATCACTGTTAAAGCTGTCGGCGCTATTGCCGACACGGTTATCCCCGACAGCAAAGAAAAAAATACAGACTCGGATAAATGAACATCGATAAGAAGCGCTGATTAATTCGGTGGACGAGATGGAGCACGAGGCGCACGGCATTGCAATCTCAATTATTGCATCATGCTGGAAATCATTCCGGTAAGTGTCGGAAGTCATGAAAAAGTGTATCGGGCAGGGGTGAAAACACTGCTTTACCCGGTACTTCTATGTACTGCAGCAACCCCATTACTGATTACTTACAATCACTTTTTGTTGTAAATGACTACCCCCACCCGGTCGATATGCGCGACCAAATCGGCGTTTTCCAGTTGACGGTACTGCGATAAATCGATGGTATACGGCAGCATCAAATCGTCAATCTGGTCTTCGATTTGCATGAACTCGGCAAACGAAATTTCATCGCCTTTGATGGTCAGATCAATGTCGGAACCGGCGCGGAAATTTCCCTTGGCACGCGAACCGTAGATCAGCACCGAATCGATGGCATGGTGCCGCGCAAACACGGTACTGAGTTTCTCCAGCGTAGCGGGTGACAGGCCAAATTGCCATTCTCCGGTCATGGTCGGTATTTTTCCATTTCCGTTTTCAACACAACGAATAGCGGATAGTAATCGCGGATGATGACTTGCACCAACTGTTCGGCGGTTCGCTCATCGTAAGTATGCGATGAAATATTGCGGCTCTGAATCATCGCCATCCACTGCTCACCATCGCCGATCAGCTCAACCTTGAATGCTTCCCGCGTTGCATCCTTTGAACCTTTGATATTTTGATTGCCTTGGTCCTGCAAGAAATCCTTCAACATATTCCAGGCCAATTCATGCGTGAACTCGAATGCCTGAATCACCCCTTGTTTTTCCAACGGAGTGAGTGTGCGCTGCGAACTGAGTTCGACAGCCCCTTGCAGTTGCAGCAAGGCTTTTTGGTAGCTGGCAAAACGCTGCCACCAGCGGATATCGGGGTTGATCATCTGGGGCTTAAAGTGATGAAAAGGAATTTAGAACACGACATTTAAAGACAATTTCTATATTAATAGAATTTAATCACTTTATCTTGATATATCAAATAGTTTAGTAAATTCCACAAATTGCAACCGAGACAATCACCCTGCCTTCCCATCCACCCGCGCACGCCAATAAATCGGCGCAAACTTGATCGCCCATAGTCCGAAGCACGTCAACCAAACCAGTGCCGCCAACGCGTAGAACATCGGCGCAATCGCCGGGATGAGATCAGCCAGAATCCGAATCGCAGCAGTTGCCTGGAAACCCAGGAACAGCAGCCAAGTGAAGTGGTCGAGTTCCAATGGTCGCCCGGAGTGGCCTAGCGTAACGCGCGAGGCCATCGCGAGGATCATGCCGGAGAAAAAGCCGATACCGAGCGCGTGCAACGGGGCGAGGCCCAGGACCAAGTTGCCGGAGGCGGAATACACCAAGCTTTGCACGGCGTACAGCAGCATGGCCACACCGAACCAGGCGAACGAGACGTGCAGCACCGCCAGCAGGCTCACTTTAAAGCTACGTTGCAATTGCCACCGGTACGATAAATACAGCGCGCATCCGGCCAGCGGAAAGTCGGAGAGCCACTGATAAGCTGTTAACTCGAAGCATTGCAGCAGACCGTGTGCGGCGATACAGCCGAGCATCAACCACAACATCCAGAACGGCCGCACCATTTCGTAGTTTTCCAGCACACGGCTGGAGAAAAACGGAATCATGCGGTGCGATACGGTCAGCACAATCGGCAACAGGAAAAACCACAATCCGGCAATGCGCGCGCAATCGAGCGCCAGTACTGCACCGGTCACTAACCACACCAGATACGCCAGCATACCCAGCCAACCCATTACCAGCGCAACACTGGTAACCCGTGCGTGACGTTTGTCCTCCGCTGGTGCGGTCAGCAGAATGCGCAATAGCACGTAAAGCGCGATGCCCCAGCCGCTCAGCATCAATTCCACGCCAGTAATGCTGATCACTTTGTGCGTCAGTAGGCCGATATAAAACAGCACTACACCGCCCGCCATCAACAAACAGGTCGTGACATATTCTTGCGGTTTTACTTTTTCACCGTTCATCCAGTTCGGATAGGTGGTAAACAGAAAACCGAAAATAAAAAACGGGAAAAAACCGTACATCATCAAAAATGCATGTGCCCAAGTCGGCGCAACGCTCCAGCCGGTCATCGAACCGGCGATGCCGTAGCGCCCGGTCAGATCGAAGATCCACCATAGTACAGTTAGCACACCTTGCAGCGCACCGACTAGAAACAGGCTGCGATGCGGTGCAGCGGAAAGATGATTACAGATAGTCGTCAACATATTCATTCGGATTCCTTGTAAAACGTTTTTATTTTCATGACACTAAGCAATCTTTTCATTGCCCGGCATGATAATTTTCTCTTCAACACGGTTATTTGTTATGATGCGTGTCCCGCTTTGCGTAACGAATTCTCATGCTCAACATTGATTTACATTGTCATTCTTCAATTTCTGACGGCGTATTGACACCGGTACAACTGGTTGAGCGCGCTGCTCAGCGCGGCGTGGAAGTTCTTGCATTAACCGATCACGATGATATCGCAGGCCTCGCGGAAGCGCGTAAGGCTGCTGAAGCGAAAAGTATCACATTTATAAACGGCGTGGAAATATCCGTCAGCTGGCGCGGCCGCACTTTGCATATCGTCGGCTTGGATATCGACCCCGATTACGCTCCGCTGACTGAGGGTTTGACAATAGTACGCACTGGCCGTGCGCAACGCGCCCGGAATATCGCCGCGGAACTGGAAAAAATCGGCATTCAAGGCAGCTTGGAAGGCGCTTACACTTACGTCGGTGTACGCAGTCTGATCGGCCGCACGCACTTTGCCCGCTTCTTGGTGGAGCGAGGCTATGCCAAGGACGTCAAGTCGGTGTTCAAAAAATATCTGGTCAAAGGTAAGCCGGGGTACACTCCGCACGAATGGGCGCCGCTCAGCGATGCGCTGAATTGGATTTGCGGCAGCGGTGGACACGCGGTCATCGCCCACCCCGGACGCTACGGTCTGGGGAAAAATGTGCTGAACGATTTATTCGATGAATTTTGCGCTTTGGGCGGATCGGCAATCGAAGTGGTGACCTCGAGCCACACGCCGGAGCAAATGCAGCTTTTCGCGCAACATGCCAACAACCGGAATTTGCTGGCCTCCTGCGGTTCGGATTTTCATGGGCCGGACGAGAGTCACTTCGACCTTGGACAATTGCCGGAATTTCCGCTCGGCTGCACTCCTGTTTGGCAGCAATGGAAAAACACCGTCAAAGCCGAGCTGATCGATTAACACACTGACTTCCGACATTTTTTGCCGTGGCGCAATTTTTCTCCATCCACACCGACACCCCGCATATACGTCTGATCAGGCAGGCTGTCACCATTGTGCGCAGCGGCGGCATTATCGTATACCCGACCGATTCGTGCTACGCGTTGGGTTGCCATATCGGCGATAAAGACGCGATGACACGTATCCGTGCCATCCGGCAAGTGGACGAGCGCCATCATTTCACGCTGGTGTGCCGCAATCTGGCGGAAATCGCTACTTACGCCAAGGTCGACAACAGCCAGTACCGTTTACTGAAAGCGACAACGCCCGGCAGCTACACGTTTATTTTGCAGGCAACGCGCGAAGTACCGCGGCGCCTGCAACATCCGAAACGCAGCACCATCGGACTGCGCATTCCCGATCATCCGGTGGCTCATGCGCTGCTGGAAGAACTCGGTGAACCGCTGCTCAGCTCAACGCTGATTTTGCCCAGCGACGAATTGCCGCTGAACGACGCGGAAGAAATCCGCGAACGCCTGGAACATCAGGTGGAATTGGTGATGGATGCCGGTTCCTGCGGTGTCGATATGACCTCCGTGATCGATTTGACGACCGATGTGCCTGCACTGGTGCGACCAGGCAAAGGCGATCTCGAACCGTTTGGAATCGGCCATGGATGAGATCATTCAAGGCGTCGCCATTTACGCGCTACCGGTGATTTTCGCCATTACCATGCACGAAGCGGCGCACGGCTACGTCGCCAAGCAATTCGGCGATCTCACCGCATATAGCGCCGGCCGCATCAGCCTCAATCCGGCGCGGCATATCGATCCTGTCGGCACGATTCTGGTGCCGCTGTCGCTCTTCGTTTTAAGCAAACTGACGGTTGGCGCGGGATTCTTGTTTGGCTGGGCCAAACCGGTGCCGGTCAATTTTGCCAACCTGCGCCATCCGAAGCGCGACATGCTGTGGGTCGCTGCAGCCGGTCCTGGCGCCAATTTGCTGATGGCGATTTTCTGGGCGCTGATGATCAAACTGGCCATTATCATGCCGGGAAGCAGTTTCGCAAAACCGCTGGCGCTGATGGGAATCGCCGGGATCGAAATCAATGTCGTTCTGATGGTGCTCAATCTGCTGCCGCTACCACCGCTGGATGGCGGCCGCATGGTCATGAGTCTGCTGCCGCATCGCTGGGCATACCAATTTTCACAGATCGAACCTTACGGCTTCATGATATTGCTGGTTTTGTTATTCAGCGGTCTGCTGAGCGCCGTGATCGGGCCGGTTATTCTGTGGGTTAAAATTGTCATTGTGTCGATTTTCGGGTTATACATCTAATAAAACATCTCATTTGGAACATCAACATGTTTGCTGATCGCGTTTTATCCGGCATGCGCCCCACCGGCAGCCTGCACTTGGGGCACTATCATGGCGTATTAAAAAACTGGGTGAAGTTGCAGCAACAATACGAGTGCCTGTTTTTTGTCGCCGACTGGCATGCTTTGACGACCCATTACGATACGCCGGAAATCATCGAACAGAATGTCTGGGATATGGTGATCGATTGGCTCGCAGCCGGTGTCGATCCGTCGCAAGCAACCTTGTTCATACAATCCAAAGTCCCGGCACATGCCGAGTTGTATCTGCTGTTGTCGATGATGACACCACTGGGCTGGCTGGAACGCGTGCCGACTTATAAGGACCAGCAGGAAAAATTGTCCGAGAAAGATCTCAGCACCTATGGTTTTCTCGGCTATCCGCTGCTACAAAGCGCGGACATTCTGATTTACCGCGCCAACCTCGTTCCGGTGGGTGAAGACCAGGCGCCGCATCTGGAATTCACACGCGAAATTTCGCGCCGCTTCAATCATATTTATGGCAAGGAACCCGGCTTTGAAGAAAAAGCGGAAGCCGCGATCAAAAAACTGGGATCGAGAAAATCCAAACTGTATACCGAGCTGCGCACGCTGTATCAAGAGCAAGGTGACGAAAACGCACTGGAAGAAGCCCGGTCGTTGCTGAACGAGCAACAAAATTTGAGTCTGGGTGATCGTGAACGTTTATTCGGCTACCTGGAAGGCGGCGGCAAAATGATCCTGACCGAACCGGAAACATTGCTGACTGAAGCTTCCCGCATGCCGGGTCTGGATGGTCAAAAAATGTCCAAATCGTATAACAACACTATCAGCCTGCGCGAAGATCCGGAAAGCATCCGCAAAAAAGTGCGCACCATGCCGACCGACCCGGCGCGTGTACGGCGCAGCGATCCGGGCGATCCGGCTAAATGCCCGGTGTGGCAGTTCCATTTGGTGTACTCCGACGACAAAACCCGCGAATGGGTGCAATGGGGTTGCAAGAATGCCGAAATCGGCTGCCTGGATTGCAAAATGCCGGTGATCGATAAAATTCTCGCGGAACAAGAATCGATGGTCGAACGCATCAAAAAGTACGAAGAAGATCCAACTCTGGTGCGCAACATCATCGCCGACGGTTGCGAAAAAGCCAACAAGCTGGCGGAAGAAACCATGCGCGATA
>JBDHRU010000151.1:0-6263 GCA_039807765.1 Nitrosomonas sp. | reverse complement strand
CGCATGAGAAATTTCCATTTTGCCGGAAACAATCGAATCACTCTGTTACAGAATGGCGCGGAGTATTTCCCGGAATTGGAAACCGCAATCAACGAAGCCCAAGTTGAAATCCACCTGGAAACATATATCTTCGAATACGACGCAATCGGCAGAAAAATTGCGGAAGCGCTGATACGCGCGGCACAGCGAGGAGTATCGGTATACCTGCTGCTCGACGGATTCGGTTCCCAGGATCTTCCCCGGGAAGAAATACAGCGAATGCTTCAAACCGGCATTAAAGTGCTGATATTCCGTCCGGAATTCTTTTTTTCAAAACCGCGGCGCTACCGGTTGCGCCGCATGCACAGAAAATTAGTTGTGATCGACGCACAAACCGCTTTTATCGGCGGGATCAATATCATTGACGACCGGCACAATCCGGAAAATCTGACGCCGCGTTTCGATTTCGCCGTTGCGATCCGGGGTCCGTTGCTGATTCAAATCCACCAAGCAGCCAAGCATCTGTGGATGATTGTTGCATGGGTGCATTTCAAGAAGCGCTGGATTCATCCTGCGGCGATAGCACCTTCCGCGGAACCATGCGGAAATCAAAGCGCTGCACTGGTGATACGGGATAACTGGCGTCACCGGCACGACATCGAGCACGCTTATTTGGATGCCATTAATCAGGCGCGCAGTGAAATCATCATCGCCAATGCCTACTTCCTGCCGGGAAGAAAGTTCAGCAACGCACTGAAAAATGCGGCGCGGCGCGGCGTGCAGGTCGAACTTTTACTGCAAGGCAAAATCGAATACCGCTTGCAATACCATGCCACGCAAGCTTTATATGAGAATCTGCTGGAAGCAGGCATAAAAATTTACGAATATAATCGCAGTTATCTGCACGCCAAAGTCGCTGTCATCGATCAGTATTGGGCCACAGTAGGCTCCTCGAATATCGACCCTTTCAGCTTGCTACTGGCGCGCGAAGCCAATGTTCTGATTAAAGACCAGTCATTTGCCGCTGCGTTAAGACTCCGCCTGAAAACCGCGATTACACAGGAGTCGATCCCGGTTACATCGGCCGACAGCAGGATTTTTTCATGGCGCAATCATCTGGTGAATTGGCTGAGTTTTTATATCGTGCGCCTGATGCAAGGCATACTCGGTTATGACTGGCGCGACAACAGTACATCGTGATACTGGCATAACTTGACGGAAATACTTCGTTGACTGGAATAATGGACAAAACATCGGTAGTACATCAGCAAACCGGATTGGCGCCGGAGCAGCAGGAAAAAATTGCCGCCGCCGCACAGATATTATGCTCGGGCGGCACTGTCGCATTTCCTACGGAAACCGTTTACGGTCTCGGCGCCGATGCAGTCAATCCTTCCGCTATCCAAAAAATCTATCGGATAAAACAGCGTCCTGTTGATCATCCTCTGATCATCCATATCGGTGCCATTTCCGATCTGCATCATTGGACGCAAACGATTCCCGGATCCGCCTGGAAACTGGCCCAACACTTTTGGCCCGGACCGCTGACACTGATTCTGCCACGTAGCGCCCGCATTCCCGATTGCGTAACCGGCGGTCAGGATACGGTCGGACTGCGCATGCCGGCGCACCCCATTGCGCTGGCCTTACTGCACACATTGGGTCCGGAAAAAGCGCTGGCGGCGCCATCGGCCAACCGTTTCGGACGCATCAGTCCGACTGCGGCAGCTCATGTGCAACAAGAATTGGGCACGGAAGTCGATATGATTCTGGATGGCGGCGCGTGTCAGATCGGCCTGGAAAGCACCATCATTAGTTTTCACGACGGAATACCTCAGATACTGCGGCCAGGAGGAATCACACCCGCTGCGATCGAAGCCGTTTTGCAAAGTCCGGTGCTATTGCCGCACCATCGTCCTCAGACGATACGCGCTTCCGGAACGTTACTCGCACACTATGCACCGACAACCCCGTTGCAGTTATATCCCGCAGTGGAGCTTTGGCGGCACGCATTAGTACTGGCGAAACAAGGCTTGCGCATCCTGGTCATCACATGGTCGGATCGCAACCGCTCACGGCCTGCTTTGAGCGAATCTATCGAACAATGCATCATGCCGTCCGATCCTGCCGCTTACGGCCAGCAACTGTATGCCAGATTACGCCAATTCGATCAGTTGGGTTACGATTATCTACTCGTTGAAACACCGCCCGATCACCCCGGCTGGTTAGCCATTACCGATCGCTTGCAACGCGCAAGCTATCATTGAATCAACCCTTACTTTAATCAATATAATGAATACAAATAACAAATTACAAGCTGTACTGTTTGATGTTGACGGTACCCTCGCTGATACGGAGCAAGATGGCCATCGCCTTGCTTTTAATGCCGCGTTCAAACAGTTTGATCTCGATTGGAATTGGGATATCGATCTTTATGGTGAGCTGCTGCAGATTACCGGGGGAAAAGAGCGGATTCGCTTCTATCTGGAAAAGTACAAACCTACGGAACTTAATAGAAATGATCTCAAAGAATGGATCGCCAGCTTGCACAAAACTAAAACCAAGCACTTTGAATCCTTAATGGAGGCCGGAAGCATTCCGTTGCGCCCTGGTGTCGCCCGGTTGATTCACGAACTGCGCCAGGAAAAAATAAAGCTCGCGATTGCAACCACGACAACCATGGAAAATGTCACCGCACTGCTTAAATCGACATTGGGCGAAGAAGCGATCGGCTGGTTTGACGTCATTGGCGCCGGCGATATCGTGCCGCAGAAAAAACCGGCACCGGATATTTACCACTGGGTGCTCGATCAACTCCAATTAACCGCGCAACAGTGCATTGCCATAGAAGATTCGGAAAACGGCCTTAAATCGGCACTGGCCGCACATCTTCCTACCCTCATTACAGTCAGCGGTTATACCCGATTACAAGATTTCAGCGGTGCGGTCGCTGTTTTATCGGATTTGGGAGAGCCGTCTCAACCGTTCACCCAGATTGTGGGTATGGCGCTTGAAAAAGGATGGGTTGATCATATCATGCTCAGCAACTGGGCCAATCACTAGGAAAGCTTTGGAAAATTAGTCGTTGTTAATTGTTGTTAACTTTTTTAACCAGTACGGAGGAAAGTATCATGAAACTCAAGCAAGCATTCGCCATTACTGTTATCGGCGCTTTATTCTATTTCAGTGCGCAAGCCGTTGCAGCCGATGCGCATCAGCATGCAACTGAGGCCATAAAGCACGCCGAAGATGCGCAGATTCACGGCAAGGCGGGCCATAGCAAAGCATTGTTGGATCACGCGCAAGAAAGCCTCACGCATGCCAAAACCGCAGAAAAAGAATTTGCCGAAGCCCATCAACACATGACGGAGTCCATCAAACATTTGGAAGAAGCGATTGCACATGCAAAGCAAAATCATGCGGAAGAAGCAACCAAACATACCGCCGAAGCTCTGAAACACATGAAACATTCCGCGGCTGAATAAAAACAACCCAAATAAAAACGGGGTAATGTTGAGTTACCCCGTTTCTATTCCTTAGAGATCGGATTTTGTGTTGTCCGTTATGACTGATTAGGCAAATACTGTAACGGATCGACAGGCTTGCCGTTTTTACGGATTTCGAAATGCAACTGGACTGTATCCGTATCGGTATTACCCATTTCCGCAATTTTTTGCCCTTTCACCACCGCCTCGCCTTCTTTTACCAGCAGCTTACTGTTATGTGCATAGGCACTGAGAAATGTATTGTCATGCTTGATGATAATCAGATTCCCATAACCGCGCAAACCATGTCCGCTGTAAACCACTTCACCGGCGGCTGAAGCAAGAATTGGCTGACCTGCTTGACCTGATATTTTCACACCTTTGGAATTTTTGGAAAAAGACGACAACAGCTTTCCTGCCGTCGGCCAAATCCAGTCGGCAACGGAATTAGCCGCTTTATCGGATAACACTGGCTCAGGCTGAGGAGCCACTTCGATTTTGCTACTTTTTTCCGTTGTTGCGGGCAGCGAAGGCGGTACCGCGGGCGCAGGCATGTTGGCTGGATATTGTAAGCGCACTGCATTTTGTTCTGAGTAAGGCAACTTAAGCGCTTTGGGACTGGTTATCACCTTTCCGCCAGGTACTACCGGACTACTTTCTTGCGGCGCAGGAACAATCGGAATGACAGGATTCTGATCCGGCTCAAGCGTCACCGTTTCCGGTTGTTGAGGTAATGCAAATAACGTGGGTTGCGCGCTTTTTGCCGGCATCGACACATTGATTTTCTGACCCGGCTTGATCGATTTGGGATCCGCAATATCATTCCATTCCATCAGTTTCTTGAAATCCACACCATGAGCCAGCGCAATCCCGAATAACGTGTCCCCTTTTTGCACAATATAAACCTGATTATCGGCAGCACTCGAATCAACCGGTTTCACAGGCTGCACCACATCGGTTTTCGCCCGATCGACTACGGGCACAGGCGGTTGGGTGGTGCTGCATCCGCTTAAGAGCAGGCCGGCGGCAAACAACCCGTAAAAACCATTCACTAGCGATTTAGATTGTTTTGGTAAAGAAAATATCGTAACCATATACTTGCGGATATCAAAAGTGTTGAGTACTGATCAATTTGATCGTTGTTACATTAGGGGAAGCACTGAAAAACCACCACACTTAGCCATGCTGCGTTGGAATCAGGCTCAAAAGCGCATTTATCACTCGTAAACTGCACTTTTTCGCCTGATTTCGCCTTATCTGGCCATCGTTCGCTACCTTTTTCAGTATTTCCTTAGCTATCATTTCATACCTCGTACCGCTATTTTTTAATGACACCTGCCAGTAAAGGTACAAAATTCACTTCTTCCAATACCGTCTCGGCATATCCTTGCGAATTCCGCTCAATGATACACAGATGTTGCTTCTGAGTTCCTTTGGGAAAGACCATCCTGCCACCGACGACCAATTGCTCCAATAATGCGGTAGGGACATGTGTAGTCACGGCTGTCATGATAATACCATCAAACGGCCCCGCTTCCGCAAGACCGAGCAAGCCATCCGCATGTTTCAAATAGATATTCCGAATCCGTAATTCTTGCAATCGGATGCGAGTGCGTGTCAGCAGCGGCCCGATACGCTCTATTGAATAAACTTTTTGCGCGATCTGCGCCAACACCGCTGTCTGGTAGCCGCAACCAGTGCCTATTTCCAATACTTTACCCAAATTGGAATTGGCGCGTAGTAGTTCGCTCATACGCGCGACAATCCAAGGGCTGGATATCGTCTGCCCATAATTTATGGGTAAAGCGACATCTTCATAAGCCCTGCTTGCCAGTGCTTCCTCAACAAAAATATGACGTGGAATGGCACCCATTACCGATAAAACCACTTCATCAGCAATCCCTTGGGCACGCAAACGCTCAATCATGCGCATACGCGTGCGCTGAGAAGTCATGCCAATTCCAGAATGACGTACGTTCACCTGCCAGTACCCTTAATTATTGTTATATCACTCCGGTAGCATAACAAGTACCTAATTATTTAGCCATCTTGCTATCTGATCCATTTGATCATAATGCGTGAGGTCGATTTGTAACGGTGTAACCGAAACACAGCGATGCTGCACGGCATAAAAATCCGTACCGGCTCCCGCATCTTGCGCCGGACCGGCAGCGCCTACCCAATACTGCATCTCGCCACGGGGATTTTGCGATTTGATCACGGGTTCGGCTTTATGACGCCGTCCCAGACGGGTAACTTCGACCCCCTGCAACTGCTGATATTCGATATCCGGCACATTGATATTGAGCAGTATGGGGGCTTTTATCTCATTTTCCCGGAAGCGTTTTAACATATCGGCAGCTACCCGCGCGGCAGTCAGATAATTGCCGTTGGATGCGCTCACAAGGGAAACAGCCAACGATGGGATCCCAAGTAAAAAACCTTCTGTTGCGGCAGCGACAGTACCGGAATAAATCGTATCGTCGCCCATATTGGCGCCATGATTGATACCTGAGATGATCATATCCGGCACCACATCAAGCATGCCGGTTACCGCCAGATGCACACAGTCCGTAGGCGTGCCATTGACATAATAAAAACCGTTATGGGATTTACGTAGGCTGAGCGGACGATCCAATGTCAATGAGTTACTGGACCCGCTGCGATCTCTTTCCGGGGCAACTACGGTGATCTCAGCAAATTTCGAGAGCAATTCCGCAAGACAGATCAAACCAGGTGCAAAATAGCCATCGTCATTGCTAAGTAATATGCGCATCGTAAGATTTAAGATTGCAACTG
>JBDHRU010000150.1:0-6290 GCA_039807765.1 Nitrosomonas sp. | reverse complement strand
GATCGAGCGGCGCGGCGGCGTGATTTTCGATGGTGATGCTGCCCGCCAACTGCCCGGCCTCGTTTTGCGCCAGCTGCGCCGATAGCGACAGCTTGGCCTGCGGCGCGTTGGCCGCAAAATCGGCCGGATTCCACTGCGCTACGGTAGTGTTTAAAAGAATGACCGGATTGGTGGCAAACGGCTGCAACTGCGCTTGCAATGCCATGTTAGCCGCAGGCGGTTTGCTGGCGGCTTGAATCGTGAGTTGCTGCAGATCACCGGTAGCCGACGCTTCGATGTCTCCCCAGGAACCGGCAGCCGCTATGCTGACCTGAGCGGATAATGCAAACGGTGCGTCACCGGCGAGCTCCGCTTGCGACCGGATAGTCGCCCAAGGTGTCGTAAAATCCAGCCGCGTCAGCCGGTGGTACCGGCCGTCGCTGTCCAATGCCAGCGCCAGACTGGATATCAGCGGTGCAGCATTTTCTTGCGATGCTGAATTGAAGTGGATCGAATCGATGGTCAGGATTGCAATCGTTAATCCGAAGGGCAGTTGCAGGCTTTCCGGTGGCGATCGTGGTGAGGATTCGGTTTCAACCGCATGCTGCTCGATATGGATTGCCGCCAGCGCCAGCCGGTTGACACTGATCCGCCGGTGCAACAATTGCGCTGGGTTCCAATCGAGGTGGAGATCGTGCAGCGTAAGCTCCAATTCGTTGCTAGTAAAACGGATGTTTTCGACATGCAGGTCTTGCAGCGTACCGTGCACACCGGTCAGTTGAATCGTATCGCCATTCCAGCGATTCGCAGCGGCAGCAATCCAGTGCAAAGCGGATTGGCTGTGCAACAGCCAATAACCGGCGATCACGGCGAATGCTAATGAAAGTAACAAACTGCCGGTCAGTGTGCGGTAGTGCCGTGTGTGTTTGTCGACTGCTGAGTTTTCGGTCTGCGGATTGTTCATGAACGGCTTTTATCTTATCAAAAGGCCACAGCCATTGAAAAATGCACGTGCAGTGTGCCGGTTTCGTGGCCGCGCGCCAGATCGAGCGCCAATGGGCCTGCCGGACTGCGCCAACGTATCCCCGCACCATAGCCGATAAACATCTGCATGTCTTGCCAGCGATCGGCTGCGCTACCGATATCGACAAATGTAGCCGCTCCCCATTGCTGCATCAGCCAATGCGTATACTCGGCAGTGCCAGTCGCCATTACCCGGCCGCCGACCACGGCGCTGCCTTCGTGCACGCCGATGCTTTTAAAACCGTAACCGCGCACCGATTGAATACCGCCGGCGCGAAACAGATATTCCTGCGGAATGCCGAAGCGCGATGAAGCCAATGTATAACCGGCCTCAGCCCGCAGGAAAAATGTATCGCGCGACCCCACCGGCCACCAGCTCTGATGGCTGGCATATGTGCGGATAAAATCCTGATTCGATAGCAATTGCTTGATGCCGCCGCCAATGCGCACTTCAGTGATATCGCCGCGCCGGACATTGACGGGATCGTCGACAACCAGCCGCCGCCAGCGCCAATCCAGTACCAGCGCTTGGTTGATTTGATCGTTCGCGCCGTCGGGTTTTTTATGTTCGCGTTGCCAATTTAAACCGAACTGCATGATCGTCTTCGGTGTCTGGTAATTGCGCATCAGGCCGGCTTTTTGCACGTCGGTTCTCAAGCCTGCAATATCCGTCATCTGCAGACTGGTGCTGAGCGAATGATTGATATTGTTTTGATCGGGCAGGGTATCGATCCCGGCCAGAAACGTTTGCCGTTTTTGCTCCAGCCGCAGCAGACTGGTCAGATTCCAGGCGCGATCGAGAAAATTATAATTGTGGTAATTGATTTCGCCGCGCGCGCCATTATTGGAACTGTAACCGGCGCCGAAGGCAAAGCGCTGCGCTCGTGTTTCCGTCAGCGCCACCTGGACCGGCGCTGCAAGGTGCTGCTCGGCATCTTGCGCGATGCTGATTGTCACCGTGCTGAATTGCGGTGCTTTTTGCAATGCGATTTGATATTGATGCAGCAGATCGCGCCGATATACATCGCCCGTCTTGAATGGCGCGAGCCGTGTAACCAGCGGAGTTTCGTAGCGTTGCAGGCCAGTGACCTGAATGCTGCCGAAATAAAATACCGGCCCAGAATCAATGGTGATAACCAGATCCGCGCGCGCCTTGCCCGGATCGACGCTGGCTTGGCTGTTGGTGATTGTGGCGGCGGCGAATGCATGCTCTGTGAGATTGCCGATCAGCACCGACTTTGCGTGTTCCCAATCGGTGGAACGGAAAGGTTGACCGATCGTAAGTGGCCATGCAGTGCGTAACTGCTCGATGCGCTTGCGGTGTTTCTCATCGCCATTGGCAATGTCGCCGGTAAATTCAATCGTCACAGAGCCGACCAGCGTCAATTCACCGGGCTGAACTGAGATTCCGGCGACTTTGGCCGGAGTTTGTGTGTGCTGGACGACTGTGATAATGGGATTAAAGTAGCCTTCGGTCGCCAGAATGTCATGGATTTCCTTCTGCACCCGGTGCAAAAAAAACAACTCATCGTAGTCGCTGGCAAATGGCTCTGTTGGTAATTGGATATATTTTTCCAGTATTTCCTTAACCGAATCCGGTGCCGACAATGTGACAATAGGCGGGGTGCCGGATAAATGCGATATGTCCAGCGCCGCTGTGACGGGTGGAGAGATACCGGCTGAAACCAGCAGCACGATCATACAAATCTGGATATTGCGAGAAATTGTGAGCAATTGAGAATTAAGGCAGATTACTTTCCATCGATGAAGAAAGCTGGTCATCGTTGTTCATATTAAATGTATTGAGACCAGGGACCGGAGAAGGGTTCCTTGCAACCGGCGAATAACCAAAACAGACAAAGCGGTCGCGCATTGAGTTAAACGCATGGGATGGGTATTGTAGCTTAAGGAGCCGCTGATTAATGACTATACGAGCAAATCACTTCGTTGTGCGGTAGTGTTTCTTTCCTCATGGCAGCATGAACTGACCACCGGAAGCAAATACATCAAACGCCTAGTCCTGCTTCCGCTCCTGCATCCAGTCAGGGTTTTCAAGAATTTCGGCTGCGATAATAGCCAGTGCCTGTTTATCGGATGGCTTCGAGTCATCGATTACCCATGTCTTTTTGTGCAAAGGATTCTCGGGACGAAGCAAATTATCAATAAGTCGACGCAGCAGGGTCGCTACACAGCGTTGTGCCGAAGCACTGGCGTTGTCAAAGCTGTCTACACCGCCAGTTACAAGCTTTTGCATGAAATCAACCGCTGTGGCTTCCGAGCCAGGGTCATGCTTGGTCATTGTGCCGGAATCGTTAAGCCAAGGCTTTGCTTTGATAAGTTTAAGAATCAATTCCGCCGCAGTGTTTGCATTGATAGTTTGCATGGGATTTTCCGTGTAATGAGTTACTAAATTCTTATTGTCTTATTGCCGGCTTTTACCATCTTTCTCCTAATAGATCATCGGTGAAGCTTGGGCGCGAATTGTCGGGGTCGAATTCGCGCCTTCTTTCAAAAGCATCGTGAATCCATTTTTGCGCAATGAAAGGATCGGTATCCCAATTGTGAATAGTAGCAAAGCCGCATTTTACGTTGTCATAAAGCCGGGGTGGAATGGTGTGCGGATTGTATTGCTGCGCTTTGTGTTTCAGGTGATAAGTGGGAAGAATGATCCCAAGCAATCCTGATCTGGGGTGGTGCTGAAACTCTCTGAGGCTTGCAGCAATTTCCCAATCAACATTTTTTTGCTGCCATGTTTCTGCCCCGATAAGTACAATGGTTACCGTGGAGTCTTTTAAACACGCTTCTCTTATTTTTTGCTGTATCGATTGCGGATCGAGAGGGTGATCAATACCGCTGACCGAGGTTGATTTCATAAGTACAACATCCTGATTTGCCATGAGGGTTTCTTCCAGATGGTCCCGATATTCTTGATCTTCTCTGGAATGGTGATAGCTCACGAAAACTTTGTATTTAGGCTCGGGGAATTTATTTTTCTCGAAAAATGAACTCATGTGACCTCCTAAAACATCAGAGTTTGATTACTGAATCAAATCGTTTCTTGCATCATTCTTCAGAGCGGAAAATTACAATTGGAATATCGTGTGCAAATTGCAATTTTCCACTACAAGATTAGATTCAAAATTTATTAAGGAAACGCGAAACACCGAAAAAGGTAGCGAGAGGACAGTCAGGCAAGGCGGAATCAGGCGAAAAAGCGTAGTTTGCGAGGTGTCAATAGTACTTTGAGCCTGATTTCAACATAGCATGAACGAGCGCAGTCGTTTTTCAGAGCTTCCCTAAGGGAGTGTTGCGCTTGGCGATGATATGGATATGTTTTTCATCGATTCTTGCATGTAATAAATCATCAACACTATTCTTGGTTACAGCACGATCGGGGGTAAGAAAATAGACTCGCCGCATGATAACCTCCTGAAAGTTTGATCATTCGATACTTTCCAAGATAAATAAGTCTCGGCTACTTATCTTCTTTACGATGATAGAAAAGAGGGATACAAAATACAATAAGCATTTTCCTTAGATTTCTTCACATGTGTTGCTGCTAATTTACGTCAAGACCGTGCCATTCTCAGCTCGACATCACATTGGCTTATCAACGAAGCTGGCATATGCCGGTGATATCAGAAAGAAGCGGATTGTCCTCGCTCACTCGATCCCTTGCGAACGCAAATAATCCTCATAATTGCCCTTGAAGTCTTTGATGCCGTCCAGTGTCATTTCCAGAATCCGTGTGGCCAGCGAAGAAACGAATTCGCGGTCGTGGGAGATGAGAATCAGCGTGCCGGTATACCGCTCCAGCGCGCTGTTCAGCGACTCGATCGATTCCATGTCCAGGTGATTGGTTGGTTCGTCCATCAATAGCACATTCGGTCTTTGCAGAATCAGCTTGCCGAACAGCATGCGGCCTTGTTCGCCGCCGGAAATCACGCGCGTGGATTTTTTCACGTCGTCGCCGGAGAATAGCAGCCGCCCCAGTGTGCCGCGGATCGTTTGATCGTCGTCGCTGCCTTTCCGCCACTGATCCATCCATTCGGTCAGCGACGACTCTTGCGCGAAATCCGCCGCGTGGTCTTGCGGGAAGTAACCGGGGTTTGCTTTATCGGTCCATTTGATCTCGCCGCAATCCGGCGCCAGATCGCCCGCCAGACAACGCAGCAGCGTGGTTTTGCCGATGCCGTTCGGACCAATGATGGCGACTTTCTCACCGGCTTCGATATTCAGGCTGAAATCCTCGAACAGCGGCTTATCCATGCCGGGGAAACTCTTGCCGATGGCTTGGATGGAAACGGCCAGGCGATGCAATTTTTCCTTTTCGTGATATTCAAAGCGGATGAATGGATACTGACGGCTGGACGGTTTGACGTCTTCGAGCTTGATTTTTTCGATCTGCCGCGCGCGGCTGGTGGCCTGCCGGGCTTTCGACGCGTTGGCAGAGAAACGGCTGACAAACGATTGCAAGTCGGCGATCTGCGCTTTCTTCTTGGCGTTATCGGCCAGCATGCGCTCGCGCGCCTGGGTCGAAGCGGTCATGTAATCGTCGTAGTTACCCGGATAAATGCGCAGTTCACCGTAATCTAGATCGGCCATGTGCGTGCACACGCTGTTCAAAAAATGCCGGTCGTGCGAAATGATGATAATGGTGTTCTTGCTGGCGTTGATCACATCCTCCAGCCAGCGGATGGTATTGATATCGAGGTTATTGGTCGGCTCGTCCAGCAGCAAAATATCCGGATTGGAAAACAGCGCCTGCGCCAGCAACACGCGCAATTTGTAACCCGGCGCGATGGCATTCATCAAGCCCTGATGCTGGGAGGAGGGGATGCCGACGCCGAGCAGCAATTCCCCGGCGCGCGCTTCCGCCGAATAACCATCCAGCTCGGCAAACTGCGACTCCAATTCCGCGGCGTGCATATAATCGTCCTCAGTGGCATCCGGATTGGCGTAAATGGCATCGCGCTCCTGCTTGATACGCCATAAATCCGCATGTCCCATCATCACCGTATCGATCACCCGACAATCTTCAAACGCGAACTGATCCTGGCGCAATTTGCCCACCCGCTCGCCGCTGTCGACCGAAACATTACCAGCTGTCGGCTCCAGATCGCCGCCCAGGATCTTCATGAACGTCGACTTGCCGCAACCGTTCGCGCCGATCAACCCATAGCGGTTACCTCCGCCGAATTTAACGGAAACATTTTCAAACAGCGGCTTGGCGCCGAATTGCATGGTGATATTGGCGGTTGTAATCAAAGCGGATACCTGCGGATGAT
>JBDHRU010000011.1:0-28679 GCA_039807765.1 Nitrosomonas sp. | reverse complement strand
TTTACGCAGCCCCCTCGCTTTCAGATCCGATTAAAAGCCGACTGTCGCTCAAATATACATGAGGAGGAACAACCAGATTAGTCGGAGCCGGCACATGCTTATATACGCGCCCTGCCAAATCAAATTTAGAGCCGTGGCAAGGACAGAAAAAACCACCCAGCCAATCAGGCCCAAGATCCGCCGGCGCAACGTCTTTCCTAAATACGGGTGAGCAACCTAAATGTGTACAAACTCCCTCGACAACCAGAAATTCCGGCTTTATTGAGCGCGTACGATTTTTGGCATAATCCGGTTGTTGCTTCTTATCCGAATTCGGATCGGCAAGCTGATCTTCCACTTTAACCAAACTTTCCAGCATCTCCGAGGTACGATTCAAAACCCATACAACTTTTCCGCGCCATTCAACCATCAATAGCATCCCTGGCTCAAGCTTTGATATGTCTACTTCAACCGGCGCTCCAGCCGCCTTCGCTCGTTCGCTTGGCATCATACTCAATAAAAAAGGCGTTGCAATCGCAGCGCCTGCAATCCCTCCCGCTACTGAGGTCGCGGCAACCAGGAATTTCCTTCTGCCACTCATCTCATCACTAATACTGAAACTATCCGCCATTTTCTATCATTCCATCAGTAATATTTTTTTCGTAAGGTTAACTACAACAAAATAAAAAAACTTTTTCCATCCCTATCAAATTCACTCGTCAATTTACAACACGCAAACTGCAAAAGCGCGCAGTATACCACAATCGTCTTAAGGATTATAGGATTCTTGGAAGATTTCTATATGCAGTGGATCATGCAACAAACCTTATACCATGTCACTGTTTATAATAGACTATTTTATCTTCCCATGACACTGTTTATATTTCTTGCCAGAACCGCATGGACAAGGCTGATTGCGCCCCACTTTCTCGTTTTGGCGTACAAAAGGCTGCGCCTTTTCTTCTTCCGCTCCCGCATACTGTGCTACCTCCGACTCTGATTCCTGATATGCATCATGATGGAGCTGTATATTTTCCGGCGACCGTAAAGTATCCGTTACGGCCTCAACTTGTTGCTCATTTTTAATTTGCACAGTCAGCAGTATTTTTGTGGCTTCCCTTTTAACTTCTTCCAGCATGGCCGAAAAAAGTTCAAAGGCCTCGCGTTTATATTCTTGCTTTGGATTCTTCTGTGCATAACCACGCAGGTGAATGCCCTGCCGCAAATGATCCAATGCCGCCAGATGCTCGCGCCAATGTGAATCCAGAATCTGCAGCATCACCACCCGCTCATAGTGGTGCATAATCTCAACACCCACCTGCGCAACCTTTGCCTGATAATGATCATTTGCAAGATCGATAATGCGTTGACATAAGCTCTCCTCGTGCAGCCCCGGATCATCCTCAAGCCATTTATGTAGTGAAAAATGTAACTGATATTCGGCCGCGAGAGCCTTTTCCAATCCCGCCACATCCCACTGCTCTTCAACACTCTGCGGCGGGATATGAAAATTGAATAAATCAGTTAAAACGCTCTCACGAATCGCAGTTATGGTTTCCGAGATATCCTGTTCCGCCTCCAGAAGTTCATTGCGCTGCTGATAAATGACATGTCTCTGGTCATTTGCAACATCATCGTATTCAAGCAACTGCTTGCGCATATCAAAGTTTCTTGCTTCCACTTTGCGCTGTGCATTTTCAATAGCACGAGTCACCCATGGATGCTCAATCGCTTCTCCTTCCGGCATCTTAAGGCGCGTCATGATATTGGCCACACGATCCGATGCGAAAATACGCAACAAAGGATCTTCCAAGGATAGAAAGAAACGGCTGGACCCCGGATCCCCCTGCCGCCCCGAACGCCCGCGCAATTGATTATCCACGCGCCGGGATTCATGCCGTTCCGTACCGACAATATGCAGGCCGCCTTTATTCAATACTTCTTCATGGATCTGCTTCCATTTTTCGTGCACTTCAGCGATACGTCCTTCTTTTTCCTCGTCACTCAATTTTTCATCATGCCGTATCCGCTCGATCTCCGGCTCCGGATTCCCCCCCAGCACAATATCCGTTCCACGACCCGCCATATTGGTAGCTATCGTAATCATTTTCGGCCGCCCCGCCTGCGCTACGATATTGGCTTCACTGGCATGCTGCTTGGCATTCAAGACTTGATGCGGAAGCTTCTCCCGGTTTAGCAGTTTCGACAATAATTCATTGTTCTCAATGGAAGTCGTCCCCACCAGCACCGGCTGACCACGCTCATAACAATCCTTGACCTCATGAATGATCGCTTCATTTTTTTCCTTCATTGTACGGAACACCAGGTCCATACGATCTTCACGGATCATCGGTCTATGCGTTGGAATAATAATGGTCTCCAATCCATAGATTTGCTGAAACTCAGCCGCCTCGGTATCAGCAGTACCTGTCATGCCGGACAGTTTCTGATACATGCGAAAATAGTTCTGAAAGGTAATGGAAGCAAGCGTCTGATTTTCTTTCTGAATAACCACACCTTCCTTCGCTTCCACCGCCTGATGCAAACCATCCGACCAACGGCGGCCAGCCATCAGACGCCCAGTAAATTCATCAACGATCACTACTTCACCATTTTGCACTACATAATGTTGATCAAGGAAAAACAAATTATGTGCACGTAAGCCTGCATTCAAATGATGAATTAAATTGATATTGGCGGGATCGTAAAGACTCGACCCCGATTCGAGCAATCCGGCTGACTCCAGCAATTTTTCCGCGTGCTCGAAACCAGCCTCACTCAACGTTACTTGATGGGATTTTTCATCTACGCTGTAATCACCAGGACCGTCTTCCTTTTCTTGCCGTATGAGTTTTGGAACCAGTTTATTAATACGCACGTAAATCTCAGTATCACCTTCCGCCTGACCGGAAATAATCAGTGGTGTGCGAGCTTCATCGATCAAAATGGAATCCACTTCATCCACGATTGCGAAATTAAGTGTGCGTTGCGCACGCTCATTCGCATGAGTCACCATATTGTCGCGCAGATAGTCAAAACCATACTCATTGTTGGTACCGTAGGTAATATCTGCAGCATAAGCACTCTGCTTCTCATCGTGCGGCATTTGCGAATAAATAACGCCGACACTCATGCCGAGAAACCGGTAGATTCGCCCCATCCACTCTGCATCACGCCTCGCCAGGTAATCATTCACAGTCACCACATGCACACCCTTGCCTGACAATGCGTTCAAATAGGCCGGCAAAGTCGCCATAAGCGTTTTACCCTCACCTGTGCGCATCTCGGCAATCTTACCGCCATGCAACACCATACCGCCGATTAATTGCACATCAAAGTGGCGCATCTCCAGCACGCGTTTACCGGTTTCACGGACGACAGCGAAAGCTTCCGCCAGCAATGCATCAAGCGTTTCGCCATTCTGAATGCGTTGCTTGAATTCATCGGTCTTTGCGCGCAATTCGGCATCCGACAATGCCGCTATAGCCGGCTCCAATTCATTGATCGTCCGCACAGCCTGAGTATACTGTTTGATCATCCGGTCGTTGCGGCTGCCAAAAATTTTCTTGAGTAGATTACCTAGCATAAGTCTGTAAATATTTCGTATTGATACCTTATTAAAAAACAAAGGGTGAGTTACTTCTCACCCCGCAAAAAACCTGGAGAAAAATTAATACTCCAATTTAACCCGGCTTTTTCAAAAATTTGGATGGATTTTGCGGTTTATCTTTGTGCCGGATTTCAAAATGCAAATGCGGTGCCGTGGAACGCCCGGTGTTGCCTACTTCAGCTATTTTTTGTCCCTGCAATACGACCGCTCCGAGACTCACTAAACGCTTCGATGCATGCGCATATCGAGTTACCAAGTCATCACCATGGTCAATCTCGACCATATTACCATACTCAGGATGATGATCTGAATAGATCACCACCCCGCTCGCCGCAGCTTTTACCGGCGAACCAATTTCCGCAGCAAAATCGACACCTTCATGAAACGCCTTCTTCCCGGTAAACGGATCGATCCGGTATCCATAACCGGAAGAATACCAATCCATCTCAACGGGCATTTCAGAAGGCAACACAAACTTCGTAATCCGATCGTGGCGCAGCAAGGAATCCAATGCACCCAGCTTATCCGTTCTTTCATTCAGCATATTCGACAGATCCTGAAGCTTTTGGCTGAATTCAGAAAACGATAGATCTTCGGATGGCAGATCGCTCCGCGCGCCACCCTGACCCGGCGTTCCCTTAAATGAAAAATCCTGCGATTGAATACCGGAAGATTCCGCCAGACGCTCGCCCAATGCATCCAAGCGCAACAATTGCGCCTGCATCTGCCCTAACTTACTAGCCATCATATTCAGATTATCTTGCAAATGTGTCTGAATTTTTTGATGCCGCTCTTCTTGCGGATTAACCAATATCGCCCTTAGAACAGGCGCATCGATCCGGTCGGCGTAGCGAAGAGAAATGAAATTCAAACTCAAGGCCGCCGCCAGAATAATCAATAAAAAAGCACACATTGATAATACAATGTGTGCTTTAGTTAAGGTCAGTTTACGCGCTCGATCCGAATTACTGGAAATAAAAATAATATTCATACTTTTTTATTGGATATTGGTGAGATAGCCATGGCCCCTCATAAAGTTGATGCTTATTTCGATTTGCTTCGCAAAACGCCTGAATATACGCATCTATTCAAATTAGCCCAAAAATTACGCGAAGACCAATCCACATTCCTTAAACTTATCCCAGCTCAATTGACACAACATTGCAGCCTAGGTCAGATCAAGGACGGCAAGCTCACCATAGTGACCGGAAATGGCGCTGTTGCCGCAAAGCTCAAGCAAATCTCCCCATCATTGCTGCTCAAGCTGCAAAAGCTAGGTTGGGAAATTACTGCAATTCAAATTATGGTGCAAGCGGATTCCATTTCGACAAACACAAAAATAACGACAAATCATAAGCATGCAAGAAAGAAATTAAAACTGAGTCAAACTGGAAAAACATGCCTAAATCAATTAGCCGCAACTTTGGCCGATTCCGAATTAAAAAATACAATCCGGTCGTTCGTAGAAAAACATTCGAGTGATTAAATCGCCCACTTCCTCCTTCAAAAGCATGGAACCCAACGCCACTCTCCACCGGTCTCGTCTTACGCTGGATAGATTCCGCATCACCCCGGTATAGGGCACAGTTTTAAATGATGCATCAACAGTTTTTCCGATACCGGCAAGCCAGGTCAGCTCGATACGCAACATCGGCACTATTCGCGACGATCATTGTCTACTATTTTTTTGTTGAATCAAAGTCTCATATATCTCGTATATAATGCGGAATTGTTGGTCAGTTTTTTCATCGTAACAGAAGTTACCCTGAACCTTATAAACTTCTAATTTTTAGATGACAAATCACCCCTCTCTGATGTGGCCACTTAGTTCCAATCATTCAATCGTACCTAGAAAAACAATCCTATGAATGTTTTTTATGAAGAAGCTGGAACCTTTAAAGTAGGTACCATTCTGGCTGACAACAACACCTCGTTGCAAATAGAGACTGTCCATGGCAAGCGATCAAAAATCAAGACAACATCCGTTCTGTTCCGATTCGATACGCCACCGCTAGCCGAATTCATGAGTCATGCACAAAAAATCGCCGCAGAGCTGGATCCGGATTTTCTTTGGGAATGCTGCCCGCAAGAAACCGAGTTTGCCAGCGATACACTTGCAACCGATTATTTCGGTCATTCCCCAAGTCCGGTTGAAGCAGCCGCCACATTACTGCTGTTGCAAAGCGCGCCAATGTATTTCTATAAGAAGGGACATGGCCGCTACAAAGCCGCACCGCCGGATGCACTGAAAGCTGCGCTGGCCAGTCAGGAAAAAAAACGCCTGCAAGCTGCGCAACAAGCGCATTATGCCGAACAACTCAGTCAGTTCATCTTGCCCGAAGAATTCAAACCGCTTTGCGCCAGCTTACTTTACAAGCCCGATAAAAACTCCCCTGAATGGAAAGCGCTGGAAGCCATTTGCACGGAAAAAAAACTCACTGTCATAAAGTTGATGGAAAAATGTGGCGCCATTCCATCTTCGCATGATTATCATTTCAACCAATTTGTCCATGAGCACTTTCCCGGCGGCATTGGTTTTGGTGAACTGGAAATCCAGCCGATAGGCGATGTTCTACCTGATTTATGCCATGCGGATGTCGCCGCATTCAGCATCGACGATGCCTCAACGACAGAAATCGATGATGCGTTTTCGGTTACACCGCTAACACTGGGAAGCTTCCGCATTGGCATTCACATAGCGGCGCCTGCATTGGGAATCCAACTTGACTCATCGCTTGAAAACGCTGTTTCCTCAAGACTATCGACTGTTTACCTTCCAGGAAAGAAAATCACCATGCTGCCGGATTCAGTCATCAATCACTTTACTCTGGCTGAAAATAAACTGTGCCCCGTGCTTTCTTTGTATTTGGATGTTGCGGACGATTTCACCATTATTAGAACAGAAAGCAGGCTCGAGCAAATCAAAATTGCCGCAAACCTGCGCCACAATGTGCTGGAGCAACACTTTAACGAAACCGCATTGAGCAGAGGTGATTTCACGCACACATTTAGCAGGGAATTCAGCCTGTTATGGAAATTCGCCTGTAAGATGGAAAATCAACGCGGCAAAACCAACGACAGTAATGGCGACAAAATCGACTACAATTTCGAAATCATCGGCGAACATGTCATGATCAGCGAACGTCGGCGTGGCTCTCCGATTGACAAGGTCGTATCGGAATTAATGATTTTCGTTAATACGGAATGGGGAAAACAATTGACCGACGCCGGCATCACCGGTATTTTTCGCAGCCAAGCCAACGGCAAAGTAAAAATGAGCATTTCTCCCGCTCCCCACCAAGGATTAGGCGTTTCTCAATATGCCTGGAGTAGCTCACCGATGAGACGCTATATTGATTTAATCAATCAGCGGCAAATCATTGCAATGCTGCGCAATGAAACACCGCCATATAATAAAAACAGCAATCAGCTTTTAATCGCCATGCGCGACTTTGAAACCGCATACGGAATTTATGGCGAATTCCAGCGCGCCATGGAACGCTACTGGTGTTTGCGCTGGTTGTTGCAGGAAAAAATTCAAATCACCGGTGCGCAGGTTATTAAAGAAAACTTGGTAAAACTGGATAGTATTCCATTCGTCACGAGAGTTCCGTCGCTTCCCGATGTAGCACCGGGCAGCTATGTCAAACTTAAATTGTCCGAAATCGATTTACTGGATCGCACTTTACATGCGGAATTCTTGCAAAAACTGGATGCATGAATGCGTGCTTCCAAAAATTGGAAATTTGGATGAATCATGTGACAAGCGAAAAGTTGTTACCTAAAATAGTGCAATCTTCTATCAGTTTATAGACTTAATTCAAGGCTTGATCCTCAGGTTGTGAGCATTCAAACACATGAATCCCCGTCAGTAGCGCCAAACGGCTCTCAATACTTGCGACCCAATCGCTTATTTATTGCGATGGCCGCCTCTCTGTTATTACATGCTATTTTATTTTTCGGCGTGACTTTTCAGTTTCCTCAGCCGAAACCAGACAAAATCACTTCATCGCTGGAAGTCGTGTTAGTCAATAACAAGACGCAGACCAAACCGAAAGAATCCAAATTACTCGCACAAGACAATCTCGATGGGGGCGGCAATACGGATGACGATCGCCGTGCAAAAACGCCCTTTCCGGTGCTGCCAAGAAGCAAGCCGGTCATCAATGAAAACGTAGCACAACGAAAAGTCAAGCAGCTGGAACAAGAAGCTAAAAAACTGATGGCGACTGTTAGCGAAACACCCCGGATACAGCAACCCGTTGAGCAAAAAAGTGAAGCCGGAAACCCGCAAGCCGCGATAGATTCCACTGAATTATTGCTACGCAGCCTGGATATTGCCCGCCTGCAAGCACAGATCGACCAAGATCACGATAGCTATCAAAAACGCCCCAAGCGTAAATTCGTCGGCGCGCGCACCAAAGAATACCGCTTTGCGCGCTATGTCGAGGACTGGCGTCTTAAAGTGGAACGTATCGGCAACCTGAATTACCCGGAAGTCGCCAGAAAAGAAAAACTTTACGGCAGCCTGCAACTGACCGTCGGCATCCGTGCCGATGGCAGTCTGGAATCCATTGAAATCAACCGTTCCTCCGGAGAAAAAGTCCTTGATGAAGCAGCCGTCAATATCGTTAAACTCGCCGGACAAAACGGATTCGCACCATTCCCGCCGGACATCAGCCAGGATACGGACATTCTGCATATCACCCGCACCTGGGTATTTGCAGCTTCCGATATGCTGCTCAGTCAATAATTTCCAGGGTATTCGCACATTCAATTAGAGATACCGGCCATGCTTGATTCCTATGCCGTCATCGGCAATCCCATCGCCCATAGCAAATCGCCACTGATCCACACTGCCTTTGCACAACAAACCAATCAAGCCTTGCAGTACAGCGCAATTCTGGCGCCGCTGGATGGTTTCCGTAAAACCGTGGAAAACTTTCGTCAGCAAGGCGGTAAAGGCCTGAATGTTACCGTGCCGTTTAAGCTGGAAGCCTATCAACTGGCAACCCGGTTAACCGAACGAGCCGCTAGCGCACAAGCTGTCAACACGCTTAAATTCGGAAACGATGAAATTCTCGGCGATAACACCGATGGCGCCGGACTGGTTCGCGACATCGAATGCAACCTGGGAATTTCCATTGCAGACAAACGCATACTGCTCATGGGAGCCGGCGGCGCCGCGCGCGGCGTCATCCTGCCATTGCTGCAGCACAAACCTACGTTGCTGGCTATCGCCAACCGCACCGCGCAAAAAGCGGAAGCGTTGCAACAACAATTTATTGCGCAGGGCAATATTACAGCCGGTAATTTTATGCACTTCTCCGGCACTCATTTCGACCTCATCATTAACGCAACCTCCGCCAGTCTGCACGATGCGTTGCCTGAATTGCCAATCGATATATTCGCACATGCCGCTCTCGCCTATGACATGATGTATAGCCATGAACCCACACGGTTTCTTCAATTCGCGCAAAAAAACGGTGCGCATCATATCGCTGATGGGATCGGCATGCTGGTCGAACAAGCAGCGGAGTCTTTCTTTCTATGGCGCGGAATCAGACCTCAGACAAATCCGGTCATTACGCAGTTGAAATCATTAATTTGATTCAGTTCAACAGATGAGGATTTAATATTCAAACAAGCACGGTGATTACATGCCTGACCGGCCAGTGTAATCACCGTGCATCTTTCTAGTTAACAATCATTGCTACATTACTGGCAGTCGATATATTGCCTACCGCATCAAAAGCCTTTACCGTGAACTATAAACAGACCCCATTGCAATTCCTAACAGGTCGGTATAACCGGTCGAAGTACTTACTGCAATTTTTTCCCCGTTCCGGTAGACATTATACCCGGCCACTGCCACATTATCCGTGGAGGCTTTCCAGGAAAACGTAACTGATGCAGAGTAAGAAATTCCTGTTTTTCCATCCGTTTTTGTTACAGTAGTTTTAGTTAATTTTGATGCTACCAGAAGTGCAGTAGGTGCAGTCGGAGCCACGGCATCCGCACCAAAACAAGACACACCATCTCCACATGGAAAACCATCCCATATTTCCAATCCTGTGGAATGCGATTCTACCGTTGCATAGCCTCCGCTATAGGCGTTGTTAACAAAAATCCGGGTTATGGGAAGATTGTAATCCCCCATATTCGGACCATACTGATCGACAATCTCTTGACCATCAACCGCAGCCCAGATACGTCCATCACTACCGCTTGACTGGTGCCAGAAAACCTCAAATTTAAACCACTGGGGTCACATGATTTTCGACAGCCCAATATTCAATCTTAGCCCATGGAATATTAGCCTGATTGTCGCCACTTGAACGCCAATAGAGCGCTCCATCTGCACCTTTTAAAATATTTGGGTCTTAGGAAGTTAAAGCGGGTTTAAACGTAACAATTTAAGAATTTCGTGATAGAGATTATCACGGCGATGATTAAAGCGAAATTCAGATTCTTTCAGATGCAAATAGAAGGTATGTTCAGGCACGCCATTGAATTTTGCCAGACGCCTTTTTGCAAAGCTCCAGAAAGATTCGATACCATTAATATGCCACTCACCATTGGCAAATTCGTTGTTTCCATGGTGAACCCTGAAATGTTTATCAAAGCCGATATTGACCAATTCGTCATAACTGCGCCATCCATCAGAATGAATCACAGTATCTGGCGCCACATGTCCACGGATAATGGCTTGCAATGTTGCTTTGGAGCAGTCTGGCACAATCTCTGTATACACTTTTTCCTGGCGTTTAAGCACGCCAAAGACAATTGCTTTGCCATAAGCACCACGACCTCTTTTACCTCGAGCACGCTGTGGACCAAAGTAGGACTCATCAACTTCTACAGAACCTTGCAGAGGGGACTCAAGCTCGCAGCTCTGGGTAATGCGTTGCCGTACTTTAAGGTAAATACCGTTAACGGATCGGAGTGAAATGCCGGTCAATTGGGCTGTACTAGTGGCTGTGAAATCCAACGAAAAATACCGAATGAGTTGTCTGAATTTAGCTTCTCTGATTCGAGAACGAAAATAGTATCTGTTTTTAACATTCATCTCAGCAAGTTAACACACTTTAAAAAGTGTTTAACTTCCTGAAACTCATCCAAAAAACCGCATTAATGAACTGACGATTATCTCTGGCTATTCCTCCCCAGCTACCCTCGCAACCAGGTAAGTACGCTTCCAGTAATTTCCAAACCTTATCCGATAGGTCATGCCTGCGATGAGCCTGTGTCATATGAAATCCTCCTTCTCTATAAGAATCTCATATTCCTTATTTCGTGACTACACTATCTAATTAAGAAATGGCGGTTCTTGTCATTAGCTGACAAGAACCGCCAGCACCGCAAAACAAAATGCGCGAAAAAAGTAATTCAGCAAGAAGCTGGATATAAAACACCGCCGATCCAATATTTTATTAGTACCAGCACAGCACGGGCAGTTATACTTTCAGTCATCAAATTGCAAACCATTCAGCGTATAAGCATAGGCTGAATTATTCCCAACGATAAAACCGCCTTGCCGGCACAAGCCCGTTATGACCGAAACCAATCACAACAACGATCAAGAAGACACACCGACCCCGTTGCAACAAGCGACGTTTCTGCTGCGCAAATACAAACTGGTCGAAGGGTTGGTGAATCTGCAAGATGCGCCGGACGAATCGCTGGCTCATTCCGTGGTGCAAAAACAAAACCTGTCCGAGTTGCAGCATTTCCTGGATCAACTTCATCCCGCCGATATTGCGCTGATTCTGGAAGCGCTACCGATGGAAGACCGGCTGTTGATCTGGAGTATGGTCAAAATCGACCGAGATGGGGAAGTATTGTTGGAAACTTCCGATGCCGTCCGTGCTACGCTGATCACTGACATGGGCAATCAGGAATTGGTCGCCGCGGCGGAATATCTCGATGCCGACGAGATCGCCGATCTCGCGCCCGATTTACCGCAGCAAGTCATGGATGATGTTTTTCGCTCATTGCCTGTTGAAGAGCGTGAACACCTCCGCGCCGCCATGTCGTATGCGGAGGATTCCGTCGGCGCCCTGATGGATTTCGATGTCATCACGATCCGCGAGGATGTGCGGCTGGAAGTGGTGCTGCGCTATCTGCGCCGACTAGAAGAAATGCCGGATCATACCGATCAGCTCTTCGTCGTCGATCGCGATGAACATTTAAAAGGCGTGTTGCTGATCAATCGTCTGCTGGTCAGCGATCCGGATGCGCTGGTAGCCGACATCATGACCGGAGAAATGATCACACTGCACCCGGACGATGTCGCGCAACAAGCCGCCAATGCGTTCGAGCGCTACGACCTGGTCTCCGCTTCCGTGGTGGATGACAATGACATACTGCTGGGTCGCGTCACCGTCAACACCGTGATCGATTTCATCCGCGACAAAGCCGAGAACGAAGCGCTGAATCTAGCCGGCTTAAGCGAAGAAGAAGATCTCTTTGCACCGGTCTTAAAGAGCGTGCAAAACCGCTGGGTCTGGCTGGCCATCAACCTGATCACCGCATTCATCGCTTCACGCGTCATCGGCCTGTTTGAAGACTCCATCGAAAAATTGGTCGCACTCGCCGCGCTGATGCCCATTATCGCCGGTATTGGCGGCAACTCCGGCAATCAAACTATCACCATGATCGTGCGCGCGCTGGCGCTCGATCAAATCAACACCAGCAGCGCCTGGAAATTGATCACCAAGGAAGTCGGCGTCAGCATCGTCAACGGCCTACTGTGGGGAACCATCGTCGGCCTGTTTACCTTCGCCATTTACCAGAACGCCGAACTCGGTTTGGTCATGACCTTGGCGCTGGTGCTGAATCTGCTGTTGGCTGCGCTGCTCGGTGTCCTGATCCCGCTGACCCTGCGCAAATTCGGCCGCGACCCGGCTATTGGCTCCAGTGTGATGATTACCGCCGTGACCGATAGTGGCGGATTCTTTATTTTTCTGGGATTGGCGACTATTTTCTTGCTGTAAGCTATTGGACAAATAATTTTTTATACATTACGTTAGGTCATTCCTATGACGAAACTATTACAAGGTGAAGAGCTAGAAAGACAGTGTATTGAGGTTGGTGTCAATATTGAGGGGCCGCCTCGAACTCAAAGCTCATCAGGCAATTCGCCTCGCGCCTCAGATGCCGAGCTTCAACGTAGGCTTCTCGAAGCTGAGCGTTCTGTTCGCGAGTCGCGCCTTTGGCTGATCGCTCTTGTGTCCGCTATAGCATCAGTTCTCAGTGCGGCTGTTGCCTTAGTCGCCTTGTTTTATACAAAGTAACTAACTCTGTAAAAGAGCGTGCAACCACTTAGTTTCACGTTATACCAATTTTTCATAGAATATCGATGAAATTCCTGATCTTCCTTGGCACAATTCGTGACAGCACACCGCCCAACCCTCCCCGGTTGGGTCTGAGAGTCGCCAGAGCTTGTGTGGCGCAGCTTCACCAAGGCGATATTTCAGTGGAATTGATCGATCCGTTGGATTTTGATCTGGGTTCGGTATTCAAACCGCACTTTTCATACGCGCAAGGCAAAGCGCCCGCTCAGCTCCAATCCTTGGCGGGAAAAATCGCGGCCGCAGATGGTTATGTCATGGTGAGTCCGGAATACAATCATTCGCTGAGTCCGGCTTTGGCGCATTTGCTCAATCACTTCGGCAGCTCGCTGTTTTCGTACAAACCCAGCACGATTGTCACTTATTCGGCGGGACAATGGGGCGGTGCCAGAGCGGCGGTGGGGATGCGGTCTTTTCTGTCGGAATTAGGTTGCTTGCCGGTTTCGGCGATGATTCATGTTCCCAAGGCGCATGAAGTACTCGCCGAGGATGGGAGCTTTCTCGTATCCATCGACGCGGAAAGATGGACGAACTATTTTGCCCGATCCTTCGCGCAGCTCACCTGGTGGGCAGCCGCCGCGCAACAGCAGCGGAACACAGTCGACCCGCAAGTACTGATTCCCGCTTTTAAAAAAGACCCATCGCAACGAAACACGCCTTGAAAACTGGTCACCGGTTTCTGGTTGCAAAAAAGCCAGCGCGATAACAGCACATTCGAGTATCCTACGCGGTTATTCCGCACTGACCGCAAACCATGACGCAATACCAACTCTTCGCCACCACGCCGAAAGCGATGGAAGGCATACTTGCCAATGAAATCCAAGCGCTCGACGGGCAAAACGTGCAACAGAAACTCGCCGGAGTGGCCTTTCAAGGCGATCTGGCGCTGGCGTACCGCGCCTGCTTATGGTTGCGCACCGCCAGCCGCGTGCTGTTGCTGCTCGGCAGCTTCGAGGTAAAATCGCAGCAGGATCTCTACAATGGCGTGCAGCGCATCGACTGGTCCGAACATTTGAATGCCGATGACAGCCTGGCGGTATCGTTCAGTAGCAAGAATAATCCGGCGATCAACAACACGCATTTCGGCGCGCTCAAAGTGAAAGACGCCATCGTCGACCAAATGCGCGCCAAGTTCGGTAGCCGCCCCAATGTCGATACCGAGTACCCCGACATCCGCGTCAATGTTTATCTGCACAACGAAACCGCGCAACTGAGCCTGGATTTGTCCGGCGAGAGTTCGCATAAGCGCGGTTACCGCGAAGTCAGCATTGCCGCGCCGATCAAGGAAAATCTGGCGGCGGCGATTTTGTTGCGCGCCGGTTGGCCGGAAATCGCCCAGCAAGGCGGTTCGTTGCTCGATCCGATGTGCGGCTCCGGCACGCTGTTGGTGGAAGGCGCGTTGATCGCCGCGGACATCGCGCCGGGATTGCAGCGCGATTATTTCGGTTTTCTCGGCTGGAAGCAGCACGACCCCGAACTTTGGCGCGACATCTGGAATGCTGCACAGCAGCGCCGCGAGGTTGGTTTGGGTAAATTGCCTGTGATCGCCGGTTTCGACCAGGATCGCCGCACCGTCGCCGCCGCGTTGCAGCATGTAGAGAACGCCGGATTGTCCGGCAAAATCCACATCGAAAAACGCGACATTGCCGACACCTCCGCAGCAGAAAGCTGGCCGAAAGGACTGATCGTCTGCAACCCGCCGTATGGCGAACGGCTTGGCGATGAAGAACAAGCCGCCTTGCTCTACCGCCGCTTCGGCGAAGTTTTGAAGCAGCGTTTTACCGGCTGGCAGGCGGCGATGATCATCGGAAATCCGGAGCTGGGCTTCCGGTTGGGCATCCGCTCGCACAAACCAATTACGCTGTTCAATGGCGCGCTGGAGTGCAAATTATTGCGCTTCACCATCGAGGAACAAGCTTTCTTCGAACCGAAAGCCAAGTCGCAACAGGAGCGCATCGAACACATCAGCCGCCGCGCGCAATCCGGGCAAGCCGACAGCCAAGCGGAAATGTTCGCCAACCGCCTGCACAAGAATCTGAAGAAACTGGCCAAATGGGCCAAACAAAATCAGATTCATTGCTACCGGCTGTACGACGCCGACCTGCCGGAATACGCGGTGGCCGTCGATGTGTATCAAGGCGAACAAACTTGGGTCAACGTGCAGGAATACGAGTCGCCGAAAACGGTCGATCCCGCCAAAGCCAATCAGCGGCTGGCCGGTGTGATGGCGGAAATCCCCAAAGTGCTGGAAATTCCCGCCGATCAAGTGTTTCTGAAAATCCGTCGCAAGCAGAAAAGCACCGCCCAGTACGAAAAGCTCGGTGATTCGCGCCACTTTCATGTCGTGGAAGAAAGCGGCTGCAAGTTTTGGGTGAACTTCGAGGATTATCTCGACACCGGCTTGTTTCTCGACCACCGGCCGATGCGTTTGCTGATCCAGCAGCAAGCCAAGGGCAAACGCTTCCTGAATTTATTCGCCTACACCGGCAGCGCAACAGTGCATGCGGCGATTGGCGGTGCAGTTTCGAGTGTCACGGTGGATATGTCGAACACGTATCTGGATTGGGCGCGGCGGAATTTCGTCCTCAACGGCATCGGCGATGAACATCAACTGGTGCGCGCCAATTGCCTGGAATGGCTGACCGCACAAGCCGCAGCAAAACGGAAAACGCAATTCGACCTGATCTTCCTCGATCCACCCACTTTTTCCAATTCCAAGAAGATGGACGAAGCCTTCGACATTCAGAAAGACCATGTGCAACTGATCCGTAACGCCACAGCTCTGCTGGCGCCAGGTGGAGCCTTGTATTTCTCAACGAACTTCCGCCGTTTCAAAATGGACACGGATGTATTGAGCGGTTTGACCATCGAAAACATCAGCAGCAAAATGATTCCAGAGGATTTCAAACGCGACGTCAGAATTCATTACTGCTGGCGGATTTCCCGGCAGCAGGATAAATTATCGCAAGGACAAAGAGCAAGTACCTACAAACACCTGTAATCAGGGAAAAATCAATAGCAAGTTTTAAAAGCAGAATCGTCGATCATAGTACCCTTTTAGGGGATATGAATTTTGTTAGCAATGTAGGATTATTGAAATGTATGTGCGAGTAGTACTCTGAAGGACAATAATACTAATAAATCAGGCATATCATTCTATTCTCCATTATTGTTCCTATCGGTATAGTAAGTGTTCATCTCATCTTTATTTTTGATATTTCCGGAAAATAGAGAAAATTGCAGCAAACTTAGGGAAAATTGCTTGAAGTTCAAATAAGCAAAATTGAAATTAGCTAAATAAAAATTCAAGCTTTATTGTTTTGAAATAAAAATTTTTAGGAGTACTTAAAAAAATGAAAATGCGTTCTTCTTTATCTGTTTTAACATTTCTTGCTTTAGCAAGCGGACCAGTTGCAGCAGCACCCGTGGTTTTCGATTTCGCAAACCTTAAATACAACGGCTCCGTCAATAGTGGCTTCCTGCCGACGGATGGAATTGCCTGCAGTGGCGGCGACCTGTGCAGTTCTAATATTACATCTTCACTCAGTGGCGACCTCACTTTCACCAATAGCGGCCTTACCGTACACGCGCAAGGTTCTTACGATGGCAAACCTTTCGGTTTTAAAGCAGCGGTTGTTCAGGATCATGAAAATGGTTATAATGGAAAGCTTTCCGGAAAAGACGCTATCGGTGCTGGCTTGGGCGTTTATCACGTAAAAAATGATAACAGCGACGATAACATTACTTCAAAAGAAAAAATCTGGTTGCATTTCGATCAGCCGGTAACGTTATCTTCGGTTGGTTTCCGTGCAGATGGACATAATACAACCAGTTGGGACTCTAATGCGACCTTCCAATACAACTTCAATAACTCCTCAACCTGGACTCAAGGTTTTTTGCCAAAAAATGTCGGTCAATTCGCTTTGAGTCACACCGGTCAAGATTTCTACTTTAAATTCGGCGGCGATCATGCCGATCAATTTTATATCAGCTCAATGACTGTCTCGGCAGTTCCTGAACCGGAAACCTATGCAATGCTACTCGCAGGCTTGGGTTTATTGGGATTCAGCGCACGCCGCAGAAAATAGCAAGAATTCATCAGATTTTTCTACATGTACCTGCAACCTTATGCTGGTACAGCAAATGATAGATGAAGCACTGATTTTTTCACTTTTGCTCATTGCATAGCAATGCTGTGCAATGAGAATTTAAACAATATCAATCATTTTTCAATACAGTCAGCGAACTCAAGCTAGTAAGCTCTCGGAACTGCATCATCGACGACTTATTACTTGCGCCTCTCTAAACTTTACATTAAAAGCTTTCTTAGAAATTTATTGCATTCTTGTTTTTATGGAACCGCGAATGAAAGTATCCAGGAGATAGCTCAAATATAAAGTCAGAATGATATCGGATAACACCCAACTCATCATGGATTCCGGCAATTCAAATGCCACCGCCATGTTATAGAAAACGATACCCAAAATCATGGTGGAGAAAATTAGAACTGGGTTGTTTTTCATAAAAACTCCCTTTAATAAAAATTACTTGAAATCATTTCGGAGTCATTTTTTGAAAGTTAAAATCCAAAACTTCACAAAATGTTCACATATTATTCACAATAATTTTATATTTGTCTATGGATTTATTGATGATATCGATTTCTTCAAATAATTTAAGGGAATATCTAAAAGTTTCTGGCAATTCCAAAACAAGCCCCTGCCGTAAACAGCGGAGTATTACTGTTTCTTCAAGCGACTGGCTTTCAACCGGCTTTTCACCCTAAAGAGTAGGGAATCTAACTCACAGAAACTAAAAATATCCTTAAATATCATGTTACTTATTAGTTTCATTTTTTCTATGCACCAATTGATACAATACTGGCAGCACCAGCAACGTTAATGCGGTCGACGATAAAATGCCGCCGATCACGACCGTAGCCAGAGGTCGCTGTACTTCCGCACCGGTGCCGGTAGCCAGCGCCATTGGCAGGAATCCGATCGATGCGACCAATGCGGTCATCAGCACCGGACGCAATCGAGTCAGCGCACCGGTTTGAATCGCATCATCCAGTAGCACTCCTTTTTCTCTCAAGCCACGAATAAACGCCAGCATCACCAAGCCGTTCAGAACCGCCACGCCGGATAGCGCGATGAATCCGACACCCGCCGAAATCGAGAGCGGAATGTCGCGCAACCATAACGCGAAAATACCGCCGGTTAATGCAAAGGGAACACCGGTAAACATCAGCAACCCATCGCGCACATTACCAAACATTGTGTACAACAAAATGAAAATCAGTCCGAGCGCGACCGGTATCACGATTTGCAAACGCTGTGCAGCGGAAATCATTTGTTCAAACTGACCACCCCAGATAGTCCAGTACCCTGGCGGAATACGCACTTTTTCCGCAATGAGTTGCTCCGCTTCATGCACAAACGAACCCAAATCACGGCCGCGCACGTTGGCGGTCACGACAATTCGGCGTTTGCCGTTTTCGCGACTGACCTGATTAGGGCCTTGCGTCAACTCAAACCGCGCTACCTCGCCCAGACTAACAAAAACCGGCGCAGCAGGCTGGCCTGCCTGAGCCGGTTGTGCCGCAATGGGAGCAACCGCGACACTTTGCAGCGGCACGCTAAGAGGCAAGCGTTTCAGTGCTTCGATATCGACTCGCAAACGTTCCGGCAACCGTATCTGCAAATCGAAACGCCGATCACCTTCAAAAATCAGCCCGGCGCTTCGCCCACCCACCGACATGGCGATGACATCCTGCACATCACGGCCATTCAACCCATAGCGCGCCATCTTGGCGCGATCCATCTGAATCGACAGCACCGGTAGGCCGGAGATCTGTTCGGTTCTTACGTCCGCCGCACCGGGAACGGTTTTAAGCAGTTTTTCGATGGCTTCGCCCAAATCCAACAGCGTATCCATGTCGTCGCCGAATACTTTGACCGCCACATCGGCACGCACACCCGATAACAATTCGTTGAACCGCATCTGGATCGGCTGCGTGAATTCGTAATTATTGCCTGGCACCTCATGCACAGCCTGTTCCATCGCGGCAATCAGTTCCGCTTTGGTGCGATATTCGCCCTTCCATTCCGCTTGCGGCTTAAGGATGATGAACGTGTCCGCGACACTGGGCGGCATAGGGTCGGTAGCGATCTCGGCTGTACCGATTTTGGAGAATATCCGCTCAACTTCGGGGAATGTCTTGATGGTTTGTTCCAGTTCATTTTGCATTTCAATGGCGGTGGTCAAACTGGTGCCAGGAATACGGATGGCGTGCAGCGCGATATCGCCTTCATTCAGACTGGGGACAAATTCGCTGCCCACGCGCGTGGTCAGTAAGCCGGCCAAAATCACCATGACGATCGCTATCGTAACCGTCAGTTCACGGTTATTCATTGTGGCAGCCAATAACGGGATATAGGCCTTTTTAGCCCATGTCATGACACGGCTCTCTTTTTCCTGCACCTTGCCGGACAAAAAAAATGCAATGGCGGCCGGAACAAACGTAATCGAAAGAATCATCGCACCAACCAAAGCCGTTACCACGGTCAGTGCCATGGGGTGAAACATTTTTCCCTCCACACCAGTCAGCGCAAAGATCGGTAAATAAACGATGATGATGATCAACTCACCGTAGATGAGCACCCGCCGCGCTTCGCGGGAAGCATCAAAAACCAGTTCAAGCCGTTCCGAAAGCGTCAGTTCCCGCCCCAGCCGCATCTGTTCATGTGCCAGCCTGCGGATGCTGTTCTCGACGATCACAATAGCGCCGTCGACAATAATGCCAAAATCAATCGCACCCAGGCTCATTAAATTGGCGCTGACATGGTTGGCGACCATGCCAGTGAAAGTGAACAGCATGGATAACGGAATCACGCAAGCCGCAATCAGCGCCGCGCGCAAGTTACCGAGAAATAGTAGCAACACTACAATCACCAGCGCTGCGCCTTCCAGTAGATTCTTCGCCACCGTATGAATGGTTTTATCGACCAGCGTGGTGCGATCGTATACCGGGGTAGTCACAATGCCCTCCGGCAAATTACGGCTGATCTCCTCCAATTTTTTCGCAGCAGCCTGGGCCACAATGCGGCTATTTTCTCCGATCAGCATATGCACCGTACCCATCACGACTTCTTTGCCATTTTGCGTCGCCGCGCCATTGCGCAATTCCTTGCCGATCAAGATATCCGCCACGTCCTTGATGCGAATGGGCGTACCTTGCCGAGAACCCAGAATGATATTGCCGATTTCATCCAGATTGGCAATCTGCCCGGGAACACGCACCAGATACTGCTCCCCGCTTCTCTCAATATAACCGGCGCCGACATTCAAATTGTTGCGTTCCAGCGCAACCATCAGATCCGTCAGCGACAAACCGAACGAAATCATTTTTTCCGGATAGGGCACAACATGAAATTGTTTGACGTAACCGCCGACGGTATTGATCTCAGTCACGCCTTTTACCATGCGCAGCTGCGGCCGGATCACCCAATCCTGAATTTCACGCAAATCGGTTGTCGTATATTCAGTGCCATCCGGTTTTCGCGCACCTTCCTTAGCATCGATCGTCCACATGAAAATTTCGCCCAATCCGGTGGAAATAGGCCCCATCATCGGTTCTATACCGATGGGCAAACGGCCTTTTGCTTCTTGGATACGCTGACTGACCTGCTGGCGCGCAAAATAAATATCCGTTCCATCCTCGAAAATTACAGTGACTTGCGACAATCCGTAACGGGAAATGGAGCGGGTATAGTGCAGATGCGGCAACCCCGCCATAATCGTTTCAATCGGAAACGTGATGCGCTGCTCAGCTTCGATCGGTGAATAACCCGGCGCATTGGTGTTGATCTGCACTTGCACGTTGGTGATATCGGGGACAGCATCAATCGGCAGTTTCTGGTAGCTATAGGCACCAATGACGGCCACCATCAACACCGCCATCAGTACGATGGCGCGCTGATAGATAGAAATATGGAGAATGCGTTCAAACATGATGGTTAACCTCGATTAAGTTACCGGTTTAATGATCGTGGCTTGCGCCCGCTTTCCCGAGTTCAGCCTTAAGCGCAAAACTATTGCCCCCGGCGTACTGTTCGCCTTGGCTAAGCCCCTTCAGCACCTCAACCATTTCGCCATCAGTGCGCCCCAACTCCAACGGACGGGCTTCGAAATACTGATCATAACGGCCGAATACCACCGGCCAATCCCGTAGTGTCTGAATAGCACCCGCTGCAACCGCCACCGGAACCTGAATCTCTTCCGTCACCAATTCCGCATTGACAAACATACCGGGGCGCCAGTGGCCGTCTTTATTATCCAGCTCGACCCGGGCCGTCGCCGTGCGCGTTTGTCCACCGATCAGCGTGGAGATGTAAGTCACAGTGCCTTGGCTTTCGATATCGGAAGCTGTCGCTTTTACCACGACCTTCTGGTTTTCGTGGATGATATTTAAATCTTTCGGATAAACCGTAACTGCCGTCCATACTGTGGACACATCGGCAATGGTATAAATCTCCCGATCCTCCTTCAGCGCTTCACCCAAGGCAATCGCTTTGGCAATAATAATTCCGGAGATTGGCGCACGAATTTCATAGTGTGCAAAATCTGTCTTGAGATAGTTAGATTCGGGTTGCACACCCAGTGCGCGCAATTTGGTGGCAGCTAATTCCAGAGTAATCTGAGCTTCGTTCCACAATTCCTGCGCCTGGAGAAAATCCTGTTTGGCGCTGATTTTTTCTTCCCATAGCTGCTTTTCCCGTTCGTAAGTCGTTCTCGTCAATGCCAGCCGTTTTTTCGCAACGAAATATTGGCTGCGCAAGTCCGCCAGTATCGGGCTTTCGATCACCGCCAGCACATCACCCTTCTTCACATGCTGGCCGTGATGCCCTTGCACATTAGTCACCAACCCCGCAACCCGCGGCACGACCCGCACGATGTTATGTTCGTTGAAGATCACTTCTCCCGGCAGTTTAAGCTTTGGCTTGAGGATCGCCGGCCCTGCGGTCAAAAGCTCAATCCCCATACTTTTCAGCATTTCATCCGCTATTTTCACTCGCCCCTCGATCTGGCTATAGCTCCAACGCATGATCTTGCCATTACGTTCAGCGACGATGGCAAGATCAAATGAATGGGGCTCTTCCACAATGTGATCTCCCAGCAGGTAATCCGCTTCCGGCGTAAATTTAAACAACTGCGCCGGCGCACCCAGCCGGGATAAGGTGATCGCCACATTGGCCGCCGCGGGCGGCAACAATTTTCCTTTTTCGTACAAAAAAATCCGGAACTGCGGCGGCACGCCTTTTTCAAAGATCGTCAACTCCACACTAAAATCATTGTCAGTGAACAGTTTTCCACCCCTCGGCCCAGTCTCCGATTGACCTTCAGCCGATTTCTCACTGGCATGTATTCCCTCCGCCTCCACAATCACCGTAGCCGGCTTATCCAAAGTTAAAATCAATCCGCCGAGTACTATCCCTATGGCAATCACGATCAAAATGGGCATCCATCGCGCTTTATTCATAATTTAATCCTTATCCGTTTTCTTCACGCCGCTATGGCTGGCGTGTATTGACTACATGACCGGGTTTGATGCTCTCGATAGGAGCCGCAATCAGACGCTCGATGTCGTTAACCAAACGCTGATAGTTTGCCAGTGCGCGCACATACAGCAACTGATTCTGAAACAACACACGCTGGGCATCCAGCAACTCCAGCAAACCAAATTTGCCCAGCTCATAACCCCTGCGCATCACGTTAAAAGCGCTTCGAGCGCCGGGCAATATCTCGTCACGAAGTATGCTGATTTCATTCCACACGGCCGACATCGTTTCATAAGATTGTGCAATCTCAGTTTTGAGCCGTAATTCGGTGGCCATCTGCTCATCAACAGCTTTATCCACGCGGTGATAAGCGTCTTTGAGATTACCCTGATTGCGATCGAAGATCGGTAGCGCTATTTGCACACCCGCCACGGCAGTGGTGCCGCCCAACTGTGCATGATGCACAGCACCTGCACTGACGGTCAGATTGGGTATGCGGCGAGTTTGTTCGACTTCCAGCATGGCCTTACGCTGCTCGACATTTTTCATCGCACGCAGCGCCATCGGATTATTTAAAACATGCTCTTCCAGCATTTGAAAATTGGGAGGCGGAATCTGCATCTCGAGATTCCCCAAGGCTTTATTAAATTGTGGAAGGGTGCTATTCCACAACAACGCTAACCGCTTACGCGCACCTGCTAAATCTCGCTGCGCTTGTTCCAGCTCAATGCGTGTAGTCGACAGTCCTACTTTAACCCTGGTCTCCTCAATGGGCGCCACCTTACCGCCCTGCACTCTTCCGCTCACGGTAGTCACTACATTCTGAGCGACTTTCTCGGTTTCTTCAGCAAGCCTCAACCGCTCTTGTGCAGCGAGCACTTCTGTGAATACATTGGCAACCCGGAAAATAATATCAATTCGTTTGATTTCATAGTCTTTAGCAGCCAATTCTTCACTCAGCAAAGCCGCATTAACCCGGGCAGCCCGCTTTCCACCCAGCTCGATTAATTGATAGACACGAATTGTCGACAATTGCTGTACGACTTCTTGTGTTACTCCCTGTGCTGAATTGATATCGCCAGTTAGCTTTTGCACATTCCCGGCGTTTTCAACATTTAAATTCAACTCCGGGTTTTTAAGCAATCCCGCTTGCAATGTTAATCCTTCCAATGCGCGAATTTCTTTAGAAAAAGCTGCCAGCTCAGGATTTCGCAATAAAGCAAGATTGACCGCATCACGTAACGTGAGATCGCCCGTTTCCCGCACAGACGATTCAGCACTGTGATCTTTGCTGTCGCTTGGTATAGCACCGAAAGAGTCGGCACTGACTTGGGGCTGGTATGACAAAACCAGCAATAAAATGAAACCCGGCAACATGTACCGCAATCGGGATGCCGCCCGATAGCCGAGCATCATCGATTGATCGCTCAAACTCATAAAATTCCTCCCCATATGCCTATGAAACCGTGGAACAGATCACCATTGATTTGAACTATTGATCTGTTCTCTTGCGTCGGCAGGAATCGCCACAAGCAATTCCTAAACCAACGGCAATGATTCAGTTTAGTCTACGCAATTAGTAGATTTCGAGGCGGACGCAGAGGCAAATCCGGAATTGTTTCGGGAATAAAGGAGGTAATAAATACCGTGACGACTTCCGATGCCCTCACATCAGGCAGCAGCGGAAGAGAATTAAAGAAGAACGGCTGATATTGTCCCGCAGAATGCAGGCATAAATGCGTTGCCGCATCCAGATCGACACCGTCCCAAGCTACGTTATTACGATGCAATTCCAAATGCGTTGCGGGATCGGCGGACAACGATTGACGGATATGATCCAGTTCATGGGCGAATACTTCACCTCTGAACGATAAGCTCAGTCCATTGGTCAGTATGCTGGCAATCAGCATAAAGATAACAGCATAAGCCGAATATTTCCGCATAATCAATCTACAAAAAATGAAAATTTCATTCCAGCGCAATGATTTCACATAATGATGCTATTTGCAATCAGGAAGTTCATGAAAAAATAAAACTTTAGATAATCTCCACGCCTTCAACCGCCAGCATGTCGATCAATGTAATCAGCGGCAATCCGATCAAGCCATTCGGATCATCTCCGGTCATGCGCTCAATCAGCGCAATACCAAGCCCTTCCGACTTCGCACTACCGGCACAGTGATAAGGTTGCTCCTTGTGCAGATAGTTCTCTATTTGCTGATCACTCAATGGCCGGAATTTCACGTGATAGGGAATTACTTGCACCTGCAACCGGTCAATAGCACCATTGTACAAACATAAAGCCGTATAAAAAACTACCTCCTTGCCCCGAACCAGTTGCAATTGTTTTACCGCATTTTGATGATTCAATGGTTTGCCAAGCGGGATATTGCCCAATGCTGCCACTTGATCGGAACCGATAATGAGCGCTTGCGGATGGATTTTGGCCACGGCACGGGCTTTTGCCTCGGCCAATCTCGCTGCTGTTGCGCCGGGAGATTCGTCAGGCAGCGCTGCTTCATCAATGTCCGGATACGCCGTAGCAAAAGGAATCTGCAGCCGCTGCAGCAATTCCTTGCGATAAATCGAACTGGATCCCAGTATAATTTGCGGGGTAATGTTCTGTGTTTTCAAAATTTCCTTTTGTATTTTTTGACACTTAGGTTTAAAAAATATAACATGCGCGCCTTATGTCTGATAGGTTGGTCATAGATTCCCTGGATTTTGTACGTAATGCAGGCAGTCGTCATGGTAAAATTTCACTCATTGACTTTGTACGCTTGCATGATCTGCTTTTTGATCAAGAAGGAGAGCTAATCTATCAAATCAGTGGCCGATTCGACAAGAATGAAAAACCAAGCTTATATATAGAAATAACAGGCAAAATCCACCTTAACTGTCAGCGTTGCCTCGAAAAATTAGTACATCATATTGATTTGCAAACATTTCTTATACTAGCTAAGAATGAAGAAGAATTGGACCTTATTGATGAAGACGATACGATCGATGCTATTCTAGCGGTGCCTGACTTGGATGTTACTCATTTAATCGAGGATGAGATCATTCTCAGCTTACCGATTGCATCATGCCACGCTAATGGCGAATGCAGTACGCTTAAATTAAAATCGACAGAAAGCGATTTAATCGACAAAACGCAATCAGCACATCCCTTTGCAGCATTGGTGGCATTAAAAAAGACAAATTAAGTTCAAGGAGTTATTAATATGGCAGTTCAGCAAAATAAAAAATCACCATCCAAACGCGGCATGCATCGTTCGCATGATTTTTTGACCAATCCGCCGCTTGCCGTTGAATCCAGTACCGGAGAAATTCATTTACGCCACCATATCAGCCCCAACGGGTACTATCGCGGCAAGAAAGTAGTTAAAACCAAAAACGATTAAATATCGTTCCTATTGCTACAGACTGCATCAACTATAGTTTCTTCCAGCCGCAAGAGCATTGAAATTGGATATTACTGTAGCAATAGACTGTATGGGTGGCGATCACGGCCCCCATGTAACCGTTCCATCCGCACTAGAATACTTACGTCAGGACCCTGAAGCCAATATCATCTTGGTCGGCATTCCTGATGCCATCGAAGCTGAGTTGCGCGCGGCAAAATCTGAATTTGGCCCGAGAATCCGGTTGCATCCGGCCAGTGAAGTAGTCAGTATGGATGAATCACCGGCAACCGCCTTACGCGGCAAGAAAGATTCCTCTATGCGGGTTTCCATCAATCTCGTCAAAACCGGCGAGGCACAGGCCTGCATCAGTGCCGGAAACACCGGCGCATTGCTGGCCACTTCCCGGTTTGTCCTGAAAACGATCCCAGGCGTCGATCGCCCGGCGCTCGCAGTGATATTGCCAACCAGCACCGGCCACACGTATGTATTGGACTTAGGCGCTAACGTCGATTGCACGGCGGAGCACCTGTTCCAGTTCGGCATCATGGGTGCATCCTTGGTATCTTCCGTGGAGAATAAAGCCTCCCCCAGTGTCGGATTGCTCAATGTCGGCGAAGAGGAAATCAAAGGCAATGAAATCGTCAAGCAGGCAGCCGAGCTGCTGCGCAATAGCGGACTTAATTTTTATGGCAACGTGGAAGGCAACGATATTTACAAAGGGACCACGGATGTTGTGGTATGCGACGGCTTTGTCGGCAACATCACACTAAAAACCTCGGAAGGCTTGGCGCAAATGCTGGCAACCTACTTGCGCGAGGAATTCAGGCGCAATCTATTGACCAAACTGGCCGGTGTGATCGCCATGCCGGTCATCAATTCTTTCAAGCGCCGTGTCGACCATCGGCGTTATAATGGCGCAAGTTTTCTGGGATTACGCGGCATCGTGATTAAAAGCCACGGCTCCGCCGACAAATACGCTTTCGGTTTCGCCATAAAACGCGCTGCCGATGAGGTGCGCGGCGGAATGTTGCGGCGCATTAGCGAGCGAGTGGCCGAGTTTTCCCGCCATGCTCAAACTTCTTCTAAAGAAATAACACGATAATGTATTCAAGGATCACTGGAACAGGTAGCTACTTACCGGAAAAGATTCTCACCAACCTTGATCTGGAACGCATGATGGATACCAGCGATGAATGGATCCGCACGCGCACCGGTATCACGCAACGGCATATCGCCCGGGAAGATCAAGTAGCCAGCGACCTGGCGCTGCATGCATGCCAGAATGCGATGCAAGCGGCCGGCGTCACTAGTCAGGACATCGACCTGATCATTGTCGCCACCACCACCCCGGATATGATTTTCCCAAGCACGGCCTGTATTTTGCAGAACAAACTGGGCATCGAAAATTGCCCGGCCTTTGACGTACAAGCGGTCTGCAGCGGCTTTGTTTATGCGCTCGCCACCGCTGACATGTTTGTCAGTTCCGGCAAGTGCCGCAATGCGCTGGTTGTGGGCAGCGAAATCTACTCCAAAATACTCGACTGGAACGATCGCAGCACCTGTGTTCTATTTGGCGATGGCGCAGGCGCCGTAGTGCTTTCGCAAAGCGATCAACCCGGCATTTTATCGACCCATCTGCACGCCAGTGGCAGCCACAGCAATATTCTCTCCGCACCGGGATGTATCAGCGGCGGCAAAGTGCAAGGCACACCGTACATCAATATGGAAGGTAACGCCGTTTTCAAGTTTGCCGTCAAAGTCCTGGAAGAAGTCGTGCAGGAAGCGGTCGCAAAAAACAATCTGCAATCCACCGACATCGACTGGCTGATTCCGCACCAAGCCAATATCCGGATTATCCAGTCGACCGCCAAAAAACTTGGATTGCCGATGGACAAAGTAGTTGTAGCCGTGGATAAACACGGTAACACTTCCGCAGCTTCCATCCCCCTCGCGTTGGACCTTGCCGTACGCGACGGACGCATTCAGCGCGATCAATTGATTTTATTGGAAGGTGTCGGCGGTGGATTTACATGGGGAGCAGTCCTGCTGCGCTGGTAATTTATGAAATTTGCATTTGTATTTCCCGGTCAAGGGTCACAATCGGTCGGCATGATGAATGGATATGCCGATTTACCCGTCATTCAGCAAACTTTTCAAGAAGCATCGGATGTTCTAAAACAGGATCTCTGGTCTATGGTCAATAACGGGCCTGCGGATGATCTCAATCTCACCATCAATACGCAACCGCTGATGCTGACCGCAGGCGTAGCGGTGTATCGCGCTTGGACTGATCTTGGCGGTGAGAAACCGGCATTGATGGCTGGACATAGTCTGGGCGAATATACCGCGCTGGTCGCATCCGAAGCGTTGCGTTTTGCCGATGCTTTGGCATTAGTGCGTTTTCGCGCGCAAGTCATGCAACAAGCGGTGCCGGAAGGTATGGGCGGGATGGCGGCGATCCTGGGATTGGATGATGAAATCGTGGCAACGATCTGCCGCGATATCACCAGCCAAAACAGCGAAGAATCACTCGAACCGGCTAATTACAATTCCCCTGGACAAATCGTTATTGCCGGACATAAGAATGCCATTCTGCGCGGAATCGAAATGGCCAAGGCGCGAGGAGCGAAACGGGCCATTATGTTACCGATGAGCATTCCGTCACATTGCGCTTTGATGCAACCGGCGGCTGACAAGATGAAACAACAGCTGCAGCAAGTTACGCTGCAGTCACCCAAAATTCCGGTTCTACATAACGCCGATGTGAAAA
>JBDHRU010000149.1:0-6382 GCA_039807765.1 Nitrosomonas sp. | reverse complement strand
TTGCGCCAATTGGACGCCGGCAATGGCGCCGTCCCCGTTCAATGCAATCGCTGTCCCCGGAACAAATGCTTTGTGTCCGATTAGCCCCAATGCTTCTACAGAACGGGTATCTTCAGCGCTGGAAACCAACTGCTGAAGGGTTGAGTTCAGCTTATCAAGACCCGATACCGTGCTGATTTGCGCCAATTGACTGGTCACTTCGGCATTGTCCAAGGGTTTTAATGGATCTTGATTCTTCATTTGGGTGACTAGCAACTTCAAAAACCGGTCTTGCGGGTCTTCAGCATTTTTCTTACTGGTAGCACCAGCGGTAGAGGTTGCAGTAGCTGCTGCTGTGGTATTGACTTGCGAAATTGAACTCATCGTTTACTCCTTTATTGACCAATCGTCAGTGTTTTTTGCAACAATGACTTGGTGGTGTTCATCATATCGACACTGTTTTGATACGAGCGCGATGCCGACATCATATTAACCATTTCGTCGACAACATTGACATTAGGCATTGTCACATAACCATTCTTATCCGCCAGTGGATGCTTAGGTTCAAACACTTGCCGCATAGGCGATGGATCGTGAACAATACCCGCAACCTTAACGCCGCTAGCACCATTCGCATCCGCTTGCAAAGTACTAAAGACCACTTGCCTGCCCCGATAGGGCTCACCGGTTGAGCTGGTTACACTATCGGCGTTTGAAAGATTACTGGCCACCACATTCAAACGCTGCGACTGAGCCGACATGGCGGAACTTGCGATACCGAATACATTGAATAATGACATTTTCTATCTCTCCAACATAGCTGATGTTAAGTTTCTGAATTCGTTATTAATGAATGTAATGCTTGCATCATATTTAATGGCGTTATCAGCAAACCGGGTCCGCTCCATATCCATATCCACAGTGTTACCATCCACACTGGGCTGCAAAGGAACGCGGTATAAAATGTTGTCTCCGAAGGTTCCGGATGCAGCAGAATTAATATGCATTGCCGATGTCGTATTTATATTCACCTTTTTCAAGCTGGGAGTTGATGACAATCTTTCGTTCAATATATTGGCAAAGTCGACATCTTTCGCTTTAAAATTCGGCGTATCGGCATTGGCCACATTGCTTGAAAGCAATTCTTGCCTTGCAACTCTTAAACTTAGTGCGTTATGGTGATAATTCAATTCTTTATCAAGTTTGTTAATCATCTTCTCTATCGCCTAATTTAAATGAGTGTTTATTCAGTTATGAGCATTTAATATGCCAGCAATAATATATGCATGAATCAATCGACCAATCCGCAAATAAGACGTGAAAGCGGCGTTATCTTTGCGCTTGGATTTTTTTGCAATCGTTTAATATAGCGTCACGGTATAGCGGCAATAATTGCCGAGTACGGCAAAAAATGAAGGGGGTAGAAATCATGATACGTTGCTTAACGACAATCCTCTGTCTGCAGGTGCTTGTTTTTCCGGTGCTCGCATCGCAACAAAAAACTTCCATTGAACATCAGGAAATTTCAGTCATTAAAAATGCTATTGAGAATTTTCTCTACAGCAACACGATGTCCCTTCCAGGGCAAGTTGTTGTAAATGTTGGTCAAATTGATAAACACTTAGCACTACCAAAGTGTCCGCAATTAGAGCCTTTTGTTCCAACGGGCGGACGTTTATGGGGGAAAACCTCAATCGGCGTGCGCTGTGATAGTGAAATTGCGGCCTGGACCATTTATGTCCAGACTGAAATTGGCGTAATGGCGGATGTGCTGCACCTCGCCCGGCCGGTATCATTAGGGCAGACGCTAACTTACGAAGATATCGCACCACAGAGTGTCAACTTGACACAAGTGCCGGAAGGCATACTGACAAATGCCGCGCAAATCATCGGTAAGGTCGCCACCGCTAACCTTCCGGCCGGCCAGCCCTTACGGCCGCAAATGTTGCGAGCACCCTATGTAATCGTACGAGGACAGGCGGTGAATCTCGTAGTTCAAGGCCGCGGATTCAGCATCCGATCTGAAGGCCAGGCATTGATCAATGCAACCGAAGGACAAGTCATACAGGTTCGTAACAAATCCGGGCGAATTCTCAATGGGCTTGCGCGCGCCAATTCCATTGTCGAAATACAACCATAGTTTTTTCCTACTCCAATTACTTTCTTGCAACTATTGCGTAATCCCGCGATCATTAGTCACGATCGGATTTATAATGAGCGATTCTTATAGCATTCGTAAAAACAAACAACTCCTTATTGTGACTAGTGTAGACCCCATCATCGAAATAAAAAAAATTCTGGTGGATACCTTGGGATTAGGCAATCGACTGGATGGAATGGGACCGGATATGATTTTACTCGGCAACATCCCGGAACTTGATTCGGTTGCAGTCGTTACCGTCATTCTTACGATAGAAAAAAAGTTCTCTATCGCAATAAAGGACGATGAAATCAGCGCACAAACCTTTGCGACACTCGGTACATTAGCCGATTTTATTTCTCATAAAATCGCTGAGGATAAAAAACAATCAGTGTGAATGACTGCAAACAAAGAATCCTGATTTTTGCACAGACTAAACTTTAAAAATGGATGTTGTATTTTGATTTGAATAATGCATAATTCACTGACGGTTAAAATCAACACGGGACACACATCATTGAAGCTTCATCCAGCAAATTTTGCGCACCAAAATATCTTCACCGGTTATGGTGAAGGTTATGTACTAATCAATCAGATCCGTTATGAAAAAAACTTGATTGTGTTGCCTGATCATCTGGTTGAAAATTGGCCTATCTTATCGGTGCAGGAATTGGAGTTACATCATTTCGAAAGCTTATTGCCGCATTCACCTGAGATTATTCTTCTCGGAACAGGTGCTGCACATAAATTTCCCAATCATATCCTACTGAATCAATTAGCAAAAATGGGAATAGGAATAGAAATAATGGATACAAAAGCCTGCTGCCGCACTTATAATATATTGGTTGAGGAAGGCCGTCGTGCCGCCGCAGCTGTTTTGATTTAACGTTATTCTTCATAACTAAAAGAAAATTTTCTTCAAATCCACTGAATTATTCCTGAATTCGTAAGATTTTAAAAAGAAATGGCTTGATAGTTATGATTGTGATAAATTCATGGCCGGTAAGTCAGGCATATTAAAATTGACTTCCTTCATAACATTAATATAGGAGTAAAAAATGAGCAAATATCTTATCGCTGTACTCGGTTTAGCTTTTTTGATGGGTTCTTCGGTAACCATGGCAAGTGGCAACAAGGAATCTAAAATGCCACCTATGGCCGCACAAGACATACTGAATAAAATGTCATGCGAAGGCAAAAAAGACGGCGAAAAAATTAGAGATCGCACAGACGGTGAGATGATTACTTGTCCAGCAAAAATAAAACAACCCAATTTTGGTAAATAATAACCGACCGAGTTAGTTACTATGTGACTAGCGAATAGGTCAAGCTGCATGAAACGAGTTTCTCTCTGCTGCATCTCAAATCAAATACAAAAATTGAACAGGGATTGAATGGTTAGCAGGCTGTTGGCTTGACCTATTATTTTTCTAGTAATATTAAATACTTATCATATATACCTACACAGTATATAGTAAAATAAAAAACTCTGGATCGACATTATCCTCGTTCATAAAAACACAGATATAAATTCATAAGAGCCTGTAATTTTTGTCAATCGGAGAGTAAAAAGAATGAAGTGGGGAATTTTTTTATTTTATATCCTATCTTTTTTTTCCAGTAATGTCTTTGCGCAAAAAGATAACCCAGATTTAAAATCACAAGCTGCGCTCGTATTTAACGCAAAAAATGAACGCGTTATTTACGATAAAAATGCAGATAAGGTAATGCCGATTGCTTCCATTACAAAATTGATGGCTGCAATGGTTACGTTGGATGCAAGATTATCGCCAAATGAAAAAATTACCATCACCAGTGCCGATATCGACAAACTCAAAAACTCATCGTCGCGTTTACCCGTAGGCAGCACATTCCCACGCTATGAGTTGTTGAGATTAGCACTGATGTCTTCCGAAAATCGCGCTGCGGCAGCACTTGGCCGTACTTATCCCGGTGGTGTCAAAGCATTTGTACATGCTATGAATTTGAAAGCCAAGAAGCTTGGAATGACCAACAGTCGTTTTGTCGATGCAACCGGCCTGAGTAGCGGTAATGTCGCAACCGCACGGGATCTGGCTAAAATGGTTGCAGCTTCCAACAATTACGCCGCAATCCGCGAATTTTCCACTACTACCCAGCATGCCGTCTCACCTGGTAATAAGCGCGGGCAATTACAGTATGTCAACTCCAACAGCTTGGTACGCAATCAAAATTGGGATATTAATGTTTCCAAAACCGGCTATCTGAGTGAAGCCGGACGGTGCTTGGTCATGCAAGCCAAAATTTCGGGGCAACCGATGGTGATTGTTTTACTGAACTCCTGGGGTAAAAATACCCGTATTGGTGATGCCAATCGCGTCAAAAAATGGATCGAAAGCAATCAAAGCCGCAGGCAAGTATAAAGTTGAGAGTAGTTGTTTTACAATCAAGGCCATCAAACTGACCGTAAGACATGGTCGTACAATGCCTCCTCCATCGCCGGATCAGTAACCCAATCAGCTTGCAGCAAATGTGCACGCAACATACCATTTCAGTGGATAGGATAGATATCCACCTCTTCCCGCGGATAGTGAGGTTCAATAAAGCACCCCGCCGCAAGCAGCGGGGTATTAATTGCGTTCTTCAATCTGCTGGTTTTCAACCAGCTTTCGCCCCAAGGGGCGGGGAATTGAACCCGCAGAGATTAAATCCGACCAAATCCCTTCTACAGCACGACTTTTCCCTCTCCTTCAGGAATAATTCCTTGCGGGGTCTGCTCGTGTTTATTAAGTACTCGGTATCTGTGGAAGGTTATCTGCTTCATTAACAAGCTGTGAGAGTGGAAATACATCAATCTTGACAGATCAGAAACTACTTAGTTTTTTTCAGAGTTTCCCTAACGGTGCGTTTCCTTAAAATGGCTGTTATAAATTTCTCCGCGGTAGCTTTGAAGTACTTCAATGGCTTGCGCGCGCATTACTTCCCGCGTCACGCTGATTCCTCTGTGCTGCAATCCCTGCACCCAGTCCGCCGGGCGTTGACCTTCATCGAAACCGATCGCCTCCACATCTTCCGACCGCGCACCGCACACAACCGACGCAATACCGCTCCATTGCAATACTCCCAGACACTGGCAACAAGGTTCCGCGCTGGTAATCAATTCAAACGACCCATGACTCGATAATTCGTAGCTACCCAGTGTTTGCTCAGCCAGCACCAGCGCCATCACCTCTGCGTGCAGCAGCGAGGATTTTCCTAGAACAACCCAATTGACACCCGGTGCAATCAACTCACCGCCGGTCTGATTAAATACCGCTGCGGCGAATGGCCCTCCTCCATGCTGCACATTGATCCGCGCCAAATCGATAACTACAGCCATTCTTTGAGTCATATCCGGAAGGATTGATGGAATCTCATCCACCCAAGTATTCAGCCACTCCGGAATGGGGAGTACGATATTTTTCCAGCGCTTCATTGATTTGCCCTATTTCCTACTTTGTCTTGCTCTTGTATGCATTTATCCGACGACTTGTAAATGTCAACCAGCGCTCACTATACAACAGTGCACAAACCAATAATATTTCCAGTTCACGAAAAAATACAACGTCGCAAGCGCAGACCAATCCATGAAGCAATATCGTGACTACCGGCAGTCTGATAAAATCCCCCACCGGTGAACTGGTTTGATCTATTAAGCCGGTCTGTTGATTTTGGTCACGCCTTGTTATTCATCACGAAGGAATCATCGTTGTGCTTTCAGTCCTAAAAAACTTCAGTTTCACCAGATCACTCGGTTTCTTGGTGTTTTCCTCGTGCTGGTTGGCGTTTGCATATTTTTTAGGGCGCTTGATTCCTGATCGGCAATTGTGGTTTGCGCTGCTGATCACACTGCTGTTCGGTTTGCCGATGTATAGTGCGGCGATCTACGCGGTGACGATTCAAAGAATTCATCGCGCCAGCCAGTTCAAGAAATTGGGTGTTTTGCACTGGTTGTTCACGCGGCGGATTCTGGCGTATGTCGGGTGGCTGTTGTGGTCAGTCGCATTTTCGTTTCTGCTACTGTTTTATCTCGGTTCCGCGGATAAGCAGGAATGGATCGTCTGTTTTACCGCCATCCCGATATTCGCCATCATTTATGCGGTTCTTTTTCCAATCGCGGCGCGCGAATATAAGCCGTACATCGCCGTACACAAATCGCTGGTCTGGACGCGTTGGGTTACGGCATTGGCGATGGCGGTATTTTTCGTTTTTTTTACCGACCATGTCGATACCAGTCGTCAATAT
>JBDHRU010000148.1:0-6418 GCA_039807765.1 Nitrosomonas sp. | reverse complement strand
CAAGAAATTCAGCAGAATTTTAACTTGATGAAAGATGGAGAATTCACCATTGAAGTCGACCCGCGGCAGATGCCTCATTTGTCTATGCAGGCATTGAAAGAAATGGGCTTTAATTGTGTGATCATGGGGGTTCAAGATTTTGATCATGACGTTCAGCAATCCATACATCGCGTTCAAACAGAAGATGTCACGTTAAATGCCATTTGCGATGCGCAGCAAGCCGGCTTTAAAACGATCCGAACAGAATTGATGTATGGATTGCCGGCGCAGACTGTGAAAAAGTTTGAATATACGCTGGAAAAAATCATAGCGACCCATCCGGATCAAATCAGTTTATTGAATTATCATCATCTGCCGGAAAAATTTAAACCGCAGCGAAATATCAATTCAGAAGATTTGCCGGATGCGGAAACTGTTTTGGAAATGCTTTTGCTGGCGATCTCCTGCCTGACGAGGTCAGAATATAAGCATATTGGCATGAATCTTTTTGCCATCCAGGACGATCAGCTGGTGATTGCGCAACGTCAGGGCAGACTGTGTTATGGCTTGCAGGGCTATTCGATTTATCCTGATAGCTATCGTATCGCACTTGGGATGTCCGCAATTGGCAGTTTTGGTCCGGTGCTAAGTCAGAATGACTGTGACCTTCAGCACTACTATGACAAGCTTGAACGGAATGTTCTTCCAATTGCACGGGGTATCGAATTAAGCGCTGACGATTTAATCCGGCGCTCGGTAATGCAGGCGCTCATTTGTCATTCCATTCTTTCGTTTGAATCGGTAGAGACGTATTTCCCAATTGAATTCAAAGATTATTTTGCTGCCGAACTAGCGGAACTTTTAGTTTATGAACAAGCTGGTTTAATCACGCTAGACGATCAAGAAATCACTGTGACGCCAAAGGGACAATTATTGATTGGCGGCATTTGCAGAGTTTTTGACAAGTATTCGCGCATTAATCAATGATGTAAGAACCATCCGGCACACATTTAATTTTTACCTGGGAATCGCCGGATTCCCAGGCATATTAAATTTATTTGACTTGGCTGTTTGTTAAAACGTACTCGGCCAAACGGTCGGCAGCTTCACCTTGAATATTTTTAAACGCCGGCATTCTCATGCTGCCCGATTGAAATTTCTTGATGATGGCTTCCTTGTTGGCAACTTTTTCGCTCAATACCATAGCGACATTGGCGCTTAATGGCTTGTGGCATTCTGTGCAAGCCGTGCTGAAGATTTTTTCACCGGATGCATCAGCGGGGGGTGAGTAATCTCTGCTTGCACCACAGCCGGCTAATATAAATAGCGCTGATATCGTTAATGCAACATTTAATTTTTTCATTTTCAAACTCCAATTTATTATTTGGTTTCATCGATACCGAGAGTCATCCCGATCCAAACTTAGGGAAGCTTTGAGAAATGCCTGCACTCGGCCACACTGCGTTGAAATCACGTTCAAAATGCTCATTTACACCTTGTAAACCGCGCTTTTTCACCTGATTTCGCCTAGTTTGGCATTGCTCGCTACCTACCTTTTCAGAGCTTCCTTAGTTGCCTAAATCATTTTATAAAATTTTGATCGGACTCGCAGTTTAGGGGGCTAACCATACCCAGTATCGTAAAGATTTGTCAAACAAACGTGTGTTATTTTGAGATATTTATCCATTAACCCGAACGAAATCATTTTCTTCAATTGATGGTGTTTGGTGGGGTTGTATCTTTTTAAACTCAATAAGATCGATGTAATAATGAAAGCTCTTTTTGAATACCGGGTTTGTTATGACTTAAGTTTCAACAACATCCATTGTTTTGTTTTCATTTTATTGACAATTTCTTAACATTTTCCATGTTATCGTGCGTGGCGGTACTAATTTATTATTAATTTAGGTTCTTAAATTTCAATAATAATTAATGACAATAGCGCTATCCGTCATAATTGCAATTCTTTACACTTTCTTAACATTTACTATGTTAATGTGCGCGGCACTGTAGTAAATGTGCGACAAAAATTCTTTTTTATTAAGAGAATCAGAAGTTATTTGAAAATGAAGTGAGCAACTGACCACCCTTACTCTTACTATAAGAAGACGGTTGGTTGCATGCGGTAAATGTTGTTTTATTGAAGCGGAACATTAACAAACAGCTTTATAGAATCATATTGTTTAAATAGGGAGATTTCATGTTTAAAAAAATAAATAAATTGGGTTTTATTGGCTGCGGCTGGACTGATGTTGAGTAACCCGGTTGCTGCTGAGAAGGTTGAATCTGATTATCAAGTGTGGGGAGCTATTTTTTCGCAGGGCAATTTTGGCTTCATAGATGATAAGAAGCCTGAACTGAAGAGATTCCGCTGGTGGATGGAAGGACAAGGGCGTTTTGGTAATAGTGCCAGCCAGTTTACCCAATCTCTGATACGTCCCGGCGTAGGTTATGCGATTACCGACAAACTGATAGCGTGGATAGGTTATGCATGGGCGCCGACGGCTGAACCCTTAGCATTGAAGCAAGGGCATCCATACAACGAACACCGTCTCTGGGAACAAATAACCTGGGCGGATAATTTCTCGTTTGGCCGGCTGGCATTGCGCAGCCGTTTCGAGCAACGCTTCTTCGATCATCATGCACCCATCCCTGGCCCGAATGATGTGGCTCATCGGTTCCGTCAAATGGTCAAATGGAATATTCCCTTAAACAAAATTGATCAGAATTTAAGTTTTGTTATCCAGGATGAATTGTTTATTGCTATGACTACTGTCGCCAATCCCGGTTTTATTTCTCACGGATTCGATCAAAACCGGGGGTTTGTCGGTTTGGCCTATAAATTCAACCAACTGGCTACTCTTGAAGCGGGTTATATGAATCAATATATCAACAGACCGCATAGTCCTCGTCCGGATCAAATGATGCATAATGCAGTGGTCAATCTGTTCTTGAATTTCTAAGATGTAGCAACGGCTTTTAGCCTACTACGCGATGTTTTCGATAGCCGGTTAATCTTGCGGGTTCAATTCCCCGCCCCTTGGGGCGAAAGCTGGTTGAAAACCAGCAGATTGAAGAACGCAGTTAATACCCCGCTGCTTGCGGCGGGGTGCTTTATTTTTCTGTAGTTTATGAAATTAACCGGCTAAAATTTTTCCCCATAATCTCCTGATCGCATTCGCGGATGGCAGAAATCCGCTGCTTCGTTTCCGGTTTTCTTCAGTGAGTTGCTGGCTCAAGAAACAGTAATACTTTTCTTCTCATTCCATTACTATACTGCTCCTTTTCGAATAATCTCAAAGTAACACATGCACGATTTTAAGCCGGGACAACGCTGGATTTGCGATGTCGACTTACAGCTGGGATTGGGCACGGTGCAAGCCGTCGAACACCGGATTGTCACCCTGCTGTTTAAAGCTACGAATGAAATCCGCGCGTACGCCAAACATTCCGCACCTTTGACGCGAGTCATCTTCAAACCGGGCGATACCGTCCAAGATCAGGATGGCGCTACCGTCAAAATCACCGGTGCAGCCGGACGCAACGGTTTGATCGTCTACACCGGTATCCGCGAAGACGGTAGTGAAGTGGAATTGCCGGAAGACCGGCTGGCGCCGCATGTGCAATTGAACCGTCCAGCCGAGCGCCTGTTTACCGGTCAGTTCGATCAGGATAAGTGGTTTCGCATCCGTTACCAAACGTTGCAGATCCGCAACAAGCTGGCGCAAGCGCCACTGTATGGTTTGGTAGGTACGCGCACCAGCCTGATTCCGCACCAGCTCTACATTGCCCATGAAGTCGGTCGCCGTTTTGCACCGCGAGTGTTGCTGGCCGACGAAGTTGGCTTGGGTAAAACCATCGAAGCCGGTCTGATTTTGCACCAGCAATTGCTGACCGAGCGCGCCAAGCGCGTGCTCATCGTGGTGCCGGAAACTCTGGTGCATCAATGGCTGGTGGAAATGCTGCGGCGCTTCAATCTGCAATTCAGTATTTTCGATGAAGAGCGTTGCTTGTCGCTGGAAGACACCGATGAAGACGAAGAAGGCGGTAGCAGTAGCACAAGTGAAAGCAGTGAAAACCCGTTTCACAGCGAACAACTGGTGCTGTGCAGCCTGCATTTTCTGTGCCAACATCCGAAGCGCTTCGAGCAAGCACTGGAAGGTCGCTGGGACTTGCTGGTGGTCGACGAGGCGCATCATTTGCATTGGTCGCCGCAAGCTATCAGCCCGCAGTACGCCATGATCGAACAACTGGCGGCGCGTACTCGCGGCGTGTTGCTATTGACCGCCACGCCGGAGCAATTGGGCAAAGCCAGCCACTACGCGCGTTTGCGTTTGCTTGATCCGCATCGCTTCAGCAGTTTTTCCGCGTTCGTCACCGAGGAGCAGTCGTACGAGCCGATCGCCCGCGCTGTCGAAGTGCTGCTCGAAGGACAGGAATTGAACGATGACATCCGTCAACTGATCACCGAGACGTTCGATCCGGTACAAGCGCGAGCACTGCTGGCAGAACCGCGAAGCCAGCAAGTCCGGAGCAAGCTGGCGGAATCATTGCTCGACCGGCACGGCACCGGGCGCATCCTGTTCCGCAACACGCGCGCGGCGGTCAAGGGGTTTCCCGAGCGCAAGCTGGCCGCCAGTCCGCTGCCGTTACCGGCGGAGTATCAGTCATGCCTGGCGACATTCGAAACCACTTCATTATCCAAACCGCAACTGCTGCTGTGTCCTGAACTCATCTACCAGGTGCGATGCGAAGACGATCAGCCATACTGGAGCGAAATCGACCCGCGCGTGCAATGGCTGATCGCCACACTCAAGCGAGTGAAGCCGGAAAAAGTGCTGGCTATCGCCGCCAACGCGCAAACCGCGCGCGATCTGGCGCAGGCGTTGAAAAAAAAGACCGGCCAGTTCATTCCGGTATTTCATGAGAGCATGAGCCTGGTCGAGCGCGACCGCGCTGCCGCATTTTTTGCCGACAAGGAAACCGGTGGTCAGGTGCTGATCTGCTCGGAAATTGGCAGCGAAGGCCGCAATTTCCAGTTTGCGCATCATCTGGTACTGTTCGATCTGCCGCTCAATCCCGATCTGCTCGAGCAGCGCATCGGCCGCCTCGATCGCATCGGTCAGACCGACACCATCCAAATCCATGTGCCCTATCTGGAAAACAGCGCGCTGGCGGTAATGTTCCATTGGTACCACGAAGGCTTGAATGCATTCGAGAAAACCTGCCCGGCCGGGCAAACGGTATTTGTCAAAGTGGAAGAGCAGCTCATCGCCGCGCTGCATCAACGCCAAACCCGGGTCGAGGCATTGGCCGGGTTAATCGGCACCACGCAAGCAGCGCATCGGGAATTGAACGAAGCGCTCGACCGTGGTCGCGACAGACTGCTCGAATACAACTCGTTCCGCCCACTCATTGCGAACCAATTGACCGAGCAAGCGCGGACGCAGGATGACGATCCGCTGCTGCCGCAGTACATGGACACGGTGTTCGATTGCTGTGGTGTGCACATCGAAGAACACCGCACCGGCAGTTTCCTGATCGAACCGAGCGAACGTATGAGCATGCCGTTTCCCGGTCTGAACGATGAAGGCTCGATCATCACCTACGCGCGCAATGTGGCACTGGGCAACGAGGATATGCATTTCCTGACGTGGGAGCACCCGATGGTCACGCATGCGATGGAACGGATTTTGAGCCAGGAAAACGGCAATGCCGTGGTGGCCATGATGAAGCACAAACAAGTGCAGCCCGGCGTCTTGCTGCTGGAAACCCTGTTTGTGCTCGAAGCGAGCGGGCACAACGTGCAGCAAAGCAACCGCTACCTGCCGCCCGCCGTGATTCGCACCCTGCTCGACGAACAGGGCAATGGTGATTATCTCCATTTCGACCACGAATCGATCAATCAGCACCTGCAACCGGTCGCGACCGGCATCGCCAAACAAGTGATCCAACTGAAGGAAGATGCCATCCGCGAGCTGTTAACCATCAGCGAACGACAAGCCAGCGCCCAAGCACCGCAACTGATCGCCGCTGCCGAAACACGCATCCGGCGAACCTTCACCCCGGAAATCGAACGTCTCAAAGCCTTGCAGCAAGTCAACCCGAACGTGCGCGACGAAGAAATTCACTTCTTTGAGCAGCAATTACAGCAATTGACCGGAGCATTAAAATCAAGCAATCTGCGGCTCGATGCGGTGCGGGTGATTGTGGCGACGTAAAGCCATGAGGCGGGCTGCGGAGTCGAAGACACTGGTTTCCTGCCTGCGCGGGAAGACGAAAAGAGATCACCATGTCAAAGAGGGGCGGTGTGATGACTCCCTATGCCTATCATTGGCCAGCCAAAGAAATGGGATGCTCTACGAGACTTTTGCAAAATGACGCAAATTTCTCATTCCAGAGTAACTTTGGATTAATTTGTGAGGGAATTGGGCATTTG
>JBDHRU010000147.1:0-6430 GCA_039807765.1 Nitrosomonas sp. | reverse complement strand
GAAGTCATCGCCTTCGCGGAACTTCAGGAGTTTATCGATACACCAGTAAAGTATTATTCAACGGGTATGTACATGAGATTGGCATTCACGCTGGCTACAGCTATGCACCCGGACATTTTGGTGCTCGATGAGATATTTGCGGGGGGGGATGCGGCCTTCATGGTCAAAGCCCAATCCAGAATGCACGACCTGATTGATAAGGCAAACATTATGATTATGGTTTCTCATGATCATTTGTTGGTCAAATCACTCTGTAATCGGGTGTTATGGCTAGATCATGGCAGGCTAATCGCTGATGGTTCTCCCGATGAAGTGATTGAGCAATATCTCATAGGTGGAAAATGAACAAGACAACCTGATACATATTTAAGGTGCACAACGCATCGACAAACTATATGAATTTGGACTTTAATTTATGAAGCGTGCTCTTTTGGTGAGAAGTAGTTTCAGTGTGGTAACAATATTTTCTTTTAAAGAAACATAGTTTGCATATGTTGGTATGTGGTCACTTCGTTTTACAAGTGGTATATCCGTGATTTCCCAATTCAACAGCATGAAAAAATACCGAAGCAGGCTTGGTGGTACTGGAGTTATATCGTGAATTGAGGATTGGTATCGCCACATTTTACAAGTAGTATTCTAGGTATGGTGGAATTCGTACCAATGAGGGCAAGAATGAATGAGTTAGAAGTAGAAAGCATGTAGCTATAAAAAGATACACATTGAAGAGAAGCCTGGGCCGAGATTGTTGTAGGGGATACCTGAAAGAAAATGGGGGGCTATTTCGTTGGTACGAGATGATCCGGTAGGTGACATACGCGGAGGTCTCGACTCGACTGACCCTTGGGGTATTCAGCATCAGTCAGATATGTTATTAGCAGGAACAGTTTTTCTCTAAAGCAGTGGCTGGCCATGGGCATATGATTCTATTTCTGGATAATCCGTAAAACCTGGCCAATCAAAAAAGTCATTGGAATAACAGTAGTGTTAACTAATAACTTATGTTTTTAACAAATAATATGAAATTAAATGAGAAAATTTTAATTACTGGTGGAAAAGGTTTAGTGGGGTCAGCTTTAGTTGAACACCTACGAAATGAAGGGTTCAGCAACATTTTAGCACTTGGGCGACAAGATTGTGACCTGACCGATACCGCATCAACAAGATTGTATTTCGAAAAATACGAGCCGGCCTATGTATTTCACGCCGCCGCTCGTGTTTACGGAATTATGGGAAATATGAAAAATAAAGCACAATCGTTTTACGATAACATCATGATTAATACGAATGTTGTAGATGCGGCACAAAAAGTTGGAGTCAAGAAAATTACCGCGATGGGTACAGGCGCAGTTTACCCCTACCCTTCTCCGGGTCTACCGTTAAGGGAAGATATGATTTTTATGGGTGAGCCTCATACGGCTGAAAACTCTTATGCTCATGCAAAACGTGCAATGCTAGCTATGCTTCGTGCCTATGAAGAAAGTTACGGTATGGAATGGGCCTATATTGTGTCTTGCAATCTGTTTGGTCCGCGAGACAAATTTGATACTGAGTTCGGCCACGTTGTACCGTCGCTGATCAAAAAATTTTTCGACGCTAAACTGCATGGAGGAAAGGTTGTCGTTTGGGGAAGTGGCAGTGCTCAGCGTGACTTTATGTATGTCAAGGACACTGCACGTGTCGGACTTGCCATTATGCAAAATATCAATGGCCCTACCAATATAGGCAGTGGCATGATCTATAGTATTCGTGACATTGTTGATGTGATCGCTGATATTGCTGATATGAAGGGTCGTGTCGTTTGGGATGAAACAAAGCCAAATGGACAGGACTACCGAGCTTACGACTTGACCAAGATCGATTCTATTGACTTTAAGTGCCAGTATGCCATTCGACAGGGACTCGAAGAAACATGGGCATGGTATACCGAGAATGTGCGGGCATGATTGATTAATATGGACAAAACTCCAGCTTTGCCGCGCATCCTTCTTATCTCGCAGTGGCCAAATATCAAGAATGGTGAGTATGAGCTAATTGAGAAGATTAAACGAACGGGTTATACGATCAAAGTAGTTGATTTCTTTGGTTTCGATGTTGCTACTGGGGTATGCCTAAATGAGGCGATTTTGTATCAAGAATTCGATTTTGCGATTTCATTTCACTACGACACGCCGAAATTTTTGAATATTCCAACTTTCCTTTGGGTAGCTAACCCGTTGGAGTTCATGCATCTGCGTAGCGACTATCGAATGGTATTGCTGCATCATTTGAGAGCATACGATGAGTATCTCTACAACGATTCCGGTATTCTGATGACGCATATAAAAAATGTGGTGGGATCTGAATGGCGAGATGCAGGACTGGAAATGTTTCCATCATGTTCATTGCGCGAGTTGGTACCACCAAAAGTACTTGCTCCTCGTGACGTGGGGACGGCACATAAGGTTTTCTATTGTGGCGTAAACTGGGAGCGCGGTATTGATAGGGTTGGGCGAGCCCAAGGTCTATTGGATATTCTACAAGAGCAAGATGCGGCTGATTTCTATGGCCCGAATAAACTTGAAGGTATCAGCCCTTGGGAAGGGTTCAGCTCCTATAAAGGAGAGATTCCATTTGATGGTATCAGCATGATGCGGGTGATGCGGCAGTACGGAGCAGTTCTGGCTGTTTCTTCACCTGCGCATGTGAGGTCAGAAACATCTTCTAGCCGTGTTTTTGAGGGCATTGCTGCAGGAGTTCCAGTTATTTCTGATGAAAATCCACACGTAAAGCATCTGTTCGGTGATCTTGTCTATTACTTTCAGGGAAATAATGAAGAGGAGCGTGCACGATCAATTTTAGAGGCGCTTAAGGCAATTAATGAGAACCCGGCTGCAGCACGAGACAGGGTTATGCGTGCACAGATATTGATGGCTGAGCGCTTTTGTTTTGAACCCTGTTTTAAACGTGCACAATGTCATTTGAGAGAACTCGTGGCTGCTAGGTCATCTGTGATGGCGGGGAAGCAGCTGGAAGTTTTCCTATTGCACCATGATGCTGATTCAGAAGCTCCAGGTGGTACCCGGGATTTTCTAAACATAAAACATGTGATCGAGGCCGCAGGCCATGTTACACAGTTATACAATATACGTGTGCACGTCACTGTATGTGGAAGTGCACTTTCCAGCCGGCCAGAACTGCCACCTAATGTTTCTTTAACAGAGTTGCGGGCGCTAACGAACCGGAATTGGGATCAACTGCGGCTTGGTGAGAAAGTTGCCTTATTAAAGGTGAGAGCGGATGGGGATTTTGTTACTTTTATGACGCAATTTGATTACCCAATGTACGATGCTTTTTCCAAAGCACTTGATTGGTTTTCAGAGGTACCATCAGAGCGCACAAATGGGTTGTATATCGGTGGATTCTTTGTAAGTGATCTCACTCAAAAGGCGCCATCAGGGACTGTAGGCATTGTACGCAATAACTCCTCAGTAGGACTTTATCGATGGACTCAGAACAGCTTGTATGAGCACCAGATAGGGACGTTGTTTTTTAGTAAACAATTATTATACTTGCTTGACCACAGTCTTATTGGACGCTTGGATGTTCTGTTACCAATCAGTATTATCGCTGCAGTGTCGGGGCAGGGCTTGCCTATTCATCGCTCTCGCCATATAACAATCAGAGTGCAATACAGTCATTTTAAACGACACTACGAGGCTTATTGCAAAGCAACAGAAAAAGGCTTTTGGGCGCAACATTACGAATTGCGAACAAACTATAACCATGAGCTGAACGCCTTGTATGATATTCATCATGAGTCTGCCATCGCTCGGGAGATTGCTGACCAGGTATCCGGGCATGCATTGCCACCGGCTCCGCCGGTTGATCCGGCAGTACATGTGGTTAATAGTTTTATCTGCCGTTTGCGGCCGATTTACCGGGGCTATAAAAAGCTGCGTAATGCAGTAGGTTTGCGGGTGGTGTGAAAATTGCGGAGGCAGGCCTATCTCGATGTGCTGCGTGTCATTAGTGTGATGCTAGTTATGTACGGGCATTTCGTACTAGTCGGTGGTGGTGCCAAAGTGATTCCTAATGTTATTAACCCGGATTTTGCGGCATTTCCACTTATTAGTGAGACACAATGGCGTGCCTATTATTTTGAAATATTCTTGATTGAGACGTTCTCAACACAATCAGCAGCCTTAGGTGTTAGTTTATTCTTCCTGATTACCGGCTATCTAATGCCGTTGATGTGTGAGCGGTATAGCCGGCGTGAATTTTTGTTGAATCGGTTTTTTAGAATTTTCCCGACACTGGCTGCATCACTGATAGTGCTTGGTATCTTTCTTTATTTTGTACAGGGAATCACGTTTGGCGCAACGCAGTATCTTGCCAGTCTGACGCTCACTTACCATTGGCTCGGTATTGTTCCTGTTACAGGAGTGCTTTGGACCTTAGTAATAGAAGTTTTATTTTATTTCGTTGCTTTTCTCGTTGGTTTTTTCTCTTTGCCGCGTTTGGTTTTTGTACAGGTAATTTTGCTTGTGTTGGTGCTGCTGGGCACTATTTATCATGACAATTATTATGTCTGGTTTGCTGGTTATCAGTCCCGTTTTTTATTATTCATAACGATTGGTTCTGCCATATATCTGGCAGAAAAGAAGAGTGGTATCTTTAAGAAATTATTGACCGTATTGCCCTCCGTCGTTTTCTCGTACTTGGGGTTCCAGGTATTTAAATTTGGAAAAGTTGATGCGTCAACTTATGAGAACTTGGGTGCCCATCTACTAGAACTGATGATTTTTTTATTGTTCTATTACACTGCGCCGTTTGTTATGAGACGGTTGCCAAAAGTTGTCGAAGTTCTAGCTGACTTGGTATATCCCTTATATCTTGTTCATGTTGCAATAGGGCTTGCCACAATGGCATTTGTCCGTGAGTATGTGCTCAGCCCTTATTTACTTCTATTATCGGCAGTAATTACCTCTTTGATTGTTTCCTGGATACTTCATCGGTTCATTGAAAAGCCAGTTATCAGTTTTGGTAGGAGGTTTACGAATTCCAAGTCCAAAGCATGAGAAGAATTCTACTTGTTAGTTATTATCTTCCTTCTAGAAATCATGCAGGTGGCCAGAGGTTATTGGATTTGTATGCCGAGTTGAAGCGTATCCAGCCAGATTTGTATCTGGCACTAGTCAGCTGCAATAGTGAAAGTATCGAGCTTGATTCGCTAAAGGCAATTTTTGATGAAGTACATTGTGTTGCTAATGGTGAATTTTCGAAGCAAGGAATGTCAAGACTAATTTTTGGTGTTCCTGATTTTGAACTGGTTGATCTGCAATACCATCAGTCTGGTGCTTTGATTAATTCATTTCGAGCACGTTGGCCTTCGGCAACATTAGTTTTTTCGCCGATGGAATCCCAATTTCGTGCCGCAAAAATATCTTTCACACGAAACAGGCTCCACCTTTGGCGATCTTTGCAGACTATACTTAGTTTAGTGCTGAGCGCAATGATGGAAGTTGTCTACGTACTACAAGCTGATAAGGTAGTTACGGTTTCAGAGGCTGACCGAGCTACGTTGACTTTTATGAAGCGAGAAGGGAAGGTGGTTTGTTTGCCAACCTGTATTTCAACACGAGAAATCTCACTTGATATGCTGAATTGGCTGCCTGCAGAAAATCTAACAACGATTGTATTCTTTGCGTATTTTGGTTCCAGAACTAATAGAGAAGCACTTTACTGGTTTATTAGTGAGGTTCACCCCGTGATTTGTAAGATATTGCCAAACTATCGATTTCGGGTTGTTGGGCATGGCATTGATGAAGCAATCTTGAATAGATGTGCTGCTGAACAGCTCGATATTGTTGGTTCTGTTAGCACGATTGCGGAAGCACTTGAAGGTGCTGCAGTTGGGGTTGCGCCTGCACTAAACGGTGCGGGGATACGGGGAAAGATTCACCAATATGCTGCTTTTGGTTTGCCGTGTGTTGCATCGTCGATAGCTTGTGAAGGACTTTCGTACGTTGATGGTGGCAGTATTTTTATTGCAGATAATGCTCATGATTTTTCTATGGCATGTATTGCGTTGCTCCAGAATAAGGCGCTCAGAAATCAGGTTGCGGAGAATGCCATGAACGTATGTCGAACTCGCTATCAATGGTCTGCATGGCAACGCGAAATTGCATTGATCTATGATCTATAGAATAAAAATATAATTGTTTGAGGAGCCTTAGATGACAAAAAAGGTAGTGATCACTGGAATTACTGGGCAGGTTGGCTCGCAGCTTGCTGATTACATACTAGAGAAGACGCCCTATGATGTAGTTGGCCTGATGCGCTGGCAGGAGCCGATGGATAACCTTTACCACCTGACCGATCGGATCAATCGCAAAGACCGGATCAGCCTGTTCTATGCGGATCTCAATGATTATTCCGCGATTGCCAG
>JBDHRU010000146.1:0-6513 GCA_039807765.1 Nitrosomonas sp. | reverse complement strand
TGGGCAGGTTTATTCTCGGGCGGTATAGCAGCACAAATCATCACCCGCTACTCGAACCTGACCGACGTAACCTGGAATAACGCCAGCAGAGAGATCCTGAATAACAGAATCGTACCTTGATTCTTTCTCTGTAGCGCGTCAGTAGTGCCTGCCGTTTGTGTTTAGCAGACGGCAGGCTGCCATAAAACCTGTCGGTTCATTTTTTCACCATCAAGTGGTTTTCGTGTAAGTTTGAAAACTTTACCGTATATATCCGGGTTCGCTCACCATGGAAGATCTCGTTGCAGCTATCCAGCAATGGATACCGATCGATGTGTTGGTCGGTTTGACGGTGGTTTCGATCATCAGCTTCATGGGCTCTTTAATCGCAATTCCATGGATCTTGATTCACCTGCCGGATGATTATTTTGATGTACGCGTTCCACGTCACTGGATGAAAGATCATCATCCCGTCTTGCGCATCGTCGGTCACACTATCAAGAATGTAACCGGTGCCGTGTTTCTGGTTGTTGGTTTTTTGATGCTTTTTTTGCCGGGACAGGGTTTGCTAACCATGTTGATTGGTATTTCATTCATGGATTTTCCTCATAAACGCAAGCTGGAAGCCAGAATTATCGGACAACCCGCAGTGCTTAGCGCTATCAACGCGATGCGCCGTAAATTCAACAAACTGCCGCTGATACTGGCACCAAACCCAAAAGAAAATAACTCAATTGCGAATTGAAGCTTTCCAGGTACCCGATTTCAGTTATATGCTCCATTGTGTTAATCAACATGCAAAAATAATCAGGGAGAGAGTGAAATCAACATTGAAAAATTTCCACCCTTGGATGAGAAAACCCGGCATTTAATCGGAGAACTCTGGAGTGATAACAATGAAAGCATATAACTGAAATCTTGCTTCTCCAGTGATTTCTGTGACTGCGTTTGTCAGAATATCGTGAATGGCTTTACTCGTTTTTAATGGGATCCGGATTATGAAGGCTGACTTCTCGAAACTTCATAATATTTACTTCTATATCCGCTACCAGCGTAGAAAGAACCTCAAGCGGAAATATTACCGCCAAGCTGTGGCTGAAAAAAAACGCCTGTTTGAGGCAGGCGTTGATCCGGAAGGATTGCGTCTGTACTGTCGGGCGCTCGCTAAGCGGCACTGCGAACACGCGGAAAGGCGTTTAGCAACTTATTGATCCAAAGTGACAGCAGATCCGATTTTCTCTTGTAATTGCGCCGACGGCAATTGCGTATAATTTGTATTATCGACTATTGAACCTTTAAAACCCGCATGGGCAGGGCTTCCTGTGGAAATTGTCACTATCAAAGTGACAATTGTAATTCCTGCAAAACTTGCGACCTTTCTAAAGCAGCTTTCTAAAATCTTTCTTTTCTTCTCGTCTTTTTCAGTTGCTAGATTGCTTGCTGCAATCACCTCTAATCTATCTTTTTCAATGTAATCAGCTAAAACTATACAAGTATCAACACTTAAGCATCTTTCCTTATTTTTGGCCATATTTATGTACCTTGTTGTAATTCCAAGGATTTTGGCTAAGTTCTTTTGTGTGCCTGCTTTCTTCTCAGCTGCTTCGATGTAGTTTTTCATATCCATAGTGCAATTCTCCTATTGACTAAGAACAATTTGTTCTGATACTGTTCGGAACAGTTTGTTCTGTCTAATTGATGGTTAATCATATAGTTCAAATATCCCCATAGTCAAATAAGGATTAATTGGATATGAACTCATATCACTTAGCAATTCTTCAAGCCACCAATAACGGCATATTCCCCGAACTCTCTGACTGCTGGCGCAGTTACCACCCCGAAGCGATTCTTTCTGATTCTGATCTTGAAGATCCTTCTTTTAGTCAGATCGAATTTTTGAAACCACAAGCATTTTGATTTTATTAACCACAAAGGAAAAAACATGAAAACACAAGTATTAGGTGTGAAACGTATGAATGGCGTTGCGAAGGAATCCGGCAATCCTTACGACATGGCATCTATTTTTGTCATTGTTCCTATAGAAAACGTCTCGAAAGGCAACTTTACTATCCTTGGCTATGGCTACGAAGTAGGCGAAATGCCGCTTGACCCGGAAGCGATTAAACAATTTGAAAGTTTCAAGTACCCATGCGCCATTGAACTGACCCTTGAACCGGTCTTGTACAAGGGAAAAATATCTCAGGTAGTAACCGGCACGACTACCGCAGCACCGCCAAAAGCGGTTAACGCCTAATTATGGTAGCGGGTGCGGTCGTGCGTGCGTGTGTGTGTGGTGGTGTGATTGGGGATTTATGTGTGTTTTTTTGCACGTCTTCTTCTTTTGCTGCCCCCGCTCGCAAGCAAGCCCAAGCCCGTGGCTGGGCTGCGCGGCGGGCGGGGGTTTTTTCTTTTCGTTCTTCCCCTGTCCGTCAATCGGCTAGTAACACTACGCCGTTCAGTCTCATTTTGAGACTTTTTGATAATTCTGTGATCAATTTTTAGTTGTCTTTTTGAGTATGAAAAATGAAATCTTTATCGATTGGATCACCATTTCTCAACTACATACAGACTCGGAACCGTTCCCAATTTATACCGGCGGAATCAATGTTGACTATGACCCAGAAGGGAATGCTCGTTTTGAAAGAGTTCGCGCCGCGCGCTTTTCAGGAAGCTACGAAACGGGGATTAGTATCAAGTCCGACGGTCGTCATATATCACTCAGTGGAAACGTGGGCCGGTTTTGTCGCAAAGACAACTTGTTCAATTCCGGATGGTCGTGGAGTTTGCAAAAATGTAATCGAATTCTCGTATCTCGAGGCTTACCAGCTTTCCATGCCGGAAAAATTGGGCATGCAATTGGTGAAGTCGGGCAACCTGGCGCGCGAGTATCGCGTATCGACCTTACCGCTAACTTTGCAACGGGTTCAGAATCTCAGGCAAGAGCCCTCATTCGATGGCTTGCAAGCCGATCTGTTTCAAGAATGAAGAAAGGCCGGGCAGGGGACGAGTCTGTATGGTGGTCGAACACCCGGCACATGCTCAAAGCCTACATTAAACACATTGAAATGCTGAAGCATGGCTGTAAAGAAGATGATCCAGTTTATCAATGGTGCAAAGAACAAGGAGTGGTCAGAGTGGAAATTGAACTGAAACGTAGACTTTTGAACGATCTCGATATGGTTGATATTAAAAATATCGATGATGAAAAGCTCATCAAAGTTTTTCACGAACAAACTGAAATTTTCAATTCTGTCGATCGTAGTGAAGAACCCGATATTCTTGATGCTATACCCCCTAGAAGCCGCGTCCACGCTGCTGCTTGGTTAGCTGGCAAAGACCTTCGTCAATTGATGTCACGCGCTACTTTTTTCCGTCATGCGAAAGTTTTACGTGATTATGGTATCGATATTTCCGAACCCCGCAACGTCGAAACCTTCCCGGTAAAGGTCCGGATCGTTGAAATGAAACCTCTGCAAATGCCGGACTGGTACATCCTTGAAGATCAATACGAACTGCATTTAAAAGCAGTAGGTGAATAACATGAAAAAACTTCTCTATGTCTCTCTAAACACAAGAAAACTTTATTACCAACTGATTTCACTTCGTGGAACTAAAAATTTCACTAAATCTCATGAAAAGCAGATATAAGCTATTGAAAAAATTGACGATTATCTTAATCCAAACATCGGATTCAAACCTTCTCATCCAGTTTTAAGTAAGTGATTCCAACCTATACGTTCACGTGTGGGCGTATAGGGTGCAATCCCGCACCTTTTTATAGGAGTATTTCAAATGTTGAAAAACAAAAAAGACGTCGTGATGACTGTCGGTACCGGTTCTTTGTTAGTTTCTGTTCCCACCTTCGCTGCCATTGATGTATCCAGTGCTTTAGGCACTTTCGGCGATGTCAATACGGCAATTCCCACCATCGGCGCAGCCTTCCTGGCTGCATTGGGTATTCTGGCTGCCTGGAAACTCATCCGTGGCGCTTTTGCTTAATCACTAGCTGATTCTTTGGGCGGCTTCGGTCGCCCATTGGGGTATCTATGTATTTAATTTCCTGTCCAGCTGGCTATCAGCTCTTCTTCTTCGTTAAGGGATTGTCTGGTTGTTGTTATATGCAATGCGGCCCTGGTAGCTCACCTGATTTAACTGGTGGCGCGTCGACTACTGCTAAGCCTCCCACTGTTACGCCTTTTTCTTCCGGACTATCCGATCTTGCTTGGTCTGATGTCGGTTTGCTGATTGCGGCGCTTTTCACGGCTTGCTGTATTGCTGCCGGTTATCACATTCTTTCACGACTTTTCTATAGGGGTTAATCATGCAATATGTCGGTGTATGTCCTCCCGGTCAACCTTTAACTTTTTATCAGCAGGGTTCTAGTCCTTGTTGTTATGCGAGGTGCGCTGATGCTTCTGTGCCTCAAGCTGTTCCCGTCACCATGGGCTTATCTGATCTGGCTTGGTCTGATGTCAGCCTTCTGATCTCGGCGCTTCTGCTTTCAGCCTGTATTGCAGCTGGCTGGAATATTCTCTACAAACTTTTCTATCGGGGGTAATCGTGCGATGGTTATCGACTCGCTTCAATCCTTTGTGCTGGCTTCCAGTCTTCTTATTATTTTTCTGCTTTTCAGGTAGTTATGCATCAACATTACCTGTTGTTAAGTTTCGGCTTGGCAGTACCTATTATGATAGTGGTTCGGCTGCTTGTACTGCTCAACCTTCTTATCCCTATTACAAATCTATTGGTTCGATGACAGTGGCCTCCGGGCCTACCCTTGCGGATAGTCGTTGGTTATACGGTTATGTTGGTGCGGAAATGGGCGTCTGTGGTACTTCTCCTGGCTCGACGAATGGTCCTGGTGTAAATCAATATGAAGTTTGTCCTTATCCAGGTGATAAGCAGATTGTTAATGGTCATATGCAATGTGGAACCGGCCCTTTAGAATCACCCTGTCCATCTTCTGGTACTAACTCTGGTAAGTCCTACAGCATCTCTTACCTCGGCGACAAGTCCTCTGAACCCACGCCTACTTTATGCTCTGCGAATCCGGATGGTTCTAGCAGCAATTGCTCTGCCAGCTGTAACAATGCTGTAAAAACTTATCACCCGGATTTGGGTATTACTGATATCTTTTGCGGTTCTGTTTCGTATTCCGGTGCTAGTTGTGGTTCTCCCTCTGGTGTGGTTGATGGCGGTTTAGGCAATAATACTGTTGCACCTGTTAATAATCCTCCGAAGTCTATCTCTGATTGTCCTGTCGGTTCCGGTTTCGCGTCGATCAATAATGTTAATGTCTGTCTGGCCGGTGGCACTAAGTATGATGGTGGCACTACTACGACCACGACTGACCAGACTACGATTAACAAGGATGGTACGACGACTACCACGCGCACGACGACTACCAAGGATGCATCCGGTAATGTGACCGGCACTGATGTGACGGTTATTAATGGTTCGATAAATCAAGCTGACGGGAAGGGCACTGACAATAAGCCGATTGATTTAGGTGCTCCGCCTGATTTTGACTCGTCTCTACCGAATGACTCTAACTTCAATATTAAGTCTGTTTCTAATCCGATTTTCTCCACCACGCTTTTCGGTACTTCTGGTTCTTGCCCTGCGCCTCTGACTTTTGAGGCGCTTGGCAGGTCTTTTTCAATCTCTTTTCAGCCTGTGTGCGATCTGGCGGACATTATAAGAGGCATTGTCCTTATGCTGGCTGCTATCGTCGCTCTGCGGGCGGTTGTTTCTAAATAGGGGAAATTATGCTAGCTCCGTTTATTACGCCTATCCTGTCTGCTATCCGCTGGCTTGGTATCAATGCCTTGCCTTTTATGCTTTCGTCCTTTGTTGTCGGCTTGCTCCTTAAACTCGGTGTTGCTGTTACATCTTGGGCTGTCATCGAGTGGGCAGCGAATTATTTAAGGGATATGGCCATTTCTCAGCTCGCAGTAATACAGTCGGGCACTATTGGCGGTTCTGTCATTCAGCTGCTCTCTCTTTTCGGTGTTTTCGAGGGTATCTCTCTCATTATCTCTTGTTACTTGGCCAAGGCTACTTGGCTTGCTATTCAACCTTCGCTTACTTGGATTAACCCGCAATGATTATTCTAATAACTGGTGCGCTCGGCACTGGAAAGACTGCTCTTGCAGTCAAAATGCTTACTGAAAACAAGTACTATCCCGGCAATGCTGTCATTGTCGGTGTCCGTGAATGGAAGGGAGAAGGGCATTTTTACCCGTTAAAATCTCAACTCGAGGCACCTGCAAATCAAAAACTGATTGAAGAAATCGGCACGCTATCCGGTACTGTCTATCTGGTTGATGAAGGCAAGAAAATCTGGCCAAGCCGGATCGCTGGTAAACCGGCACCGGCTTTCATCGATACACACCTTGCTGAATCTCGTTCGATCGCTCAAGACTGGATCATAACTGCCCAGGCCCCCGGTCAGATTGATGTCGCCTTGCGCCGCCTTGTCGGCCGTCATATTCACTTACTGAAAACCCCGCTCGGCATCAAATACAGTGAAGC
>JBDHRU010000145.1:0-6538 GCA_039807765.1 Nitrosomonas sp. | reverse complement strand
TTGTCCTACCCCATCACTGATGGGACAAACGGTCGCGGAAGTGCTGGCTAAGTTGTAATTCTGTAATTGTAGTTGTTGTTGAAACAAAAAACCCGGGGGCTGGTGCCTCCGGGTTTTTTGTTAGTGAGAATTCTGGTGATTAACGACAATCGTATTGGATTTTATTTTTGATGTAAGATAATGCGTTATTTCGTAAACCTAATTTTAGTTCAGCATCATAATCCATGCACAAGCTGCGACCGCCTGAAACAATTCAGAAGCTCCTGATTTCCACAACAAGCCGTTTGTTAGGAGAATTTGAAAGCGATCTACTCTTGGTGGCTCATGCTTGGCGCGATTTTCATGATCACCGATTTGGAATGACTCTTGCCGAAAGTCCATTATCAAGAAGCACATACATAGTCGCATTTGAAACAGAACCCCATTGCAGAGAAGTGGGAAGCATGTTGCCTAATTATGCTTGGGTTGGTGATGTAATTTGCATCTATTTAAGCATCCTATATGGAAAGCGATTTGATAGTCACGGTTTAATTGAGGAAAATGGGACGTTTCAGGTGCCGGATTACTCATTGTTTCAGTCTCTAGCTCAACCCAGACTTCCACAGAATAGTCACGATTCACGATGCGATATAGCCATTCCGCTAAATCTTGTGGAGATTGCTAAGGTTGAGCCATTGTTACGCTCCGGCCAAGATAAGCGGTTTATAACGTTTCTTCGGACAGCAGGTCGCTTCTACCTTCAGGCGCTACAGAACTTTGAGGAACGACCCGATGTTGCCTACCTCAATCTGATTACGGCCGGTGAGGTTTTATCCAACTACTACAGCTACGACAAAGATGAACTTTTGGATGAACAAGCAAAGAGTATTCTTCATCAGATTGCTTTAGCATCGAATAACGGTCCAGAGCTCGCAAAGCAAATCAAAGGAAGGCTTTTTCAGGTAAAGCGTCGTTTTCTTCGAACAATTGAAGATTTGCTGACTGACCCATTCTTTGCTGAGAGTGAGGCCAAGCAAGATTTTTTGCGTCTCAAGAAAGAGGACATCCAAAGCCGTTTAAGTGCTGCTTATGATCTGAGGAGTCAATACGTGCACTCTGGTCTTCCATTTGGGAAGTGGGTGGCCAGAATGCTAAGCGGTGAAGTCTGTGAAGTTCAGTATGGAAAACCAGTTGTTGGTGATGAGACTTTCGAGAAAGCGTTAGCTAAAGCCCCAACGTATTTCGGGTTGGAACGAATCATTCGATATTGCTTGCTGAGATTCATTCACACACATGGAGTGTTGATCGATTCGCGACTTGGGAGTGGTGATGCTGAATCCATCATTCCACCAGCCGATAGGCTGGGTTGACGAAGAAAGCCCAACAGTATTGCTGGCAGATAGAGAGTTGGCCGTGAACAGTGAATGCCTTACAAAATTGATCCCTTATGAGGTGATGGCGCTATGTACTGGGATGTGAAAACGGTAAAGCCCTTGACGGATTATCGTATTTACGTAGAAGTCGCGGATGGCCGCAAGGGAATTTTCGATATGAAACCGTATCTCGATCACGGTGTCTTTCGTGAATTGCGCGATGTGCATTACTTTAATCAGGTGGGTATTGTCTTCGGTGCGGTGACATGGCCTCATGAACAGGATATCGCGCCTGAAACCTTGATGGCTGGATTGATTGCATCCGATTAAGTGAAAGGAGAGGTACTTTGCCTGAGATAAGCCGATTTCTGGGGATTATCATCGCGATGTATTACAACGATCACGCACCGCCGCATTTTCATGCCAAATATGGCGATCATGTTGCGGCGATCGCCATTGATAGTGGAGAAATCGTTGAAGGCCGTTTGCCGCCGCGGGTTTTGGGTTTGGTACAAGAGTGGCGCGAATACCATAGAACAGAACTAACAGAAGATTGGAATCTTGCACGAGCAAGAAAAGCATTGAAACAAATTGAACCGCTGGAGTGATCATCATGCTACCCAAATTACGAGAAGCAAAATATCAGCGCGACTACCGCATCTGGCTCAAGTTTGCCGATGGCGTTGAAGGTGAGGTCGATTTGGAAAGTGAATTGTGGGGGGAAATGTTCGAGCCATTGAAGGATAAGTCGCGATTTGCGGACTTTGTATTGCATAATGAACTCGAAACCATTGTCTGGCCGAATGGTGCAGATTTTGCACCGGAGTTCCTCTATCAAAAATTGTGTCCTGACTATATGCTCAAACCGCAACCGGAGAGCAGTGCAGTAAAGTAAGAGAACTCTTTGCACCGGATGAAAATTTCAGTGTCACATCAGGGCCGTTGAAATCACTCCATGCTTACCACCAATTTCTCATTTCGCTAATTATCTGTTCCAACAACCAAGCTAGTAAAACCGGTTACCTATTGGCAATTCCCAGACTATTGAAATTTGTGACTTGCAACACCAAATTCGTGCTGAATTTTATAATAAAGCCGAATATTTTTAACCGCCGCTGTGCTATTCTTGCGGCACTTTTTTACAGTATAAGAAGATATGGAACAAAAAGATAACTCTCAGAAAACATCGGCGCAGAGAATTCCTGCCATCGCACATTTCCTTTTTTTCACCCGCTGGCTGCAGTTGCCTTTATATATCGGGTTGGTATTGGCGCAGTGCGTGTATGTGTTTCACTTTTGGGTTGAGCTGACGGATCTGATCGGTGCCGTGATGGGCAATAAAGACGCGCTGGAGCACATTCTCGACATCGTCACCATTGAGGGCGCGACGCGGCCGGACAGACTGACGGAAACCACCATCATGCTCGTGGTACTTGGCTTGATCGATGTGGTGATGATTTCGAATCTGCTGATCATGGTCATTATCGGCGGGTATGAAACCTTCGTCTCGCGCATGAATCTGGAAGGACATCCGGATCAGCCGGAGTGGTTGTCGCATGTCAACGCTTCGGTGTTGAAAGTAAAGCTAGCCACGGCGATCATCGGGATTTCGTCGATTCATCTGCTGAAAACATTCATCAACGCCAGCGCGTACGACGTAAAAACACTGCTGGCACAAACCGGCATCCATATGGCGTTCTTACTTTCGGCGCTTGCCATCGCTTATTGCGACCGCATTATTACGCAAACCAGCATGCAATCGGGTGAGCACTAATTTCAAATGTTTGTCATTTCAGGCTACGGCTGCTGCATTGTTCAAAATGGTCAGCATACCTTGCAGAGCTGTAGCCACCGCCTGACAGCGAATGGATTCACGGTCGCCAGTAAAATAATGAGTTTCCTGTTGCACTAGGCCACCCTGCGTTACCCAGGCGAGGCACACCATGCCGACCGGTTTAGTTGCCGTGCCGCCATCCGGTCCGGCAATTCCGGTGATCGATACGCTGATCTGTGCATGACTGCGATTGAGTGCGCCGACGGCCATTTCTTGTGCGGTTTGCGAGGAGACTGCGCCATGCCGATCCAGCGTGGTTTGTTGAACACCGAGCATTTCGCGTTTGGCGGTGTTGCTGTAGGTGATATAACCACGCTCATACCAGGCCGAGCTGCCTGAGACCGCCGTGACCGCCTGACCTACCCAGCCACCGGTGCACGATTCCGCCGTCACCAGCATCCAGCCGCGTTGCGCAAGACTCTGCCCAACCTTAACTGCCAATTCATAAGTAGTTTGATCAATATCAGAAATTTCCGGCTCCTGCAGATTTTGCTGACGCCATTATAAATGAGCGTCTAATGATTTCACGGCGCCGATTTATTTTTTACTTTTTTACCGTGAGTACAGTACTATTCGGTCAAAACCATTTCCTGATAGACCAAGCGGTAAAAACACCGCTCCATTTCAATCGTGATTTTTTCGCAAAAAGGTATTATTTATATGCGCAATTTCTTATTGGCGGCAATGATTTCGGTGATTCCAACACCGGTATTGGCTAGCGATGTAGGGGTTACTATCAGCATCGGTCAGCCCGGTTTCTATGGTCAAATTACTTTGGGTAATCAGTATCCCGCACCCCGATTGCTTTATCCTAACCCTATTCTGGCCATGCCGCCCGCGGTCGCCGTACAGCAACCGCCGATTTATCTCTATGTGCCGCCGGGTCACGCCAAACGATGGGATAAATATTGCCACCGTTACAATGCCTGCTACCAGCCGGTCTATTTTGTAGAAAAAGACTGGTATAACAACGTATACGTACCGCATTATCACAGTCAAGGCGGTTATTCCGGCGAATACCATGATGACGGTCGGCATTATGATGACGACAACCGAGCTGAACGCCGTAGCTATGACCGTCACCCCGAGCACGGTAACGGCGGCAACCATGACAGGGACGATCGTGGAGACCATGGGAGAAAAGAACATCACGAACGGGGTAACCGGCGGGATTGATGGTTTTGTCTTAATCGTTCCAGTTTAAATTATTGCGCATTCAGGTTTTTGTCCATGAATGCGCCCAGTGATCTTATCCATACCGGCTGCATAAAAATGAAACCGGTATTGTGACCACCTTCCAACGGTAAAAACTGTTTCTCTTGCGGGGCTGCCTGAAACAGCCGCTGGCCATGCCGGAACGGGATGATGTCGTCTTCCGGGCTGTGCGCAATGAGAACCGGGCAAGATACCGATTGCAACGACTCCAGCGTGTTGTACTCAAAGCGGCTGATCCAGCGCACCGGCAAGAACGGGTAAATTTCCGCTCCCAACTCGGGAATGGAAGTAAAGGTTGACGCCAGCACCAGCAAACCGGGCTTTTCACGCGCCGCCAGCCAGCTTGCTACTGCACCGCCCAGCGATTCGCCAAACAAGACAATCCGCTTAGACGCGATTTCTTTGGTTCCGGTCAAAAAATGCCAAGCCGCCGCCGCATCCTGATACATGCCGAATTCCGACGGTGTGCCGCTGCTTTGACCGTAGCCACGATAATCAAACAACAAGGTGCTGTAGCCCAGCCGTTTGAACATCGTCAGATAATTGATGCGATGTGAAATGTTTCCGGCATTGCCGTGGAAAAACAGCACCGCGCCTTTGGCATCCGGCACGGGCATCCACCAGCCATGCAGCGTTTCGCCGTCGCTGACCGGGATGTTGACGGTGGTGTAAGCCAAACCGATTGCGCTCGGCGTGTTGCTGAGTTGTTTTTCCGGGAAGTAAACCAAGCGCGCTTGACCGAAATACACCAGCAGGACAAAAACCAGATAGACAGCGCATAATGCCGTCGACAGCTGAATCAGCATCTGCACGGTTATGGTTTGGGCGGTTGCTGCAGATCGATGACGATATCGGCGCCCAGCTTGCCGGTGGTGAATGCGGAATCGCTGAACTTGGGAAAGCCGGTCTGTTGCTTGGGATTATTGGACAGACCGAAAGGCTCTTCGGGCAGCAGGTTCCAGCGTTTCTTTAATTTACGATTGGCGTCAATGTCGTGATAAATCGCTACAGCAAATGTACCTGGCTGCTCAAGATTCATGCAGACCTTTTGCTGTCCGTCCACCGCCGGAATGCGCACCTTGCGCTTGCGCCCTTTTTTGAATAGAAAATTGTCCGGATCATCGTATAGCTCAACATTCAAAACACCTCCGGCTTTCATATTATTCACCGTCACCCTGACTTGGGCGCTACGCGCGCTGCAGGTATCGGGCACCTCTTGCGGGTTGATATTGAGTGTCTCGGTGGCATACGCCGATATCGAGTTTAACAGGCTCAGTGCAAGCAGCAGTGGCAAAATCAATTTTCCGGAAAGTAATCGTTTCATATTGTCCATTGAGTCAGGTTGTATCATGTATATCAAATATTTTGAATTGCAAAGAAGAGTAGTAATCGCCTATTTCAACAAGAATTCCGCTTTGCTGCCTATTTTTTTATTGCTATCCCCGTGCTCATGAACACCCACGACAAAAATGCGTTCGCCGGAAATCCCGCCGTTCTCAACGAGCCAATTGCGCGCAGCAGTAGCGCGGTTTTCCGCTAACGCCTGCAAGTCACCGTCGGTAATGGCGGTGTGCGTCAGCATGAGCTGCTCCATCTCCGCATCGGGGATGCTTTTAACCAACCCCACAGCATTCTTGGGTTTCTCAAAAGATTCTTTTTTGTACGCAATTTCAAGGTACTTGCTATATTCTTTCGGGGTCAGCGTAATATTGGCCAGTGTGCCGCTGGCGATGCCTTTCTTGGCATCTTCGGCGATCTTTTGCGCTTTCACTTTATTTTGCAGCATGGCTTGCTTCAGTCCTTCGTAATCCGTCTCCGGATCGATATGACCGGAAATTTCCAATTTCAGCGATGGGCGGTCGGCCAAAATATCGGCCAAGGCCTTTAAACGCGGCGCTGCTTCGGCTGCGATATCGGCAAAACCGGGGGCGAAGGAAATCTCGGATAATTCTTCACTGCCTTCAAATACCGAACCCAGCAATGTGAAAGGCGATGTGATTGCTTTGGAGATCATGTTGATAAATGCGTTAAAGACGATATCACCGAGATTGAAATCGGGATCGTCGATCGATCCTTTGAGTGGCAGATGAAGATTGATTTCACCGCGGCGGTTTTTCAACAGCGTAATGGCAAGATC
>JBDHRU010000144.1:0-6553 GCA_039807765.1 Nitrosomonas sp. | reverse complement strand
CCGGTTTTGGGCAAATCAACTGCCTAAAAACCGGGCAGCGATTAAAAAAATGTGGTAAAAAACGTAGTAACTTTTTAATGATGAAAAATAAATAACTTTATTTATATATAGTTATTTATCAAATGTGAATGTCATCCTCGCCAAAGATGCTCCAAACGTTGCCTAGAAACACCAACAAAACCCGCATAAATGATAAGTTTAGCGGGTTTTTTGTTAACCATAGCCAATCATGTGAAATGTGAGTAACAAGATAAATTTGTGAGTGAGTGAGTAACTATAATGCTCATGAAAATGTTACTCACATATTTGTGCAGGCTACTGGCAGAGGGTGTTTTCACATGAAACTGACAGATTCAGAAATTAAGGCTGCAAAACCCAAAGAAAAACCTTTCACACTCCCTGATGGCCATGGGCTCGTTTTGCTGGTTCAACCTTCCGGCGCGAAATGGTGGCGTTATCGATACCGTTTTAATGACACGCCAAAAATGCTTTCAATCGGTGTATACCCTGACGTTTCACTTAAAGAAGCACGCAATCAACACGCACGCCTGAAAGAACTGCTGGCGCAAGGTATCGACTCATCAGAAAGCCGCAAGGAAGAAAAACAGCAGGCAGCGATAGCCGCGGCGAACAGTTTTGAATCGATTGCCCGTCTTTGGTGGAATCACTGGAAGCATGACAAGACAGAACGCCATGCAGGCTACACGATCCGGCGCATGGAAGCGGATGTTTTTCCGGTCATCGGTCACAAGCCCGTTAATGAAATCACCGCAGCCCAGTTTATAGCAATGGTGCGCAAGGTTGAATCACGCGGCGCACTGGATATTGCCAAGCGGGTATTGACCCTATGCGGGCAGGTTATGCGCTATGCCGTTGCGCATGGGCTGGCAGAACGTAACTCGGCCGCTGACGTGCTGAAGCCCGCCAAGAAGGCAAACCACGCGCGATTGAGTGAAAAAGAACTGCCGTTATTGCGCAAGATCGATACCATCATTCTCTTCCATGGAAAATATATAGAATCTGGCTCTTTTATCGCTACGGAGCAAATCCTCGTAGGTACAAATTACCAGCGTTATAAAAAATTCGATCCCCCACCATTGACCGATAATCAAAAAAATTATCACTGAATTTTGAACAGCATACCACCCGAGATCAGTCGCAAGATCAAACTGCTGATAATAACGTGTACTATCAAAAACACGTTGAGCAATAAGAAATTGTCGCCACCTACCAGTATGTTTTCTGTGCCCACAAAGTTAGCGCGGCTATGCCAGCACAGATAGCTAGAACCACTAGTAATTTGCTAGTCACGATCATCGACCGAAGATAGTGAGGCACCCCGACGGAAGCGGTCAGAATCTCCTTCCGTTCCAGGTATAGGTGATCTAGGCCATCGTCTTGGATCACCTGGCAATACCTTCAACTCGTCGACGAGCTTCTTGTCGCATAATGTCTTCGGGGTGCTCGCGTCATAGCACTGGTTGACGTCGATAACACTCATCACCACTATCAAGGGCGGGCGCAATCCCTGTAACAACAGCCGTTAGCGAGCATCGTAAACCAGTGTTGTCGTCAGTCCGTTCGAATCGATAATTTCTTCCGGTTGGCCATCATGTGCATGGTAGCGTGTGATCTGCGCGACATGCCCCAATGCATTGGTGATGCTTGCAACTTGGCCACGGCAACCCAGATGAAAAAACTTCTAAAAAATGCCCTTTTTAACAAAAAATACAGTGCAGTCTGTACATTAATTTGGCAAAATTGGGTCATTTGCAGATAACCTTTCATTTACCGGGGAAATAAAATGAAATATAAGAGTCTTCAGGAGTTCAGCGCTTATGTCGCCGAACGCAATCCGAATCAGCCGGAATATATGCAGGCAGTTACGGAAGTCATTGAAAGTTTGTGGCCGTTCATATTGGAACATCCGCGCTACGCCGAGCACGGCTTGCTGGATCGGCTGGTCGAGCCGGAGCGGGTGATTATATTTCGCGTATCCTGGGTGGACGATCATGGCGAAGTCCGGGTCAATCGCGGTTATCGCATCCAGCACAGTTCTTCCATCGGTCCTTATAAAGGCGGTATCCGGTTTCATCCCTCGGTAAATCTGTCGATTCTTAAATTCCTCGCGTTTGAACAGACTTTCAAAAATGCACTGACCACATTGCCGATGGGCGGCGGTAAGGGTGGCTCCGATTTCGATCCGAAAGGAAAAAGCCCGGGCGAGATCATGCGTTTCTGCCAGGCATTCATCAGCGAATTATTCCGCCATATCGGCTCGGATACCGATGTTCCTGCTGGTGATATCGGCGTAGGCGGGCGCGAAGTCGGCTTCATGGCCGGCATGATGAAAAAATTGTCCAACCGCGCAGATTGCGTGTTTACCGGTAAAGGACTGAGTTTCGGCGGATCGCTGATCCGTCCGGAAGCAACCGGCTACGGCACAGTGTATTTTGCCCAGGAAATACTGCAACACGCCGGGCGTTCGCTCGAGGGCATGCGCGTTTCCGTTTCCGGCTCCGGCAACGTGGCGCAATTCGCCGTGGAGAAAGCCATGTCGCAGGGTGCCAAAGTGGTGACCGTATCCGATTCCAGCGGCACCATCGTCGATGAGGCCGGTTTCACGTCGGAAAAACTGGCGATCCTGGCGGAAGTGAAAAACCACTTATATGCGCGGCTCGATGAATACGCCAAACGGGTCAATGTCACCTATCTGCCGGGCGCAAAACCTTGGCATGTGCCGGTGCAAGTGGCATTACCCTGTGCGACACAAAATGAACTGAATGGAGACGATGCGCGGGCATTGGTCAAAAATGGCGTGATTTGCGTCGCCGAAGGCGCCAACATGCCGTCGACCGCGGAAGCCGTTGAATGTTTCCTGCACAACAAAGTGCTCTATGCGCCGGGTAAAGCCAGTAACGCCGGCGGCGTCGCCACATCCGGTCTGGAAATGAGTCAAAATGCCATGCGCATGTCCTGGACGCGTGAAGAAGTCGATGTGCGCCTGAAGGAAATCATGCAAGCGATCCATAAATCCTGTTTGAAATACGGCACCAAAGCCGACGGCAGCGTGAACTATGTCGATGGTGCGAATATCGCCGGTTTTGTCAAAGTGGCTGAAGCGATGCTCGGTCAGGGTGTGATCTAAAACCAATCAGCCATACTAGGCTAGGATTTGAAGTGGATTTCGGGCTCTTACAGCGGCGCTGTGAGAGCCCGAGTTCATTGTAAAATAGCAATCAGCGTTTTTTCCTCCTGCCAGTAAATCCGTAAGGTTAATAGCCATGAAAAATTTTCTTTTTGCGTTGATACTATTAGCTTACGCTGGAACATCAATGGCCAATCAGGACAGTGATTTCCTCGGCGCCCGGGAAGCCTTTCAATCGGGTAACGCCAAACTTCTCGACGATTATGCGGCAAGGCTGCAGCGCCATGTGTTGTGGCCTTATGTCGAGTATTACCAGTTGCGCATGGCATTGCGCATAACCGATACCGCGCAAATCCGTTCTTTCCTGGCGCGCTACGACGGCGATCTGGTCGCGGACCGGCTGCGCAGCGACTGGCTGAAAATACTCGGAAAGAATCAGCAATGGCCGCTTTTTGAAGCCCAATATGCCTTGCTGGCTAATAAAGATACCGAGTTATTGTGTTATCACTATCAACACCGTCTGCATAGACGCGACAATACAACACTGACCGGCGCGCGTTCGATATGGTTTACGCCGTCCAGTCTACCAGATAGCTGCACGCCCGTTTTTCAAGTGCTCATTGACAATAAGCAGATCACGTCGGAAGATGTCTGGCGCAGGATTCGCTTGGCTTTGGAAGAAGGGCAAACCGGCGTAGCCACCCACGCGAACCGTTACTTGCCCGGCCACGAAGCGCTCAATAGCGCCGATCTGAATAGCGCTGCGAAAAATCCGCTGCGTTACCTGGACACCTTGAAGCAAAAGATCCACACGCGCAGTGACCGCGAAATTGTTTTATTCGCACTGTTGCGCCTATTGCGCAATGATACCGATCAGGCTTATAAGCAATGGCTGAGAATCAAAAACCAGCTTACCGCATCCGACCGTTCTTATTTCCTGGCCAGATTGGGGCATCGCGCCGCTATGCGGCATGATCCGCGCGCGCTGGAGTGGTTCCGGGAAGCGCAAAACACCCCGAATCCGTACCCGGCATCGGATACCGTGCTGGCATGGCAAGTACGCGCCGCATTGCGAGCTGCCAACTGGAATGAGGTACTGAAAACCATCGACCGGATGTCACCGGCCGAGCAACACACGGATACTTGGCGTTACTGGAAAGCGCGCGCTTTGAAGGCAAAAGGCAAAACGCTGGACGCCAATCAAATTTTTATTCCGCTCAGCGATGAGCACAGTTTTTATGGTCAGTTGGCCAGAGAAGAGCTAGGCACGATGCTCAGCATCGCGGAAAAAACCTATCGCGCCAACAATAGCGAAGTATCCGCAATGGAGCGCAAACCCGGAATTCAACGCGCCTTGGCTTTTTCGCGCATGAATTTGCGCACCGAAGCACAGCGGGAATGGAGTTGGACGACGCGCAATTTCAGCGATGCCGAACTGCTGGCTGCGGCGGAAGTTGCGAAGCGCCAGGGGTTATACGATCGCGCGATCAATACCGCCAATCGCACGCTCTCTCAGCATGATTTCAATTTGCGCTTTTTGTCGCCGCACCGCGCGGCGCTCAAAAAAGTTCTGCAGCAGCATGAGCTCGACGAAGCCTGGGTATACGGTTTGATTCGCCAGGAAAGCCGTTTTATCGCCGATATCAAATCGCATGCCGGAGCAGCCGGTTTGATGCAGTTGATGCCCGCGACTGCGGAATGGGTGGCCAAGCAACTGGGCATAGCGAATTTCCGCCAGCATCTCGTAGTCGATGTGAATACCAATTTACAACTGGGCACGTACTATCTCAAACATGTGCTCAGCACATTGGATAATCAGCCGCTGCTGGCTTCAGCCGCTTACAACGCTGGACCTGGGCGCGCCAAACGCTGGCGCGACAATACGGTCCCGCTGGAAGGCGCGATTTATGCCGAAACCATCCCATTCAACGAGACGCGCGATTACGTCAAAAAGGTCTTGGAGAACTCGATATACTACGCCAAGGTTCTCGATCACGGACACGATGCGCCGCTGCTCAAGGAGCGTCTGGGTGTTGTGCGCGCGGCTAAGTAACGTATTTTCACAGTCAAAGTAAACCATGAAAACTTATCTTGTGGGCGGTTCGGTACGCGACGAACTGCTCGGATTGCCGGTCAAGGATCACGATTATGTTGTAGTGGGCGCTTCACCCGAGGAAATGGTGCGGCTTGGCTATCGTCCAGTGGGCAAGGATTTTCCGGTTTTTCTGCACCCGCAAACACACGAGCAGTACGCATTGGCGCGCACGGAACGGAAGATTTCGCTCGGTTACAAAGGGTTTGAAGTGTACACCTCGCCGCAAGTCACTCTGCAGGAGGATCTGGCGCGGCGCGACCTGACCATCAATTCGATCGCCAAGGATGCGGATGGCAATATCATCGATCCCTTTAACGGCGTGGCCGATCTGGAAGCGGGCATTCTGCGTCACATCAGCCCCGCCTTTTCCGAAGACCCGGTACGCATTCTCAGAGCGGCGCGTTTTGCCGCACGCTTCAATTTTCACGCTGCCCCGGAAACGCTCGACTTGATGAGTGACATGGTGCATAACGGCGAAGTGGACGCGCTGGTGCCGGAACGCGTGTGGCAGGAGCTATCGCGTGGACTGATGGAAAATAATCCATCCCGGATGTTCTACATGCTGCGCGAATGCGGCGCGCTGGCGCGCATCATGCCGGAAGTCGACGTATTGTTCGGTGTTCCGCAACCGGCACATGCGCATCCGGAAATCGATACCGGCGTGCACATCATGCTGGCGATCGATTATGCCGCCGCGCAAAACTATTCGTTGCCGGTGCGTTTTGCCACGTTGACACACGATCTTGGCAAGGGCACGACCCCGCCTGAGGAATGGCCGCGTCATATCGGTCACGAAGCGCGCAGTATCGAACTAACGCAAAACTTATGCGAGCGCATCCGTGCGCCGAAAGATGTGCGTGACCTTGCCGTGCTGGTTGCCCGCTACCACGGTGATGTGCATCGCGCGGAAGAGTTGAAGCCTTCCACGATGGCGGACCTGCTGCAAGCAGTCGATGCCTACCGCAAACCCAGCCGCTTCGACGAATTCCTGCAGGCTTGCGCGTGCGATTTTCATGGTCGCCCCGGCTATGCGACCAAACCTTATGTGCCAACGGAACGGTTTCAGCACGCCTATGGCGCGGCCAAAAGCGTCGATGCAGGCGCTATCGCCGCCGAGTTGAGCCGGTGTATTGCGGATTCCACAGCACTGCCCGCGGCCATCAATGCGAATGTGCGGGAAACGCGCATTGCCAGAATAAAGGCTGCTTTTAGTTTGCGGCAGGAAACTCAATAAGAGACTTTTGCAAAATGACGCAAATTTCTCATTCCAGAGTAACTTTGGATTAATTTGTGAGGGAATTGGGCATTTG
>JBDHRU010000143.1:0-6555 GCA_039807765.1 Nitrosomonas sp. | reverse complement strand
CCGAGCGTTGTTTTGGCGGAAAAGCCGAAGCGGCTGTTGGCATCGCGTTGTAAGCTGGTCAAGTCGTAAAGCAACGGACAGATTTCTTTGCTGGGTTTGCTTTCTTCGCTGACGTGACCGGGTTTTTCTCGGCATTTGTCACGAATGACTTCGGCTTGTTTTTGCTCCCACAGCCGCTCAGGTTTCGCTTCCTGTGCAGCTTTATCTTTATTGAATTTTTCATCGAACCATTTGCCGGTATAGTTACCGTTATCGGTTGCAAACGTGGCATGGATTTCCCAGTAATTTCGCGAACGGAATTTTTTAATTTTTTCTTCGCGTTCGACTAGGATCGCTAATGTCGGCGTCTGTACCCGTCCCACGGTGGTTTTGTGAAATCCTCCCTCCTGGGAGTTAAACGCAGTCATGGCGCGCGTGCCGTTAATGCCGACCAGCCAATCCGATTCCGAGCGGCTGACAGCTGCCTCGGCCAGCGATTGGACTGCTGAGTTATCCAGCAGCTGGGTGAATCCTCCGCGAATGGCATCGGGTGTCATCGATTGCAGCCAGAGGCGTTTAACCGGCTTGCTGGTGCCGACATGGCGCAGGATATAGTAAAAAATCAACTCACCTTCTCGCCCCGCGTCACACGCATTGATCAGCGTTTCGATATCTTTGCGCTTAATGAGCTTGCTGAGAAGCTTTAAGCGTGCGGAAGTTTTTTCGATCGGGCTCAAATCAAAATGCGGCGGGATGACCGGCAAATTGGTAAAGCTCCATTTACCACGCTTTACTTCATATTCTTGCGGAATGACAAGTTCTAGCAAATGACCAACCGCTGAAGATACAACGTATTGGTCGTTCTCAAAATAATCCGTATGCTTGGTGAAGCCGCCCAATGCTCGGGCAATATCGGCTGCGACAGATGGTTTTTCCGCGATAATCAGTGACTTACTCATTAATTCCCAAACAAAAATCATGATCTGACAATGAACTGCCGGATCGGTTTGTTATTACTGAACTGAAAGAATGGGTAAGAAGTACAAGCATGACCAGAATTGGGTGTGTGTAAAAGAAAATTAATTCCGGCAGTTGCTTTAACTCAATCCGATTCTATAAAAAATACAGTGAACTTAGTGCCGGTAATGAGAATCGCTGACAATCAACAATTTCTCAAGAACGGAATCATCCGTAAGCTGATTCTGAATCCATAGCTCTGTTAAAACAATCAATTTGATTTTTTCCAGGCTCGATGAATTTTCATCCATTGCGAGCACGCGATCAATCAACAGTTCGCGTTGTAACGGATTAATAATTCCGGCTTGCTCCAGGAAGAAAATAAATCCTCTGCCTTCGGTATCGATTCTTTCCATTTCATATTCGGTATAGCAGCGGAAAGAATCATTTTCGGCAAAACTGGCCGGATAGCTGCCGATGTCATGGCGCTCGAGTTCTGAGAGCCAGTTTAAAGTCTCGCTGATATCCTCATCGGCGAATCCGGCCATCGTCAGTTTGCGGGTCAATGTCGCAGAATCCGGATAACTGCCTGAATCAAAAAAATTTTCAAATAAATAAACGAGTATATCGAACATAGTGGTATTTAAGAAAGCGAGTATGTTTACAGATTAGAACCTTTGGTTAATACCAGTACGGATCACTGAATCCGCTGATAACACCCTCCTGGTAAACTGCTGATCTGACCGTCAAGCTCAAGCGTTAATAGCATGGCTGATACAACTTCAGCCGTCAAGCCACTGCGCGAGCAAAGCGTATCAATATCAACGGCATCATATCCTAGGTGTTTGAGCAGTATTGCATTTTCAGTTATTTTCTCAATAATCAATTCTTTTTTCGCAGTAATTTCCTCATTTTTGATTAGGGTTAAATAACTTAATTCATCCAAAATATCCTGCGTATTTTCAACTAACTTTGCACCTTGTTTAATCAATGCATGGCATCCTTTGGATAGCGGTGAATGAATGGAACCCGGGATCGCCATGACTTCGCGCCCTTGTTCCAGCGCCTGGCGCGCGGTGATGAGCGATCCGCTCTGTAATGCCGCTTCCACCACCAGGCAACCGTGACTCATGCCGCTGATGATACGATTTCTGCGTGGAAAGTTCCTGCCGATGGCAGGGGTACCCAGCGGAAATTCGGAAATTAATGCGCCTTTTTTTGCCAGTTTGTGAGCAAGTGGGTGATTTTTTGCCGGATAAACAATATCCAACCCGGTGCCGACGACTGCAATGCTGGCAGCGGCGCCGCGTAAACCGCCGTGATGCGCGGCTGTATCAATGCCCAGCGCCATGCCGCTAATGATGCAGAGTCCGGCGTTGCTGGCGGCTTCGGAGAATGCTTCCGCATTCGATAAGCCTTGCGGTGTGGCATTACGGCTGCCGACGACTGCTAGGGCAGGTCGCCGCAAAAGCTCCCGTCGGCCTTTGAAGTACAGCAGCGGGGGCGGGGCGTCAATATTGAGCAATTGTGCGGGATAGTCCGGATCCGCTAGAGTAATGACGGCATTAAACGGATCCTCCAGCCATCGCAGCACGGCGGCGATTTTATCTCGGTCAGCGCCTTGCGCGATGCGTTGGGCGGCTGGTTTTTTAACAAAACGCTCCAATGCGCCAGGGGGCGCCGATAGAACGGCTGCAGGATTGCCAAAAGCGATCAGAAGCTTACGGATGGATTCGCCGCCTACACCGTCAATCAGATTGAGATTCAGCCATGCTTCAAGGTCCGGTGCATGTTTCATAATCGATACAAATTAATTTCAAGGGGTTTTGACGGCGTCCAATACTTTGATGGATTGCGTGCTTTGTACCACCAACGCATAGGCTATTTTATCAAAGACCCGGAAAACGAATGCCAATCCGGTTCTTTCATCTGGCAACTGCACTATCTGTCCTTGCAGCGATTTTGCTTCGCTTCTCCGGTAGATAGCCAGAACATGGCCCATTTCTAAGCCATCCGCCCCACCTTTATTGAGTGCGACGATACCGCCCCTGCCGATTTCCCTGACACCGCCATAGATCGAAATGATTCGCCCGGCAACCGGAAAATCCGGCGCATGAGGTGCATAATTGTTAAAGATGGTTCCAGGTGCGGGAACCAGCCGATCACCTTTCAAGATTTCTTCCGATGCGTGCGTGATAATTGCCGTACTGACGTCCGCGAAAGCGGTTACTTTGGCATTCCCCAGGTAGGTGGCCTCATAACCGAGGATGGAATCTTTTTGATCCGGATCGTTCAAGGCTTTGCCGGGACGGAAAATTTGCCATGCCGTGCCTTTGTCTTTGGGCAAATCACTGATATACGCGATATTACCCGTGCTTAAGGTGACTCGCGCGTCGCTGGAACCCAGGATATAGGGTGCGTTGTCGAGACCGTTTTTTTCGATGACCAGCGGTTGACTCAGAAAAGGTTCGATCGCGGCTGCCGGGATGCTGGGAATTGCAGTGGTGCCCGACTGTTCTGCGCGAATTTTCGGTGATAATTTGACGGTTTTTACACCATATTCACCATCTTCCGAAAGGCGTAGGCGAGCTCCGTGTAGCGATCTTTCCAGCACGACAACATCGCCGGGGTAAATTTTGTGCGGATTCTTTACCTGCGTACGATTGAGTCCCCAGATTTCCGGCCAGCGCCAAGGGTCTTTAAGAAACCGAGAGGCGATTCCCCACAGCGTATCGCCCGGTACGACCACATGACGATCGGGCGAATCATTTCGCAGTACTATCTCTTCAGCTTTGATTGGCGTGATGGAAAGCAGGCCCGGAAATAAAATCAAAGTTATAATAAGCTTTCGCATGGATGATCCCAAAGGCAGTGATAACGCATAGAATGATTGCTGAATCATACGGTCTAAGTGCGGCGTTAGGTTTACTAAACTACACATTTTTTCATGGCTATTTTAAAAATACTACAATATCCGGATGAGAGGCTGCATACTGTAGCGGTTCCCGTCGCGCAAGTCACTGATAAAATTCGTTTGCTGATAAAGGATATGGCTGAAACGATGTACGCTGCACCGGGCGTAGGGCTGGCGGCCACGCAGGTGGATGTGCACGAGCGTATTGTCGTGATCGATGTTTCCGAGACGCGTGATCAGTTGCTTGTTTTGATCAATCCGGAAATTATCGCCAGTCATGGCTTATCGGATTATGAGGAGGGTTGTTTGTCAGTGCCCGGTATATACGGGAAAGTGCAACGTGCCGAGTCTGTGACTGTGAAAGCCTTGAATGCACAGGGCGAATCGTTTGTTCTGGATGCCGATGGTTTGCTGGCAGTATGTATCCAACACGAAATGGACCATTTGGCGGGCAAAGTGTTTGTGGAATATTGGTCGCGGCTGAAACAAGCGCGCACCTTGGCAAGATTAAAAAAGAAACAACGCAGCACCATGTAGCGTTAGTACGGCATGCAATCAGGCTGCGTCCGTGTGGCGCTTGTGGATTCATCGCGAGCTTCATCGGTCAATCCCATTCCCTGTTTCTCTAATTAATAAGCGATCACTGCATTAGCATGAAAGTCATATTTGCTGGAACCCCGGTGTTTGCTGCTGCGGCCTTGAACGAATTGATTCGGGGCGGTCATGAGATCGCCATGGTTCTAACCCAGCCGGACCGGCCTGCGGGCAGAGGCATGAAGGCCGCCGCCAGTGCCGTTAAATTGCTGGCCGGACAATATCATCTCCCATTATTGCAGCCTTTGACCCTGAAAACTGCCGAAATACAACAACAACTGCGGGCATTGCATGCGGATGTGATGGTTGTGGCGGCGTATGGATTGATTTTGCCGCAGGCAGTGCTCGATATCCCCCGTCTGGGCTGTTTGAACATTCATGCTTCATTATTGCCGCACTGGCGTGGCGCTGCGCCGATCCAGCGCGCGATTCTGGCGGGTGACCGCGAGACCGGTATCACCATCATGCAGATGGATGCCGGACTGGATACCGGCGGTATTTTGCTAACGCACAGCATGGAAATTACGCCGGAGGATACCACGCAATCGTTACACGATAGGTTGAGTCTGTTGGGAGCGCAGAGCATCGCGGAAGCATTGGCATTATTGCAGCGGGAAAAATTGCTTGCCGCGGCGCAAGACGGAACGCAAGCCTGTTATGCCGCCAAAATAACCAAAGCCGAAGCGGAAATCGATTGGCGGCAAAGCGCGCAACAAATAGACCGGCTTGTGCGGGCGTTCAATCCGAATCCGGGTGCCTATACGCATTTCCGGGATGCGGTGCTGAAGATCTGGCAAGCCAAGGCAATTGACGGAAGAGCAGGAAAGCCGGGAGAAGTGGTTGCGGCCGATCAGTCAGGCATTACGGTAGCCTGCGGTGCGGGTTTGTTGCGGTTAGAAACCGTACAGAAACCCGGCGGCAAGAAAATGAGCACGGCGGATTTTCTTGCCGGTAATCCGATACAACCGGGTGCATGCTTCATGGGCACGCCTCATCCCGCTATACCACATGATTAAAACGCAGCTGGCGGCGGCTTCCGCGATCGGTAAAGTATTGGTCGGATCGAGTTTGACCGAGGTGTTGCAGGGAATCTGGCGTGCCGATCCGGCGTTATCGAAGCAGCAAAAGGGCGCTATTCAGGATTTAAGTTACGGCGTGCTGCGTTGTTACGGTCAATTGCAAGCAATTCTCGGGTTGCTGCTGAAAAAAGCGTTACGCGATAAAAGCCTGCACTATCTGTTGCTCGTTAGCGTATATCAATTGCAGTACAGTAAAGCATCTCCGCATACGGTGGTGGATCAAGCTGTTTCCGCTTCACGCGCCTTGGCGCAGGGTCAAGAGATGCAAGGGTTGGTAAATGCCGTGCTGCGCAATTTTATCCGGCAGCGCGAAAGTTTGCTGCAGCAAGCGATGGAGAAAGAGGAAGGGCGCTATTCGTATCCGCAATGGTGGATCGATAAATTGCGCCAACAATATCCGGAGAAATTTCGTGCGGTACTAGAAGCCGGTAACAAACGCCCGCCGATGATGTTGCGAGTGAACCGGCGCAAGATGGGGGTGGAAGCTTACCGCGGCTTATTGGCAGACAATGGGATGACGGCCGAATTGCTACAATCCGGTGCGTTGCAATTGAGTCAACCGGTTGCGGTGGAGAATTTACCCGGCTTTGCCGAAGGCTGGGTGACGGTACAAGATGCCGGTGCGCAGCTTGCAGTATCATTTCTAGAGGTGCGTGATGGTATGCGCGTATTGGATGCGTGCGCGGCGCCGGGAGGGAAAAGCACGCATGTGCTGGAATTGGCCGATGTGGCGTTGACGATACTGGAGAGTGATGCGGCGAGACTGGTGCGGGTGCAACAGAACCTGCAGCGTTTGCATATGACGGCGGAAAGGGTGATATGCGGCGATGCGGCAAATCCCGATGCCTGGTGGGATGGCCGTCCTTATGACCGTATTCTGGCGGATGTGCCGTGTTCGGCATCCGGTGTGGTTCGCCGTCATCCGGATATCAAATGGTTGCGGCGTGAAAGCGATTTGGTTAAATTTGCACAAAATCAACAGGCGATTTTACAGGCGTTGTGGAAAGTTTTGGGCAAGGGTGGTAAGTTGCT
>JBDHRU010000142.1:0-6559 GCA_039807765.1 Nitrosomonas sp. | reverse complement strand
TAATCGACGAAATCGAACGCACCCTCGGTATGTCGACCATTCCGTTCACCTGGCCGGTCGGCATGGGGAAAAATTTCCACGGTGTCTGCGACCTGCAAAACAATGGTATGCGCGTATTCCAACCGGGATCGGACCGTGTCGACACTGACAGCGAAGTAATCGCCAGTTTCGACGATACACAGTTGCAACAGCGTTTCGGTACGGAACTAACCACCGCATTGCAGGAAATCGACTTGATTAGAGGCGCATCGCCAGCCTTCGATCACCAAGATTTTCTGGACGGCAAACAAACCCCGGTTTTCTTCGGCTCGGCGATCAATAACTTCGGTGTGCGGGAGATTCTCGACGCACTGGTCGATCTGGCACCGCCGCCCGAATCGCGCAACGCCATTCAGCGCGAAGTGCAGCCGGACGAAAAGAAATTTTCCGGTATGGTATTCAAAATCCAAGCCAACATGAATCTAGCGCACCGCGACCGTATCGCCTTCGTGCGTGTTTGTTCCGGACAATTCAAACGCGGCATGAACCTGAAAGTCGCACGTAACGGCAAGGATATACGCACCAGCACAGTGGTGTCCTTTTTATCGCAACGCCGCGACATTCTGGAAGAAGCCTACCCCGGCGACATCATCGGTATCCCGAATCACGGCACGCTGCAACTGGGCGACACTCTAACCGAAGGCGAAGTGCTGCAATTCACCGGACTGCCCTTTTTCGCACCGGAAATTTTCCGTACCGTTGAAATCGCCGATCCGTTGCGCAGCAAACAACTGAAACTGGGATTGGCGCAACTCGGTGAAGAAGGCGCAATTCAGGTATTCCGTCCACATCTGGGCAATATGCTGCTGCTCGGCGCCGTCGGCACGCTGCAATTCGAAGTGGTGGCGCATCGCCTGCAACATGAATATGGTGTCGCGGCGCGGATTACCTCGGCCAAATACCAATTGGCGCGCTGGATTACCAGCGACGATCCGCGCGAATTGCAGCGCTTTATCGAAGTTAATGCGCACCGCATCGCCTACGACGCTGTCGACGCGCCAACTTTTCTGGCTTCTTTCGGTGCGGAGTTGAGTGTCGCGCAAGAAAACTGGCCTGCCATTCGTTTCCATAAACTGCGCGAGCACGCCGGTTTGGTTTTTCAGAGCCACATGACGGCATGATCCGCGGCATGGCGATGAAGGTATGTTTTTTCCTCTTCATGCTGATTTTTGCCGCGCCCGCACCGGCGGATGACACGACATCTCCCGCTGCTGAAAAAACCATCCGATTTGTGGTGCTGGGCGACATGCCGTATACCGATGCCGAATATGCACTGCTGGAACAACCCGACGGTGCCATCGCCAAAGCTATTCACGCTTTGAATCCGCCGGTGCTGATTCATCTAGGCGATTTCAAGAGAGGCCGGTTAGCATGCGGCGACGATCTTTTTCAGGATCATTACCGCCAGATTGCGCACCTCAATCCGCATAAGACAGTCTATACCCCCGGCGATAACGACTGGACAGATTGCGACCGGTTTAATACTTCAACGCGGTATGACGAACTCGAGCGCCTCGGATATCTGCGTCAATTGTTTTTTCAGCAGGATCGGCAGCAATTGACGCGCGATATCCCGGGTCTTATCCGGCAGCAAGGTTTTATCGAGAATGCGCGATGGGATATCGGCTCCGTCGCTTTCGCCACGTTGCACATCCCCGGCACGAACAATGGCCGCGGGGAAATTCTGCGCAGCAACATCGACGATGCGCTGAATGAAGCAGACCGGCGCGATCGCGCCAATGCCGAATGGCTGCAACAACGTTTTGCCACGGCGGAATCCGCGCAAGCGGTGGTGATCGCTTTCCAAGCGGACATGTTCGACTTTGATCGCGAAAAACCGGTCTGCACTACGAGCAATCGCACCGATTGCGATGGCTTCCGCTCGCTGCGCGATCTGATCAAACACAAAGCCGAACAATTCAAGAAGCCGGTTCTGATCGTTCACGGCGACACTGCGGCGTATTGCCTGCACCAGCCCTACCCCAACATCCCGAATTTATGGCGTTTGAATGCACCGGGCGACTACAAATACATCGATGCAAGCCAAATCGTGTTTGACCCGGAAAACAAAGATATGCCTTTTACCGTGACCGGCCTGCTCGACCGCAAATCCGCACCGGCGGTCTGCGACGACAACTTACTCAGCTCATCCCGTTATTTCCCCTTTCCCACTTTAAAAGCACAGTTATCATGATTTTTAGCATGACCGGCTACGCCGCCGCCGCCCAGGAAATGCCGTACGGATCGTTAAATCTGGAAATCCGTTCGGTCAATAACCGCTATCTCGACATCCAGCTGCGTCTGCCGGATGATTTTCGCAAACTGGAACCGGCCATGCGCGAACTGCTGACGAAACAACTCAACCGCGGTAAAGTTGAATGCCGGTTGAATTTTTCCCCGTCGGCGAACACGGAAAATTCTCAGCAGCTCGATCAGGCTTTGCTGGAAAAATTGCTGCAACTGGAACAAACCATCAAAACGCACCACCCCACCGCACCTTCATTAACAGTGGCGGAAATCCTAAAATGGCCAGGAATCTTGGGAAGCGACACAACACCTGGCGAAGAAACCGACGAAATCTGCATGACACTGCTGCAAACCGCACTCGATGACTTAAAAGCCGCACGGATACGCGAAGGCAACAAACTCAAATCCATCCTGCTCGAACGCATCGGGCAAATGCGCCAATTATTGCAAACCGCATCGCCACGCATCCCAGCACTGATCGCCGCGTTTGAGGAAAAACTGCGCACCCGCCTGGAAGAAGTTCTCGGCAGCAACGAAGACGAACGCATCCACCAGGAAATCACACTGTTCGCCGGAAAAATCGACGTCGACGAAGAACTATCGCGCCTGCAAGCCCACCTCGACGAAGTCGAACGCATCATCCACAAAGGCGGTGGCGCCGGCAAACGGCTCGACTTCATGATGCAGGAACTGCACCGCGAAGCCAATACTATCGGCTCGAAATCGGTCGACCTGGAAATCACGCGGATTTCGATGGAACTGAAGGTGATTATCGAGCAGATGCGCGAACAGGTGCAGAATATTGAGTGATGAAGTTAACCTTCATCATGTTTGACAAAAATCCAAGTCCATGACGATCGAATACAGCTCAACAATTGAGACTGCATGCCAACTTATAACTTCAAGGGATTTCGTTGGCGCATCACACATAATTTCATCTGAATATCCTTTTTGTCCATCTCAAAATCCTGGTCGAAATTATACGCCTGCTGTTATGACCAAAATTTTCTTACGCGATGGTTTCATTGATCGTTACCGAGGCACAAGACTTGTATTTCCGCCAGTACTTCGGCTCTTGTCACATTATCTGCCAGCAGAATTTCCGTATCATAAGAATGGGAAGATGAGTGAAGGACATATTGCTTATTGGGAGCTTTTCCCAACCATTGATCACATCGTGCCAGTAGCCAGAGGAGGCTCCAACACAGAAGATAACTATGTATGCTGCTCCATGCTTACTAACAGCATCAAATCAAACTGGACTCTTGAGCAATTACAGTGGCAACTTCTCCCAGAAGGCAATCTCACTGAATGGGATGGTTTGCTAAGTTGGTTTTTGCACCAAGCAAAAGCAGATCCCGCAGTGTTGGGCAATGCCTATATTAAGAAATGGCATGCAGCCGCTTCGAGATCTGGATACATCAATTATTAGTCCGCGCACGCACGATCCATATTGTAACTAATGAAAGCAAAACATCCTGGCAAAATCGCCACTTGAATAGCATGAATACCATGCTATTATGTTCGGACGATAGTTTCCTTCAAGAATCAAGCGACTGAAGATATCTTTAACGGAAAAAACTCTAAGCTGGCTCGTAACCTACTCCCGCAATCTTTATGGAAGGTGGCTTGCAGAAAACTCGACCAATTGGACTCAGTTTTGGTTCTGGAGGAATTACGGATACCACCAGGCAATTATCTCGAAAGTCTGTTTGGTGATAGAAAAAGGGAATTTAGTATCCGTATCAATGATCAATATCGGGTTTGCTTCAAATGGAGTGATTCAGGCCCGCATGATGTTGAAATTACCGATTATCACTGATAGAGGTCTTATTCCATGCGTATTCCAACCGATAGAGAACCCACACATCCCGGAGAAATGCTTCGTGCTGAATTCTTGGAACCCATGAACATCAGCCAACGGGAACTGGCGGAGGCTATCCATGTCCCGTACCAACGTATTAGCAAACTGGTCAATCAAAAGCGCGGTGTTACGCCAAGCACGGCATTGCGATTGGCGAAGTTCTTTAATATATCAGCGGATTATTGGCTCAACCTTCAAACCCGCTGGGATTTGTATTGGGCACAGCAAATTGAAAAAGACGATATTGAATCTATCACGGGTGTTAACCAAATAAAGAGACCTGACAAGCACGCCATCGTCTAGCACTGCGCGTGTATTTACGCCAGCACATCCACCGTTGGCGTATAGCTCAACCCCAAATCCCTAGCCACCGCTTCATACGTCAACCGTCCCTGGTAAACATTTAATCCATTGCGCAAGTGTACATCGTCCGTCAGCGCCTTGCGGTAACCTTTATTGGCCAGCGCCAGGACGAACGGCAAGGTGGCGTTATTCAATGCGAAAGTGGATGTTCTGGCAACGGCGCCGGGCATGTTGGAGACGCAGTAGTGCACCACGCCGTCGACGGTGAAAATCGGATCGGCCAGCGAGGTCGGTTTGGAGGTGGCGAAGCAACCGCCTTGGTCGATGGCGACGTCGACCAGCACCGCGCCGCGATTCATGCGGCTGACCAGTTCACGGCTGACCAGTTTAGGCGCTGCGCCACCGGGCACCAGCACCGCACCGATGACCAGGTCGGCCGTTGAGACATGTTCTTCGACGGCATCTACCGTGGAAAACACCGTATTGATTCTGGAACCATACTGAAAATCCAATTGCTGCAAGCGATGAATCGACTTGTCGAGCACCGTGACATGCGCTTCCACACCCATTGCGATACGCGCGGCATTGGTGCCGACCACACCGCCGCCTAAAACCACGACGCGAGCTGCGGGCACGCCGGATACGCCGCCGAGCAGAACGCCGCGTCCACCTTGATCGAGTTCCAGCGCATGTGCGCCTGCCTGGATCGCCATGCGGCCAGCCACTTCACTCATCGGCGCGAGCAACGGCAAGCCGCCGAAACTATCAGTCACCGTTTCATAAGCGATGGCGATGCAACCGGAATCGAGCAACCCCTTGGTTTGCACCGGATCGGGCGCAAGATGCAGATAGGTGAACAGTACTTGCCCGGCGCGCAGCAACGGCAACTCGGAGGCTTGCGGTTCCTTGACCTTGACGATCAGATCGGCCTTGGCGTAAATCTCTTGCGGCGCTTCCACGATTTCCGCCCCCGCGTTGCGGTACTTATCGTCGCTCAAACCGATTTGTATGCCGGCATTTTTTTGCACCATGACATGATGACCACTCGCGGCCAGCTCGCGTACCGCCGCCGGGGTCAGTCCGATACGGGATTCATGAATTTTGATTTCCTTAGGCACGCCGACACGCATTCGTTTCTCCCTTCCCTATCCGTTAAATAATTCCACCGTTGACACCAATATTCTGCCCTGTAATCCAACGCGCTTCGTCGCTGACCAAGAATCGCACGACCTGTGCGATATCATTTGCTTCGCCGATCCGTCCCAATGCGGCCATCGCCGCCATACGCTCGATATCCACCGCCGTTTTACCGCTGCGAAACAATTCCGTATCGACCGGGCCGGGTGAAACGATGTTCGCGGTAATACCCCGCTTTCCCGCTTCACGCGCAAAAATCCGCGTCAGTTGCTCAACCGCCGCTTTGGTCGCGGCGTATGCACCATACTTTGGCAACATCAAGCGCGTCACCGTGCTGGAAACGGTCACGATGCGGCCGTGATCCGCCAGTTTCACTGCCGCTTCGCGCAATGTATAAAAAACGCTCTTGAAATTAGTATCGACGATGCGATCGAATTCGTCGTCGCTGATTTCGGCAATTTCCTTAAAGACTAGAATTCCGGCATTATTGACGAGAATATCGATCTGCCGGAAGTGTTCGATCGCCGTCACGAAGAGTTTTTGCACGGCCGCCGGATCGCTGACATCGGCCTGCACAACCAGGCATTCGCCGCCTGCTCCTGTAATGGTTGCGCACACGCCGTCCGCAGCGGATTGATCTTGCGCATAATTGACGACGACTTTGGCACCCGCTTTAGCTAACGTCAGAGCGACCTCCGCACCGATTCCACGCGCCGATCCGGTTACCAGGGCCACTTTTCCTTGCAGCGGCTGCATGGTCAAATTCCCAGCCGGATTACCGCACTGCCGTTCAATTTATTTCGCTGCTCCGTGGTTCTTGAGAAACTGCACGATATCCGGATGGTTGTGTTTTTCCGCCCATGCCAAGGCATTGTCGCCGTGTTCATTTTTAATCGATGGATCGGCGCCATTGTTAAGCAGCAGTGAAACCGCATCGAGATGATTTCCCCTGACCGCCATCATCAGCGC
>JBDHRU010000141.1:0-6632 GCA_039807765.1 Nitrosomonas sp. | reverse complement strand
TGGCGGAGAAGGCGGGATTCGAACCTTGATCTATATTTGATGTATCAACCATTTAGTATTTACCTCTGCTATTTCTGTGTCATTTTGAAGTATTTTTAAGATTTTGAAAAATTTCACCAAACTCAGTTTAAGCTTATTTAATGAAACCATCAAGATAAGTTAAATCTTTGCGTAAACATATAACTTTAAGATGCTTTGATTATCAGCTTTCTTAACCATGGTTCAAGGTGAGTCAAATCAAATGTACCTGTTTCAAACATTTGCATCATGTCGACGTAAATAATCATTGATTCACAGTTGATTCGATAACCATTAATACGAAGGAAAATATCGGTAGCTGCAAAAGCTACTCGTTTGTTGCCATCTACAAAGGGGTGATTGATGGCTAAACTTTCCATCAGAGCGGCTGCTTCCGAAACTATATCGACATAGTAGCCTGATTGAAGCCGAAATAATGCAGATTCAAGTGCGCCAGGATCACGGATACCATTTGATCCACCGAAACGCTGGATTAATATTGAATGGATTGCTAGTATATCGGGAACAGTCAGGTACTCTTTCAACGTTATTTAGCTAATTCACGGTAGAGCTGATCAAATTCACTTAGGCTTTGCGCAAAAGCATCCATTGCTTGGCGACGAGGCTGGGTTTTTTCTTTACGTTCGATGTACTCCCGCAAAGCTTCATCAAGTATTTCTTGGATAGGGCGACCCTCAGATTCAGCGATTTTTCTGAGTGCTGTAAGAACTTCTGGCGCAGCTTGAGAGGAAAATTTTTCGCGGGTAGTGTTAGGCATGAAATATCACAATATCCTGATGTTTTTGAAAGTTTTATGATACGCCAAAGATTGTTTTCTTATCAATGTATTTGTAGCGTGTTAACTGAACGGAGTACATGAAAGTTGGCATATAGCATTGTTACGTTAGTTCTGCGAAACTAATACAACAACCTAGTGACTTAGAGGAACTAGCGTTTTGGGTAAGTTGCACTTGGAGTGTTCAACGTAGAAAAAGTTAACTTGACCCAAGTGTTAGAGCATTCCTTCCACAATTTGACCATCGCAAAGCTTTTCTACCATCTTTTTCACTAATCGTGCTCTCTCATCCATAAATTCGCTATAGTTGTTGTTTCTTAATTGAGCGACCGGAATTAGATGAGACTCAAGGCGTCTTGACACCTCTGCTTCACCAAGAGAATTCGCTTCCATTCGCTCAGCAACATAATCTGAAGGTGTTTTAGCAGAAATGTTACGATTTGTTCTCCAGGAAATTAAAGCGCAATTCAGCGCTCTATTTATTTCAAAGTCTTTACAGCCTTGTTCCTTCAGCCATGCTTGCGGAAAAATATGATGATATTCTCTTGACTGTATACTTTCATAGGATGCTGGTGCACCATCAGCAAAATCGAATCCACCAGACTTTAAACCAACCGATAATATTGCTCTTGCCAATCTGTCTTTTCTATAAGGCCAGCTTGATGTCTTTAATTCGTCTATGCTTGGTATAGGATAATCAGTTTCATTGAAAATATCTGGCTCTCCAGTTTTGTCTTTTAGCAATTTAGCTATTTCCTTGTAGTCAGAAAATGCTCTGCTATTTGTTGCACGATCATATCTCTCAGTAAAGAATGAGAGCCAAAGATATTTTCTAAGAACAATTCTCACCTCTCCCTCTCTATCTAATCCTTCTTCTGATATAGACCACAATGCTGATAACACATACACCACAACATCCGTTGGCAAGCGCCGATAATCGAGTATCTTTTCGTCGATTAGAAACGATATAGCCTTCTTGATCCCCTTTTTGATACTTGGCCAAGAAGCATCAAATGACATAGAAAAATCGCTAGACAGATAAGTCTCTTTAGAGGGGATCTTATTATTGAGTAGGGCTGCAACAGCTAGAACCACATCTTCAGGTTCACTGTATCTTGCAAAATTTGGCACGTCTTGCTTAAGTTCTTCAATATATCCATGTAAGGATTTTCCGGATGCTGCTTCTATTTGCGCGACAACAATATCGAAAGGAGTTAGAGGTGACGAAGATGTATTCATTTTTATAAATACATCAAGTGCGACTTCAGGTTTTGTTGTAACAGGTAGAGATAAAAATGGTATGTTAAAAATAGAGAATTTATGCCTCAATTTATTGCCAACATCATTTATCTCGAGAACGCAATTCATATCACCTTGTCCGGCCTCTTTAGCCCAATTTTTAAATGATTTCTCCGCATCAGTGTCCGGTCTTAGCAAAGATACGGGAATATATTTTCTTTTCCATAATTCCACTGGAGAATTGGCCCAAATGGGATATTTATCGCCATTTTTATAATATCTTGAGATAGAAGTGGCGTAGTAAGGCAATTCAAGATCCTCTTCCTCTTCTAATTTTATAAGGTATAACCTGTCCTCATATAGATCATTTAACGTACGCCAAAAAGATGTTAATCGCTGCTGACCATCTAACAAGTGCTCTACTATCTTTTCTCCTTCAGTAGGAGCACCAACAATCGGTCTGGACAAAAATGGTTCTTTTTCTCCTATTTCGAGCGTTAGAATTGCCCCAGCTGGAAGTTCTTTAAGTACGGTATTCAAGAGCGAGGAGATTTGTGAATGGCTCCAAGCTTCAAATCTCTGGAATCGTAGCAGCACAATTTGCCTAGTCCTGACTCTTGTAAGCCAATCGGATAAATTTCTATTTCTTGCTTCCATTACAAATCCATCCTTGTTTTAAATTTTTATTCTTTATTCTTGTTGATCTACAAGTAATTATATAGATTTTTCTTATGTATCACACGTTAAGAAAAGAAGCAAAAAATTCCAGTTAGTTTTTTCCTTTCTGGTGTGTGAATTAGGACTATAACTGGGTTTTTTTCTGTTTCTGCGGAATATATCGTCCATAGCTCTTTCTAATCTGCCCCCAATCCTTATGTCCCATCTCCTCCGCGACCTGCATGTGATGTTCACCTCTTGAAAGCATTGTTGAAGCGAAAGTGTGGCGGGTTTGATAGGGATTACGGTATTTGATGCCAGCCTGTTCCAATGCCGGAATCCAAACTGTTTTGCGAATGGCTTGATCGTCTTTCCAGGGTTTGTTATGGCGTGGATTATGAAAAACAATTTCTTTCAGTTTTTCAGTGTAGGTTTGCTGGCCAAGCAAAGCACCTCTGGCTTGGGGCTGAAGTGTAATTGTGCGTTTTCCTGACTTGGTTTTAGTGCCTTTCAAGTGATTACGCACTTGAGCAACTCGAACATGAATGCAGTTCTGTTCCAGATCGACATCCTGCCAGCGCAACGCAATCAGCTCGGAAGTTCGGAGTCCCGTCCAGAACGCAAACTGAATCAGATTTTTTTCTTGTCCTGCAAGTTCATTCAGAATACGTGTGACCTCATCGGCTGTGAAGGGTTGCGGTTCTCGCGTATGGATCGGAAGATTTTTTACATGATCTAGCGGGTTTTTGGTGATGATTTCATCATGATACATTTCGTCATATAACTGGCGCAGTGGAATCAGAATGTTGTTTTTTCGCTTGTTGGAACATGGAAGATCAGCTAACCATTCCTTAACTTTGAGTGCAGTGAGTTCATCAATCGTTAGATCGCCAAATGTTGGAATCAAATGGTGATAAATTGCGCTTTCATAGTCGCGCAGTGTGCTTGGTTGGCATCGGGATTGAGCACGTTGTAACCAATCAATCAGGCCTTCGCGAATAGTGTAACGATCTGGCCGGGTTTTGCGAAATTCTTTTGCTTTCTTGCTGTATGGAAAGTGCTTGGAATAATCAAAAGTGCCGATGCTGATTTCATACAGTATTGCTTGCCGCTTAAGCGCCAGTTCTTTTTGCGCGGCCTTGGTCGGCGGTATAGGGATCGTCTCCCGGCAGCGCACGCCTTGATAGGTAAAGGCGATTTGGGCGCTATTGCCCCGGATAGTTATGCCTCGCTGCCTTGCATCCATGCGTAAGCTGCCTTTGCGATGATGAAGATTCGACCGTTTGGTGCTTTGTTCCAGTGAATTTTGTATCGCCATTGTCCTTTCTTGATATATTGCCGGATAGCTTCTTCAGTCAAGCCGGTTAGTTCAGCAAACTTCTTGATCGTTACCAGTATATGTTCGGAGTGGTTCATTTCTTTTCCTCCCCGTCATTGCCAGCGATATGCTTAGCTACCTGCTTTTCTACTTCCGCTTGATTGTCGATCAAACCCTTATCCGCTACTTTGCGCTTACCCATGACCACCGCCCAGAAACTGCCAAGCTTTTCGGTGATGGCATAGCCAATACTTTTTTTCTGGCCGAATTCGGTGATTTCCGGGCATACGTCTTTAAACTCAATGCCGAGCACTTTTTCATAGCGGCGGTAAGTGGCCGGGTTGTGCAGAATCTTGAGAACCCGCCAGCCGAAATACTGCCCCATTACCAATGCGCCAAGAGCACTTTCAAGCGTAGTGCCAACACCTCTAAATTCCCGCATGTTCTGGAGTATCTTTTGTTCCGTCTCATCATCGAGAGCGAGCAGTTTTCTCGGTTTGTTTGTTTGGTCTTCCATGATCAATAGTGTTCCTCACGATAAGTAGTTATCGTCATGATACATTGCTGATCATGGCAGTCAATATGTCATTTGTCCTGTTTAGTCTAAAAGCTGTACTTGTGCGTAAAACTCCTCTTTGGTGAATTGGCGCATCTCGTCGTGAAACTTGATGACGATCTCGATCTGGTCGTTAAGCGTCAATACGCCGCAAATATGGCCGATTTGCGTGATGCTGTATTTCTGGCCGGGTGGCAGCGCATCTTTTTTAAGAACGGCCAAACGGTAAATCAAGGACACGGCTTCTTCTAAAGTAAAAGGATTCATAATGTCTTTTATTAGGTCTTTTTTAGTGTTGAGTCGGGTTTTCATGGATGACCTCCGGAGGATAAAAAGGGGTTGGTACAGTTATTGATACAAGTCCAAGAGAAACAGCTGCGGCGCGACATGACGTGCGCGCGTCTCGCGCCACGCTCCGTGATGTCACGTCCTCGCTGCTCGCCATCACCAAAGGCATCCAGACATGCTTACATGTGCTATAACCCAATCCCCTCCAAACAATACCAGCCACCCGTAACGGTGCAGCGTCACCATAGCGACCGGTCAGCGGTGAATACACATCGCCGGTTACCGGATTGAGGTTCTTGGGTTCATCGTAGAACGGTTTGATAGCTTGCTGGTTGTGCGGGGTTTCGGGGTCGCCCATCGCTAGCATGAAGGCTGCCCAATCGCTGGCGGTCGCCGATTGACGGATGGTTTCCAGTTCAGGATCGTCGCATTTATCGAGTTTTCTCAGTTGCCGCCAAACGGTAACGCTGGGACCCCCGATCTGCTGGAATTGCCGGATACCCCAGGTGTTGGCCCAAGTGGTGATGCGTTCGGCTGCCTGAATAGCATCGTTGCCGTACAAGTCCTGCTCCAATTGATAGCCGTCGATGTTCTTCGAGATGTACTTGGCAATGTAACCGGCGGCTGAGCCTTTGGCTGGATCGATGGGTTCTACTTTAAAGCGGTGTTTTAATGCACCTGGCTCGTTGCCGCTATCCAGAAGCGCATAATGGCTCATAACTCTACGCACAGCTTCGCGGTGTTTATCCGGCATGAACAGTAGCAGGTGCCAATGCGGGGTGCCGTCGTGGTGCGGTTCGACCACGCGGAAACCGTAAGAGCGGATGTTCAGCCTATCAAGTTCGGCGCGGATCAGCGCCCAAAGATGTGTCAGATACTGGTGCGCTTCTAGGGTGGTCGTGCCGTCATGGCGCGGATTGGCGTGGCCGGTATGTAAACAGGCGTGCATGCGGGAAGGGGTGGTAAGCGTATAGAATTCACCTACATGACCCAGATAATTGGCCACCATTTCAAAACCGCGGATTCGTGTCATCAATTCGGCACGGCGAACGGCTGGATTGGATACCGAACGATCGGCTAGGTTCTGCAGGGAAAAAATCTCGCCGTTCTGGTTGCTTACGAAGTTCGTGGCCAGGTACAGCCGATTTCGTTCCTTTTGTTTGCGCTTAACATGAATGGTGTAATCGCTGGCATATATGCCGTGCAGGCGGTTGACGAGCTCGAGATTGCGGGCGATGGTTTCTATCTTGCGCAGTTTCAATATCTGAATTCTGCGGTTCCACCAGCGCGAGCAGCACATGCGGTTCAGTGCCGGTTCCAGATCGTCGCCTTTGATGGATGGCCGTTTGACTTGATAGTGATCGACGATGCGCAGGCAGGCTTGATAGGCTTCAAGAGGGGATTGCGCGCGAGCGCGGGCCGAATGGCATTTTTCGGCAAAGCGCTTGGCGGCTTCAAACAATTCCTCACTATCGCCGCATAGATTCAGATCCTCGATACGCAGCTGATTATAGATATCTAGCAGTTCGTGGTTGGCTTGCTCGAAACTGGAACGCTCGGCGGTTTTGACGTAGCGGGCGGCCAGGTCTCCGGCAATGGGAACAAGCTCGGAAAAAATATGCTGCCGCATGCGGCGGCAATTTGCTGTGCCGTAAGATGCTGTGCGCTCATCGGCAAAAACGACTTGTGGCAAATTTGTGTCATTTTTGTGCCATAACCGAGGCCTTTGGAGACCTACCGAGACTAATCGGTCATTTCTT
>JBDHRU010000140.1:0-6637 GCA_039807765.1 Nitrosomonas sp. | reverse complement strand
CATTTGGAGCGGGTGAAGGGAATCGAACCCTCGTCGTAAGCTTGGAAGGCTTCTGCTCTACCATTGAGCTACACCCGCACTATTCACCATTTGTTAGAAACATAACCAAAGCCAATCTCAACAGGTTTTTCACCCTGCGATTCTCACCGTGCTTCATAAATTGGTGGAGGGGGAAGGATTCGAACCTTCGAAGGCAGAGCCGTCAGATTTACAGTCTGATCCCTTTGGCCGCTCGGGAACCCCTCCAAACGAAACCGCTGATTATGAATATATTGCACTCATAAGTCAAGTTTCTACGGGCAGTTATATGCATACACAGGATCGATTCACTAAAAACATTTGCAAAAGCCGAGTTCACATTTATTTCAATATGCACTTGAACACCGAAAAACTCCGCCATCGATAAAAACGAGATCAACAAATAACTTACCTTGTTTTTTATGCCAAACGCACTCTAGGATCAACTAAAGTGTACGATATATCGGTCAAGACCAAACCCGCAATATAGAGTATAGAACCCAAAAAGACCATCGCTCTTACAATGGAAAAATCCTGTGAATTGATCGCATCAATGGTATAACTGCCTAACCCGGGAATACCAAAAAACGACTCAACCAGCAGACTACCGAGGAACAATAAGGGCACTACGACAACAGCGCCAGTTAAAACAGGAATCATTGCATTTCTTAGAACATGACGAAACAAAACGATATGCTCCGACAATCCTTTCGCTCTAGCTGTGCGCACATACTCCTTATTCATTTCCTCCAAAAACAGAGTACGATACCAACGGATATTGGATCCCGCACCACTGATTACACCGATGATAACTGGCAGTAGTAAAAACTTCACCGCATCCAGCCCCGCCTCATAACCGGATATGGGCACCCAATGCCATAGCTTACTGATCAGAAATTGACCGACAATAATATAAAATAAGCTGGAGATAGACATTAACGCCACACACAAAATCACCCCCAAAAAATCAATATAAGTTGTGCGAAAAAAAACCATCAAGAGTGCAAAAGTGATATACACGATCAATCCCAGAACAAATACCGGCAATGCGATAGCCAGGCTTGGCAGCATGCGTGACTTGATTTCTTGCGCAATATCCCTGCCGTCATCCGATCGACCAAAATCGAAAACAAACATGGACACCGATTTCTTAAAAAAAACAGTATCCGTCAATTTACCCAGCCTCTCGGCCTCTTGATTGAATAGCAGCGGCTTATCGTAACCTCGCTCCGTTTTCCATTTTTTGATCGCTTCCGGCGTTACATGCTTAATGCCCAATTGCATGCGCGCCATGTCATCGGGAGTGTTCACGACAAAAAATAGAACAAATGTGATGAGATTGACACCGATCAGAATCGGTATCGCATAAAAAAGACGCCTAACAATATAACTCAGCATGTAATCAAAGCTCTATGGATTATAGAGCAGCACGCACCGCAGCACCGCTTTCGCGCCGGTAAAAAGCGGCTATTGCCGGAGCAAAACTTATAGTCAGTACGACCAGAATCAACGCAACTGGCCAAAGAACCGGTTCATTCCATTCCCGCTGTTTTTGCACCCTTTGCTCAGCATCAACCTTGAAATATTTGAGATTATTATTCGATATTCTATTAGGCTTAATATTCTGATACCACGAGTGGTATAAACCATAATCTTTCGGGTGATAACCCCACAGCCACGGCGCATCAGAGTGCAAAATTTCGACCATACGATCGATAATCTGCTGCCGCTCTGGTCCATCTTCCATATTTTTCATCAACTCAAACAGACGATCATATTCCGCATTGTGATAGTTCGCGGCATTCTCGCCACTATTTCCTACCTTACGTTGCGGTCCATATAATAAGAACAAGAAATTTTCCGCATCCGGGTAATCGGCATTCCAGCCCCACTCAAAAATCTGCGCATTCCCTTTCCGGATCTTATCTTGAAAGCGATTGTAATCCGTGCTTCGCACCACCAGTTGGATATTTAACTTCTGAAATTGCTTACGCATCCAATCAAGCTTGGATCGATCCTCAGTACTACGCGCAGTCACATCAAAATATAAAATGAGCGGCATACCGGTTCGCTGATCGATTCCATTCGGATAACCCGCCTCCGCAAGTAGAGTCTTGGCAGTTTGAATTGACTTACGCCGCGGTTGACCGTTTATCCAGTCGTATACCACCGGATTGATACCCGCTTCTCCTTCCCGGTAGCCTGTAATACCCGGTGAAATAGGACTCTGGGCCGGCATTCCACGACCGTTGGCAAAAATCGAAATGAATTCTTCATAATCGATAGCGATTGAAATCGCCTGCCGCAGTTTTCTGGCCGACTCATGTGATTTCTCATCGATCCCGCCAACCAGAGGATCAAGCATGTTAAATCCCATATAATAGGTTGACGCCGCAACGGAGGTTTCCAGTCTTATCCCTTGTTCAGTCATCGCTTCAGTCACTGTCGCTTCACCCTGTCCGGCTAATTGTATGGCCTGATCAAAGCTATCCGAGCCAATACCGCTGGAATCATAATAGCCCTGCAAGAATTTGTTCCAGCGCGGGATGCTTTCCTTTTCCCGGACAAAAACAATCTTATCGATAAAAGGCAATTTCTTCCCGGCATCCACCAATAAACCGTTTTCTTCATCCTCCGGCATACCGTCAATCGGATAGTATTCATCATGAAAATTCGGATTCTTCTCTAGCACCATCCGTAAATTGGGATCATTTTCGGTTAGCATATAGGGACCAGTACCTACTGGATACCAATCCAGTGTAATGTTTTTTTGTATTAATCCCTGTTGCGAGTAAAAGTGATCCGCTTCCCAAGGAATCGGTGCGAAAAAAGGCATCGCCAGCCAATAAACAAATTGTGGATACTTACCGATTACAGTTATGCGATAAGTATACCGATCAACCACCTCCGCTCCTGCCAGCGGATAATCTCGTAAATCCAGAAACATTTTTTCTTCCGGTAGATTTTGCCCGACCCGCTTAAGTATCTCGGCATATCCCCGAAGACCTGCGATGTAATCCGCCATAAGCCCATATATCGGCGAATGCAATTTTGGATGCGCCAAGCGCTTGATCTGATAAACATAATCATCCGCTACTAATTCTCTTGTTCCAGTTTGAGAAAAATCGGAAAGCTTGTGTATAGACGCCAATTCCTGTTGACTCAAGTCATGAAACAATCCATTACCTTGCGCATCATTGGCAAAGGCTGGGTGCGGCTGATAAAGAATGCCTGGCCGGATTGAAATTTCATAAGCACTATAGGCAATATCATGCACACGCGCGTCATCCGGTAATTGATTGCCTTGCGCATCAAAGTACTTTACCGCAGGCATTTCCTTAGCAGTGGCTGGGATTAATGCATAAGGCCGTTTCAAGTAATGATACTGTAAAGGCGGCTCGTAAATTTGCGCAGTAAACTGAATCTCATTGGAGCTGTACGATTGCACCGGATCCAAATGTTTCGGACGTTCAGTGAACACAGTGTAAAGAGTATTTCTTGCCGTATCTTCAGGCGTATAGGGGTTGTTCCAATTATGTCTATCGCATGCGGTCAGCAAAAGAAAAGCTAGTAATGACCCCAATAAAACAATCAGGTTATTCTCTGCCGACTTCATTCACTGTAACCCTTGCATCTACACATATCTTTCCTTACTCAACCCCACCTTACATCACCTTCAGCTATAATTCGCCAATTCGCACAATTTTACAAGGAAAATGTATGGGATTTCTGGCAAACAAACGTGTCCTCATTACCGGATTGCTCAGTAACCGATCCATCGCTTACGGTATCGCAAAAGCCATGAAACGTGAAGGCGCTTCACTGGCATTTACCTATCAAGGTGAGGAAGTTCGCATCCGGGTAGAAAAATTAGCTGCGGAATTTGACAGTAATCTGTTATTTCCTTGTGATGTTTCCAGTGACACCGAAATCGCACTCTGCTTTGAGAATCTGCAGAAACATTGGGATAGTTTGGATTGTATTATTCATTCCATCGCCTTTGCGCCACGTGAGGCATTAACTGGCGATTATTTGGAAAGTGTTAACCGCGAAGCTTTCCGAATCGCACATGACGTCAGCGCTTATAGTTTTTCCGCGCTTGCTAAAGCAGCATTACCTCTAATGCAGAATCGTAACGGTTCACTTTTAACACTGAGTTATCTTGGCGCCGTCCGCGTCATGCCTAACTACAATGTAATGGGTTTGGCCAAAGCCAGCCTTGAAGCAAATGTCCGTTTCATGGCCTCCAGCTTGGGCCCCAAAGGAATTCGCGTTAACGCCATTTCTGCCGGTCCGATCAAAACTCTAGCCGCCGCCGGCATCGGAAATTTTGGAAAGTTACTAGGTTACACCGAGAAAGTTTCACCGTTGCGCCGTAATGTAACCATTGATGAAGTCGGTAATGTTGCCGCTTTCTTATGCAGCGATCTGGCTAGCGGCATTACCGGAGAAATAACGTATGTAGATGCGGGCTTCAATACTGTTGCATTCAATCTTCATGATTAAGATTGCGGCAAACTATTAATTGCCCGATCCTTCAAGTCGACCCCCTCGCCCTGAAGGGCGAGGGGCATTAAATCTGGAAGAGATTAAAAGCTATCCTGTTTGACTTTTACATCGTAGCGCTGCCTAATCGCGGCCAAGTAGGCAGACATTTCCTCTTGCGTAATCATTTGCTGAAGCTGTTTAGCAAAATTATCCAGTTTAGCTTTTTCTGCAGATTCTGGCTCCACAACACGATTAATTCTAATCAGATTAAAACCGCCTTTTGAATCAACCACTCCTGCATAAGCCGGCAAAGCGCTTATATCAGCAGTAAAAACTGCCCGTAAAGCTTCAGGATCCACTCCTTGTGACTGCATATAAGAAATCTGTTTTGCGTCACTCCAAACAACATCGCTTACCTCTTCCCCTGCTTGCAAGCGCGCAAGCTTTACTTGCCCTTCTTCAATAGCCTTTGCCTCAGCCATTTGCTTCTTGAGCCTCTCTACGATCTGTTCTCTAACAACTTCAAGTGATTGTGTAGTTGCAGGCTTATATTCAAGAACACGAGCGGCTACTAGCGTATCGGGTTTTATTTCAATAGCTTCGGTATTACGGTGATTTGTAATGGCATCCTCCGAAAAAACTGCCGATAACAACTTGTCATTACTAAGAATAGCCGGATCCGCTGAGTTTCTCGTGATCCAACCACTCGTCTGTATAGGTAGTTCAAACTTCTTTGCAGCAGCTTGCAAACTATCGCCTTGCTCGTAAACGACGTTACTGAAATCCTCAGCTATTTCTCCAAAAACACTGCTCACCATTTCCAGCTTGAGCTTATTCTCAATCTGCTCTCGGACATTATCCAGACTAGGGCGTTTTTCTTCTTTAATAGCAGTCAGTTTAATGATATGAAAACCAAAATCCGTTTCTACAATGTCACTGATTTCATCCAACTGCATTGAAAAAATTTTCTCTTCAAAAGGCTTAACCATTACCCCGCGACCAAAAAATCCAAGATCACCACCCCGCATTGCCGAACCGGGATCGTCTGAGTTTTGCTTGGCAATTTCCGCAAATTGATCTGGATTCTGTTTGACTTGTTCCAGTAGGTCTTCCGCTTTTTTCCTTGCTGCTTGTTTTTCATCATCCGTTGCATCAGCAGTTATGCTAACCAGAATATGACTAGCTTTGCGTTCTTCCGGTTGATTGAATTCTTCCTGATGCTCGGAAAAATAAGTAGCGACTGCTTCATCACTGACTGTTTCATTTTTAGCTACCGCATCCGGCGATAAAACCACATACTCAATCCGCGCACGTTCCAGCAGATCGAAGTCAGCTCTGTGTTCCTCATAATATTCAGCTATGTCTTTTTCTTTCGGTGTTACTTGCGCCAAGAATTGCTCCGATGCAATCTGTGATTGATTGATTTCACGCTTAACTTCACTTAAATAGTGCACTTTCTCGGCGACTACTTTAGGGGCAAATGCATAATCGCTATAACCGCTCAACAATTGCTGAAGTAGAAGCTCCTGACGAATACGTGATTCGAATACTGCCGGAGTGAGACCTTGGTTACGCAACAATTGCTCATATTGCTGCTTGGAAAACTTGCTGTCTTTTTGAAAAGCCGGCACATCCCGGATAGTTTTGACAATTTGCGAATCCAGAACGGTAAAGCCATTGCCAGTTGCCTCCCGGTACAATAATCGCTGTTGAATGAGCCTCTCAAGTACCGAGTTTTTTACTTCAAAAGTATCAAGCATTGCACTATCGAAATTTGCCCCCAACATGGAGCGCATTCTTTCATGGTGATCACGCAATGCTTGCTCATACTCACGCCGAGGTATCTCTTCGCCATCCACGATCGCAACATAGCCCTCACCTCCCATATTACGGTACGATTCGATGCCCCAGAACAAAAAAGGAAGTATTAACAAGCCCATAAAGACTTGAACAATACGTTTTTTACGGTTGACAAAATCAAACACAATAGAACCTAAGAAGCTAGCTGATGAAACAGCAATTAATGAACTGACTATTGCAGTAAACTGACTTTATTTGGCGGAGTGGACGGGACTCGAACCCGCGACCCCCGGCGTGACAGGCCGGTATTCTAACCAACTGAACTACCACT
>JBDHRU010000010.1:0-30188 GCA_039807765.1 Nitrosomonas sp. | reverse complement strand
TCATACACTTCACCGTCGATGCGCAAGCGCACGAATCCTTGCGCGCGCAGCTCGTCGAATAAATCGGTTTGCTCGCCCTTGCGCTCTACAATCAGCGGCGAAAGAATCATCAGGCGTGTATCGGCTGGGAGTTGCAACACATGATCGACCATTTGCGACACGCTTTGCGCGGTCAGCACGATACTGTGCTCGGGGCAGTACGGATCGCCGACGCGGGCGAACAATAAACGCAAGTAGTCATGGATTTCCGTGACCGTGCCGACGGTCGAACGCGGATTGTGCGAAGTGGCCTTTTGCTCGATGGCGATGGCCGGAGAAAGTCCTTCGATTAAATCGACATCCGGTTTTTCCATCAGCTGCAAAAACTGCCGGGCATATGCCGAAAGCGATTCCACGTAACGGCGCTGACCCTCGGCGTAAAGCGTATCGAACGCCAGTGAAGACTTGCCCGATCCTGATAAACCGGTAATGACAACCAGCTTGTTGCGCGGCAGATCGAGGTTGATATTTTTCAGGTTGTGCGTGCGTGCACCACGTATTCTTATGGATTCCATGAACTATCTATGTATCAGTCAACCTGCTAATATACCCAACTTTTTGGGAATATCACAATCTGATTCATGTCTGCTTCATCTTCATCTGAAAAAATGTCTCCAGCGGAATTGCGTGCAACCGTCGGTCTTGCCGGCGTATATGGCCTGCGTATGTTCGGATTGTTTATCATTCTGCCGGTATTTGCTTTTTACGCTGAGGATTTGCCCGGCGGAGACAACTATACATTGGTCGGCATTGCGCTTGGCGCGTATGGACTTACTCAGGCTGTCTTGCAGATTCCATTTGGCTGGTTGTCCGATCGTATCGGGCGTAAACCGGTCATCTACCTGGGGCTGATTTTGTTTGCCATTGGTAGCCTGATTGCAGCCACCGCGACTGATATTTACTGGGTGATAGCGGGCCGGGTCATTCAAGGCGCCGGTGCGATTTCTGCGGCGGTGATGGCGCTGGCGGCGGATTTGACGCGCGAAGAACATCGCACCAAAGCGATGGCAACGATCGGCATGACCATCGGTACCGTTTTTGCCATTTCCTTGATCGCTGCGCCGGTGCTGAATCAATGGATCGGCGTGCCGGGGATTTTTGCCATGACCGGTGTTTTAGCACTGCTGGCCATGATCGTCGTGAAGAAAGTTATCCCCGATCCAGTTATCAGCCGTTTTCATTCCGACACCGAAGCATCACCGGCGAGCTTTACCGACGTATTGCGCAATACTCAATTGTTGCGCTTGAACTACGGTATTTTTGCCCTGCATGCGACATTGATGGCGTTGTGGCTGGTGGTGCCGTTGACTTTGCGTCAGGCGGGCATGATTGCAGAAGATCATTGGCAGATTTATCTACCGGTTCTAATTTTGTCCGTCATTCTCATCGTTCCGGCCATTATTTATTCCGAAAAGAAGGCTAAGTTAAAACAGGTTTTTGTTGCGGCGATAGCGGTATTGCTAACCGGACAAGTGTTGCTGGCAGTGACCTCCGCTTCCATCTGGGGCACAGCTGCGGCGCTTTTGATTTTTTTCACCGCCTTCAATTTGCTCGAAGCCAGCTTGCCGTCCTTGATTTCGAAAATCGCTCCGGTGGGTGCGAAAGGAACGGCCATCGGCATATATAGCAGCACGCAGTTCTTGGGTACATTTGCTGGTGCGGCAGTGGGCGGTCATTTGGTTGGGAATTACGGTAGCACCGCGCTCTATGTATTTTGCGGCTTGTTACTAGCGGTATGGCTGATATTCGCCGCCACGATGCGAGCGCCGGCGGCGGTACGCTCCAAGATGTACCATGTGAATGAAATGGATGCGGATCAGTCGGAGGAGCTGTCTCGTCAACTGGCGGCGGTACCCGGTGTATTTGAAGCCTTGGTGTTGGTGAATGAGCGTGTGGCGTATCTGAAAGTGGACATGAAAGGTTTCGACGAAGAAAAAGTGATTCAATTGCTTGAGGGAGGAAACATACATGGCATCGGTCAATAAAGTCATACTCATCGGTAACTTGGGTAAAGACCCGGAAACCCGTTATATGTCAAATGGTGAAGCGGTTACCAATATCACGCTGGCAACAACGGATACCTGGAAGGATAAGAATGGCGAGAAACAAGAAAAAACCGAGTGGCATCGTGTCACCTTTTATCGCAAGCTGGCGGAAATTGCCGGTGAGTATTTGAAAAAAGGTCGCTCTGTTTATATCGAAGGTAGGCTGGAGACTCGCAAATGGACCGATAAAAACGGTGTGGAGCGCTATACGACGGATATTATCGCCAGCGATATGAAAATGCTCGGGAACCGGTCAGGAAGCGGCAGTTTTGAATCACCGCCCGATCATGAAGAGGGCAATTCAAATTCAGCTTCTAGTCGGTCTTCTTCAACCAAAGCGCCTACTGGATTTGATGATATGGATGATGATATTCCGTTTTAGCCGGCGACGATGGTCAGGCAAGGCAAAATCAGGGGAGAAGGCGCGGTTTACGAGTGATAAATGAGCTTTTGAGCTTGATTTCAACGCAGCATGGTTGAGCGCAGTCGTTTTTCAGAGCTTTCCTAACGTTTTTCAGGTAAGCGGACTATTCCTATCCGTGATTCTGTTGTAGAGCTACTTGATTGCCGCCGGGAGGGTAATGAAAATTCAATGCTTTCGATACTGCCGCCGATTTCTTTGGCCATATTCCTGAATTCAAGAGCCAGCATGCATTTTGGGACAATAAATGTTTGCTTGAATCCAGATTTGAAATGAACAAGAATTTTCATGGCTTTCTTCCAGGTAGATTTTATTTATCAGTCGGTTAGTCAATAAAATAACGGCAATGAAGCTGTTTCAACGACTTAAAAAAAATAAACTTTAGTGGATATTGGCTATGGTTTCTTTTTGCGGTTAGTTAAATCATGCGTTGAATATCGCTTTTGATTAGTTTTTCACTTGATAAATTTTTGTCCTAACTTACTGATATTGTTTGCCGGGATGATATTGGTTAACGCAATGCAGCCATCCCGGTTAGCATGTGAATTCCCGCTTTGAAATTCTTTATTTCCGAACGCTCAAGCAATACACACGGTTTTCCGGAGTACTTGCAGTAATGTTTCACGGTAAAAAAAGCTTCATGGTTAACACAGTCAACCGGACATATGATCATGTCTGCCTGCTTCAAGAATCGAGACAGATCGTTGAGGTTATCGTGCGAACTGCCATGAAATGCCATGAAACAGCCGTCGCAGTTTTTTATTAACCGGCTGTACTCCGGGTAAAGATTAATTCGGCCGCCGACACATAAAACAGATCGTCCGGATAACCGGAAGTGAGTGTCGTTTTTGCTGTCCGCTTCAGGTGAGAATGTGGCTTTGACCAAGGGCGCCCAATCAATGATAGGGATGGTCGTATTTGATACTGTGCCGGGATTAGCTATTTTCAGATTCAAATAATCGTGCCCTCGCTTCCATGCGAGCAACAATTTTGTGAAATTGCACAAGTAACAGGAAAAGAAGTTTCCGGTGAATTCAGAATCTGTGGAATGATAATAATGGGGAATGGAGTTGGAATCAGTAATCAACGCCAATTTCTTTAGAAATTTCATCGTAGTGTCTCCAAGGATCATCCGCAATTAAAAAAATGGCTGGCTGACCTGGAGGTAGGTTGGCTGGCTGAATATACCGCTGAAGAAGGAAGAGGTAAACTTCAGCGGTGGAGAAAACTAAATCTGACTTTGTAACCAGTTATGAATACCGATTTTTTGCATGACACTGAGCTGAGTTTCCAACCAATCGATATGTTCTTCAGTATCTTCCAGAATCCGTTCGAAAATTTCCCGCGATACATAATCTTGTGTGGATTCGCATGCGGCGATAGCGGCGAGCAGTGTGTCGCGGGAAATGAATTCAAGTTTTAAATCGCAAGCGACACACTCTTCGGCTGTTTCCCCGATCATTAACTTACCGAGATCTTGTAGATTGGGTAGCCCGTCCAGTAACAAAATCCGTTCAATCAAGGCATCGGCATGCTTCATTTCTTCGCATGATTCTTCAAATTCGTGTTTTCCCAAGCTGCTGAATCCCCAGTTTTTGTACATGCGCGCATGAAGGAAGTATTGATTGATGGCGGTTAACTCATGCTGTAGCTGCTGATTCAACCAGCGAATAATATCGACATTACCTTTCATTTTTAGCTCCTTAGATGAAAATCCTTTATTTTGTGAGAAGATGCTGTTCCGTTATACAGCGCTTAGTCTACTTTTCGATCTGAAAATATTCCAGTATCGTCTCTGATTATGTATCTGCTGTCGGATCATTATGACTTACAGGCCCAAATATACAGGATATGCACCTTTTATCCACTATTTGTTGAGAATCAGCTTGCCGTTTCGCGTGCGGCGCAGTGAATATTGTTCTCCCCTATGTAGTATTAATACGATATCACCATTCTTAAATAAAGAATCACTATCTATTCGCATGTTGGGATTAGAAATGCCGGATATGGGTGAGCTTTTTATGATAGTTTGCGATAAGTTCATGGTTTTCATTGTTCACAAGAATTAAATATAATGAGAATGATTCTCATTATATTTAATTCTTGTGAAAATGCAAGACTAACCTATGAACTTTATTTCAACGGTTCTTGAAAAATGGTGCTCATTGCTGATGAATTCATTTCTTGCTCGATATTTGAGACAGCATCGGTGTATACTGCCGAGCTATGATTGTAAATAAATACAAATCATTGAGATTAAAAATGAACTGAGGCAGTGAATTGCTTATTCTGGTTATGGTGTTTTGATTTTGCGATCATGATTGAACGGCGAAATTTCTATCGAATTCTCCATGTGCAGCCGGATGCGCCAATAGCGGTGATAACGGAGAGCTACCGGGTGTTGATACAGAAACTCAGCAGTCAAGTTAATCCGAATGGTTTGGATTGGAATATCAGCTTACTCAATATTGCCTATAACACCCTGCGAGATCCACATAAACGTACTGCCTATAATCGCGAATTATTGAAGCGCTATCATATCAGAGCTTTGAGCCAAGGAGCTTTGGGAGCAAATACGGATTTCGAAATCGAGAGAGAAAGAAGTGAGCCGCCATCAGGGTTTAATCGACGTAATTATTACCGGATACTGCAAGTGCAGCCCGATGCGCCGATTGATACGATTAAAGTGAGTTATCTGGCATTAAAAAGAAGGGCTGCTATTCAAGATGCTGAATTGCTTGATGAAGCCTACCGGATTCTTTCCAATCCCGCGATGCGTCAACAGTATGATGCGATTTTCGCTGGTAGCTTATTTCGCACAGTACGCAGAACTGCCCAAAGAAATATTGATCCGACTGGAGTTGTTCCTGTAAAAAACCATGCTGTACCAATGGACGACAAGCATTATCGGCCGATCGTCACACGCTACTGCCCGTTTTGCAAAACGCCCAATGTGTCGCAAGCCAATCTATACCAAAGTGAAGATTGCCTCGAGTGCGGCAGCCCATTGCTGTTATCGCATCAAGAGAATCCGGCAACGCAGCGAGCCACGAGGCGAATCACCGTTAGCGGGAGATTTATGTTCTATCTATTCTGGCCGGGGAAACCATGTCAAGGAATTTGCCAGGATCTTTCTCCTGCCGGATTGCGCTTCATGACTCATGAGACGTTGAACTCCAATGACATAATAAAAATCGACGCGCCTAGTTTTCAGGCAGTTGCCGAAGTAACACATCAGCGCCGTGAAGATAAAGGATTTTCTATTGGAACTCGCTTCATTGCCGTGAAATTTGATCGACAATGCGGAAATTTTGTTACTATGCAAGCATAGGTTATGTTCATGGAAGGGGCTTGCAAGCACAGTACTCACTCAAAGCACTGAAAAACGACTGCGCTCACTCAAGTTGCGTTGAAATCAGGCTCGAAATGCTTATTTACTCAATTTAAATGTGCTTCTCCACCTGATTCCGCCTTACCTGATCATCGTTCGTTGCCTTTTTCAGCGCTTCCCTAAAGTAAATTAATCGGTATCTTAAAATAAGCAGTACCATTCGCTTCAGGTGCTGGCAATTTTCCAGCCCTGATATTTACTTGCAGAGAGGGGAGTAGTAAGGTGGGCATTTCCAATGTGGCATCGCGCTGGGTACGCATGATTACAAAAGTGTCTTCATCAATGCCATCCTGTATATGAATATTCTGAGCGCGTTGCTGAGCCACGGTGCTTTCCCATTCAGCCGGACGTGTTGCAGGCGGATAGTCGTGACACATATATAACCGGGTGGTTGCTGGAAACGCCAATAATCTTTGAATGGATTTAAATAGCTGACGTGCGTTTCCGCCTGGGAAATCTGCACGTGCAGTACCGACATCCGGCATAAAAAGCGTATCACCAACAAAGATCGTGTCATCAAATTGATAAGCTAAATCGGCAGGCGTGTGGCCGGACACCGCGATGGCCTTTGCCGTCAATTTCCCGGCTTGGAACGTTTCGCCATCCGTAAATAAGTGGTCAAAATGACGGCCATCGGGAATGAATTCATCACTGAGATTAAAAATTTTCTTGAATGTTTTTTGCACCGCAGGAATTTGATCTCCGATACCCGTCTTTCCACCCAGTTGACTCTTGAGATAATCAGCGGCGGATAAATGATCCGCATGTGCATGGGTTTCCAATATCCATTCAACCGATAATCGCTGTTCGCGAATAAAAGCAATCAGCTTATCGGCGGAAAATGTATAGGTACGGCCAGCTTTAGGGTCGTAATCCAGAACCGGATCAATGATGGTGCAGCTTCCTTCCGGCTCATCAAAAACAATATAACTGACAGTCCATGTTGCTGGATCATAAAATGCTTGAATACTAGGTTTCATTTTGTTCCTCTACTGTTATATGATTAAGAAAATTCTTACATTTATTTTATATATAATTGAAAAATAGAGTTACCTGCGGATTGTAGAGATTTTGAAAGGATGTTTATCAATTGCTGGGGAAGAAACGAGGGTTGCAGTAGATTTACTATTGCTATTGTAAAGATTGAGTAAATCGTATGAGGTCGTGGTTGATTGGTTAAAAATAAATTAGAATTTCAATATTGGATTAATTTTTGTTTTTTGTCATAAATTTATCCAGAGATATTAATGTTAAGTAAGAAGAAATTATGAAAACAGAATTAGTGGTACTCGATATTGCAGCATTGCATACATCTGCATCGGAGGCATGTGCTTTGCTGAAAATATTAGCTAATGAAGACCGGTTGCTCATTTTGTGCGAACTTAGTAAAGGAACGCGAAATGTGGGAGAGCTGGAAGAGTTACTGGGCATTCATCAACCGACATTATCGCAACAGCTAACCGTGTTGCGGGAAGAAAATCTGGTCGCGACAGAACGTAGGGGGAAATATATTTATTACAGTTTGGCAAGTCATGAGGCCGCTAAAATTATGGAAACCTTATTCAGTTTATACTGCAAAAATCCCTCGTGATCAATCAGCTGAGAGTCCTCCAGTTATTTCGCTACGCGTACGGAGGTGGAGGAAGTGAAAGTTTTATTGTCGCACCGGCCTAAGAAAAGCGGCTAATCTAATTTATCCATCCCGATTCTGGCAGCATTATTGAGTAGTAATCACCCTTTCGGCGGCTCTGACGGATGGTATGAATTGGCCGGTTACACAGTCTTTTTGCCGCTGGTGCGCTAGCGGGATGCCTGCTTGTTCATTATCTTGCGAGACCAAAACTACAGCAAGGATTTGCTGTAGTCTCTATGGGGGTATCCGTATGGATGATTGTCAGATTATTCCAAGTAGTTTGATGGATAAAGAGGTCAAGCTCAATTCAGCATAATTTCGCGCAGTTTTTCTTCCAGCGGAGGGCGCAAACCCGTTTTGCGAGCTTCTGCAATTGCGACTTCGGGATCGACTCCCTTGCTGATGCGATAACTCGCCCACATGGCGCTTGCCCGGTTACCTGATCCGCAATGAATCAGTACCGGTGTTTCTGCAGATTCGATCGCTTTAGTGAACTGAGCTACTTGCTCCTTAGTGATGCCGGCAACTGTCGTCGGAATGTTGACATAGGCTATGCCGACCGAATCAACCAATCCTTTTTCTTCGGCAGTTCCTTCGTTTTTGGTGCGTAAATCAATAACTGTTTTGAAACCTGTAGCTGCCAATGCTTGCACACCGCCATCGCTGATCAATCCGGATATGGCGATTTGTTCCGTAGCACGGCTGTAATTTTGTACTGGAATTACCTGATGTGCGAATGGCACACGTCCCCCCGAAGCTTGTGTCAGGCCGGTAAACAATATGCCCGTCAGCGCCATCAGAATGATAGAGTATTTCATAGAAAGCCCCATTTGCTGTGTTAAGTGAAAAAAGTTGTTTTCATTGTAGCCGGACTGAATAATGAAGTACAAATTATTCCTGCCCATTCCGGTTTATCGAAGAGCGTAAGGCAATCGGACAATTTTTATCAAAGGTGATGCTTATGCCGCATGAACACGACTTAGCGACCAACCCGGCACCGGCATGGCATAACTTATCCGCGCAACAGGTGAAAGATGCACTGATGAGCGGAGATGCCGGACTATCCGCCATGGAGGCGGAGGAGCGTCTGGTACGCTACGGTGCAAACCGCTTAAAGCCGCCGCAATCACAGAGTGCTGTCATGCGGTTTTTATTGCAATTTCATAATGTGCTGATTTATATCCTGCTGGTTTCGTCCATGCTGACAGCATTTCTCGGGCATTGGGTCGATAGCGGCGTGATTTTGGGTGTGGTGGTGATCAACGCCGTTATCGGTTTCGTGCAAGAGGGCAAAGCGGAAAAAGCGCTTAATGCCATCCGGCGCATGTTGTCGCTCAACGCGATAGTGCTGCGCGATGGGCAGCGCATACAGCTTGCGGCGGAGCAATTGGTACCTGGTGATATCGTCCTGCTGCAATCCGGTGACAAAGTGCCCGCCGATTTGCGCCTGCTCAACTGCAAAAACTTGCGCATTGAGGAAGCAGCATTGACCGGAGAATCGCAAGCCGTGGAAAAGTCCCTTGACGCAGTTGAAGCCGTTACGGCCATCGGCGACCGGTGCTGTATGGCCTATTCCGGAACGCTGGTGGTGTATGGACAGGGATCGGGTATGGTGGTCGCCACCGGACAGCAGACCGAGATCGGCCGCATCAGTCAGATGATCGCGCAAGTCGATAAGCTGGCTTCGCCGTTGATGCGGCAAATGGTGGTTTTTGGCCGCTGGTTGACGCTGGTGGTGTTATCGCTGGCGGCGGGTGTTTTTGTCTATGGATGGCTATGGCAAGACTATCCGCTCAATGAAATTTTCCTGGCTGCGGTCAGTATGGCGATTGCGGCCATACCGGAAGAGCTGCCCGCCATCATGACGATTACGTTGGCGCTGGGTGTGCAGAATATGGCGCGGCGCAATGCCATCGTGCGCAGGCTCCCGGCGGTGGAAACACTCGGTGCCGTAACAGTCATTTGCACCGACAAAACCGGAACGCTGACGCGCAACGAAATGACCGCGCAGCGCGTAATGACCGCGGACGATCAATGGCAGGTGAGCGGTGCGGGATATGCGCTGCAAGGCGGTTTTAGCCGGAATGAAGAGCAGATTCAGGTTGCTGACCATTCCGATTTGCAGGAGCTTTGCCGCGCCGGATTGCTGTGCAATGATGCCGTGTTGTATCAACGCGGCGATACCTGGGAAGTTCATGGCGACCCCACCGAAGCCGCGCTGGTGACATTGGCCATGAAGGCGGCGCTCGATCCCGGCCGGGAGCGTGAAACGCTGCCGCGCATAGACGTTATTCCCTTTGAACCGGAACATCGCTTTATGGCGACATTGCATCACGATCTGGCCGAGCATAGTCTCATTTATGTCAAAGGTGCGCCGGAAAAAGTACTGACGATGTGCAGCCATCAGCGCAGCCAAGGGGAAGATTGCTTGCTTCAGCGTGATTTCTGGCATACCAGGATATGTGAAGCGAGTGAAACCGGGCAGCGTGTACTCGCGATTGCCAGCCGGGTGATACCGGTCCGGCTGCAGATAGTGGATTTTTCTCATGTGGAAACGGGCTTAACCTTGCTTGGCATGGTCGGCATTATGGATCCGCCGCGCGACGAAGCCATCGCCGCAGTACGGCAATGCCATGCCGCGGGTATCGGCGTCAAAATGATTACCGGCGATCATCGCATTACTGCCTGTGCGATCGGCGCAAGTCTCGGTATTGGTGATGGCCGGCGCGCGCTGACGGGAATCGAACTGGATAATTTGGATGATATGCAACTGCGGCAAGCGGTTGCGGATGTCGATGTTTTCGCCCGAGCCGATCCTGGGCATAAGTTGCGCCTGGTAACCGCGCTGCAGGATAACGGTGAAATCGTGGCCATGACCGGCGATGGTGTGAATGATGCGCCGGCGTTGAAGCGCGCCGATATCGGTGTGGCGATGGGACGGAAAGGCACCGAGGTGGCCAAGGAGGCGGCGGAGATGGTGCTGACGGACGATAACTTTGCGTCGATCGCGCATGCCGTGGAAGAGGGCCGTACGGTCTACGATAATATCCGCAAAACGATGGTGTATGTGCTGCCGACCAACGGCGGCGAAGCCGGTTTGCTGATCTTGGCCATCATGCTGGGAGTGGCGCTGCCGATCACGCCGTTGCAGATTTTATGGATCAATATGGTGACAACAGTGACGCTGGCGATTTCGCTGTCGTTTGAGCGCTCTGAAACGAGCGTGATGACGCGCCCGCCGCACGATCCGCATGCGCCGGTATTGTCGAGATTGCTCATGTGGCGTATCGGGTTTGTTACCCTGCTCATGATCGGCGGTAGTTTTGCTTTGTATTTCTGGGAATTGACGCAAGGCTCGAGTGTCGAGTTTTGCCGTACCGTGGTGGTGAATGTGCTGGTGTTATGTGAAATCACCTATTTATTCAATTGCCGCTATTTAATTGCGCCCGTATGCACCCGGCAGGGTTTGCTGGGTAATCGCTATGTGCTGCTGGCGGCCAGTTTGCTATTGCTGTTGCAGTTACTGTTGACCTATTGGCCCGCGATGCAACAACTGTTCGGTACCGCTGCGCTGGATGTCGCAGCGTGGGGGCAGATTATTGCTGTCAGTGTGCTGTTGTTTCTGCTGATCGAGTTTGAGAAATACGTGTTGCGGTGCAGAGGGGTGAAGAATTTGTAAAAGGCCAATTTATCCGGTCAAGAATAAATTGGCTCTCGTTTTTATCGTTCGGTTAGCGATCGTGTTTTACAGCGCCGCCAGGAAAGCGACGAGATCCGCTTTTTCGCTTTCGGTCAGACCGATATTGAAGCGGGTATTGTAAAACTCGACGACAGCTTGTAAATCCGCAGCGGAGCCGTCATGGAAGTAAGGCGGACGAGAAGCAACTGCGCGCAGGATCGGTCCTTTGAAGCGGCCGATGTCTTTCCATTTACCAGTGAGTAATGCACGGCCTGGGTCAGTGGTTTTGACGATTTCGCCTGTCGTTTTATTTTTCAGGGTGTATAACGGCATATCCGGTGTGCGGCGCGATTCATCGGCGATACCGATGTTGAGCGGCATCGGGGTTGAGTGATTACCCGAATTCGGTGTGTTATGGCATGTTGTACAGGTGCCGGCTAGTTCACTGACGCCTAAATCATCGTTAATGCCTTTTACACCCTTGATGATGATCGGCTTGGTATTGAATAATGCTTGGCCGCGTGCGATGGCAGCGCGTGCGCTTTTGGTGCCATGCGACGGTTTATTCGCTTTGAACCGGCTCCAGTTGTCATAGAGTGACATAACGTTGGGGTTGAACGGCTCATGGGTTTTATAGTCGCCGACCAATGTGTCATTAATGCCGAAGTAATATTTTTGCTTAATGAGCGCTTTAGGACCGCCGAGTGCTTTTTCTTCCGTGAGCTTACCGGCTTCATTATCTTCAATTTGCGCAGTAAATAATTCGGACTCGAATGTGACGATTGCATCGCGCTCTTCATCGGTCAGATCGTGTAGTGCTTCGGCATGCCCTCGTGTGGCGTGATTGGCCTGTGTTCCCAAATCAAATGATACCGGAGAGAAACAAGTGGATGTGCCATAAATACAATCACTGGAGCCTGGTTTCAGTGTTGTTTCGCGACCATCCCACATGACCGTGCTGAGAAACTTCAGATTGGTCGTTGGCATCGGGCGGCGGAACAAAGACAGCTCGGTTTCGCTGGCGAAACCGTATGGATCATCTACTTCGATCAATTCAAATTCGGCGTTACTGGGAATGCCGATTCCCACACGGATATTGGCTTTGTTGAGTAGCATGCTGTAAGCGGCGCGGCGTTTGTCAATGGAGGTTACATCGGCAAGCGGGGAATTGGCGCCATCCACCAAGCGGAAAAGCGGATCCAGACCTTGTGTTTTATCAAAGAGTTTCTTTACTGCTTTGGGTGTGATTGTCCATCCTTGATCGGGTGCATGGCAGGAAGCACAGCTACGGCCATTCGTTCCGATGCTTTTAAAAAACGGATTGTCAAGGTCGATAAAGCCCGCGATACTGAACGTGGCATCTTTGCCATGACTGTTTTTTATGCTGAGCATATTCGGTAAGCGATTGCCATGATGATTACGGCCACGATCATCATGATCGTCTTTGGCGAATAACGGCACCGTCAGCATAAAAAATAATGCGGAGATTATCGGTAATCTCGCGATGTTTCTGTTGTGCATCAAATTGCTCCTTCTCATGGATAAAAAAGAGTTAATTTTTTAAAATTTAACTCAACGTAATGTTCGAAATGGCTGAAAATGGTGCGTACTCTAATTGAATTAATGAAGATTTCCTATAGTTATGTTGAACTAATGGTTATAGTCTAAATAAACTAGGATAAGCTTGCCGTGAGAAAAGTCACACACGTAAAATGAAGTTGAAATTTCTCGCTGGAAAATTTCCGAGAGGGGTTGTGAACAGACTTGGAAGAGAATAACGGTTGAAGAGAAGACTACCGGGTGAAGCTTGGTAGTCTTTTGGTTGCTATGGTACTGATCCAAACTAGAATCAGTTCTATAAAACGAATTGAAAGCCTTGCGCAAAAATTCTATCACGGTAACTGATAGATCATTTTCCCGTATCACGAACTTTATTTTTCATTAATCCCTATTAGACTTGTTCTTGCCGTCGCTAGGTTCGCCAAAATGCTTCAGCGATTTTTTCCATGCATTTTGTCCTATAATGCGCCCAAATTTGCGAGCCTCTAAATCGCCGTCGATGAAGTGTATACCGCCGTAGCGTCTGGAAATACCTGCTTCGTCAGCAGCATCGGAGAAAGTAGCCCAATAGAGAATAATATCATTGGCCGGTACAATACCAGGCTCGACCCTTGATGATCCGGCTGGTATGACTGCGCTATGTCTGAAGTTGTCGCTTTTGGTAAACAACTTAAGCGTTTCTGCACCTGCGGCACTGAAAATGCTGTGTCCCGAGAAATATTCCGGAAACGGCGGCGTAACTACGCTGGCAGCTTGATAAGGTTTCCAATCTGCGCCGTCAATCAGGCCTTGCCAGGAAGGAATATTCTGACCAGCGAAGAGAAAATGTATGGCGGTAACGGGTCTGACGTAGTCAAAATACCGCTTAGCATCCCACGACACAATACTGGCATCAAAAATGGCGTTGGATAGAGCAAAGAACATTTTGACATCTTGATCGATGGTGTGCGTGTCACGCTCGGATACAACGGTGGCAAACAATGTCCAGTGACCCGGCGGGAGTTCGGATGATGGACCATCCGCCCAGTATTCGGCGATGACTTTTTTCTCGTCGGTTAAGTGAGCGCCGTAATCGACAATTTGCTGCGCTTGAATGCGATAGCGCTCCGGCTCGGTGTTGAAGTTAGCGGGTGCGGGAATCTCTTTCCGGTATTGCGAGCCGGACTTCAGTGCATAGGGTTTCACATTACCCCAATGCGGCGCAATGTAAACCTGATCGTGACCACCGACCGATAATGGTTGCCAGTGATTCGGATTGTTTATGGATGAAGATGTGTTGAGCGGTGTATACCCGGTGTAGTCACTATAAGGTGCTCCGCCGCCGTTTAGATCGCCTAATTGATTGGAGCCATCGTGATGGCGGAATTCGATTACAGCTGCCGCTGCGGTATTGCCGACACCCGCAGGAGTGGAGGTGTCGGTCGAATTATCCAATGGATAACCTAATGCGCTCATTACGCTATTGAAGCTGGTTACTTGTGTGGGAAATAGATCGGATAAGCATTTATGAGCAGCATAGCTCATAGCTTTTGCTTTATTGGCATCGGTATGTTCATTGATAGGACGGCGCAGATGATCTTCCAGTTGCGTGCCTTTCGCTTTTTTGTCGTAGGCTGCCCATGCATCGAACATGCAAGTATGTGTTATTGCCAGCGCTCTAGCCACAATCGGTGGACCCGGGTGGGTTGTGCGGATAGCTTCCAATGCAGCATTATTTCATTTTGTTACGATAGTTTCTGCAATGGTCAGTTGGCTGCAAAAATACAGTGCGGTTCCCAAGGTTACGAGTGCCAGTTTTCTGGCATTCCGGTGCTTCATTTATTTCCTCCTGCTTTGTGGATAAAAAAGAGCTAAATTTTTAAAATTAACTCAACATAATGTCTGGTAATTACTAAAAATGAGACGGGGAAGTCTAGCTGAGTTAGTGAAAACTCACTATAGTCATATCAGACTAATGGTTGTAGTCTAAATAAACTAGGATAAGCTTGCTGTGAGAAAAGTCACACCATAAGAGATGGTTGGATTTTTTCGCTAATGCCGGTTTGAGAGAGGGAATGAAGTGAAAGAAGCTGTTGCGATTGATTGCATCCGATGCAAAATCTGGCTGTTTGAACGAGCGCAGTTGTTTTTCAGAGCTTCCTTAAGCTTGGATGAATGGACTATCGCCGCCCATCGTACCAGATCGGCAATTTTTTCTTGTCCAGCAGAGCCTTACGCGGGCTGAACATGAGACTGAAGAGTTGTCTGGTAAGTTCCTGGCGGGTATAGAGTTTGACTTTGCGCGGTGACGTGACCAGTGGATGACGGGTCAGAATGGTAAATTTCAAACCGCGTTTGCGCCCCCATTTTTTCAGCAATTTGCTCAAATCAATTTCGTCGGCGGCAAACATTTCCTGGTTAAATCCTCCGGCATCGCGGAATGCGTCGCTGCGGCACACGAACAGTGCGCCGGATGCCCAACGGAATGTAACGGATAGCGCAGTCCATAACCATATCGTGGCAGTCCCCCACCACGGCAGACCGGGCATGTGCATGACGCTGCCGCAACCGATATACTTTCCGCTTTCAATCATGTGCAGAATATCGCCCACCATGCCGGGATTCAATAAGCTATCTGCATCGACGAACAGTAACCAATCTCCTGTGGCGGCTGCCGCGCCGGTATTGCGCGCGCGGCCGATTTGATTGATTGGCTCGAATACGACTTTTGCCCCTGCTTGCGTGGCCAGCTCGGCGGTTTTGTCGCTGGAGTTGTTATCCACGACGATGACTTCATGGGTAAAACCGGGTTTCCGGTTGGCGCTGACCGATTCCTGGATGGAATTCAGACAATCCAGAATCAGTTGTTCTTCGTTAAAGGCGGGGATGATGATCGACAGGTGCATGAATCGAAGATGTAACCGGAGGGGTGTGAAGTCGGGAAGGAGAGCGGAAAACCGCTCTCCGCAGCGTAATTAGAACTCGCCTTGTTTGATGTAAGGTTGTGACCACAAAATAACTTGCATCAGCACGGATTTGCGCCATGCATCTTGCATGCGATCCACGTCATCACGGGAATGACCGCCTTTTTCCAGGAACGGACGCAATGTCGTCGTGATTGGGATCAGTAGCGCGAAAATATAATGCACGTGAATGATCGGTACGCATTTCACATTGTCGGTGGTATTTTTCTTGGTGGTATGGTGGCGTAAGCCGATTTCGTGTTGATAGTTCAACCAATCCTGATTGTATTCCGCATTGGCGGTATCCAGAATCCATTGACCGAAACGTTTGCGCACGCCACCGAGGTAGTCCATGTTCGGGCTGCCATCCGCTGCATTAGTGAAGTAGTGCAGCAGGAAAGGTGTCGAGCCAACGAAACCGTACCACACGTCGAGAATTTGCTCGACTTGATCTTTCAGCACGTCGTGCGACATTTTCAAATAACGTACATCGTCGTCACCGAACAAAGAGGCCTGTTTCAGTTTGGCGAAATCGTCCATCGATACGGGAGATTTCGCAACAGCAGCAGTACCGTAGGTATAGCCGGGTATATTGGTTGTCATAAGATTTCCTTTTTTAAGTATTTTAAGATGTTAATCACCATAACTAGCGCTGGTTGCTGCCAGTTATGCATGGGATATCATGCAGTTATGCAATGAATTCTTGTCAAATTATATAAAAAATAATCGAGTGAAAATTTGCAACGCGGATTCTACAGGATTGATAATTTGCGCGGGTAACCTTTTTCAGTGCTTTCTTAGTCGCTTGGCGCCGCCAATAAAGCATCGAGCCAAGTTTTCCAGTGCTGATATTTTTTTACGAGCGCGGTGTTTGCCGGTTTAATTTCTATTTTTCGGGTTTCCCGTTGATGGATTGCTTTGAATCCGCAAGCAAGCAGAGCAGCGCCTTGCAGGCTGGTCTCCTTTTGCGATGAATAAAAAGCCGGAAACGGTACGCACTGAGCGATACCTTGCTGCAAGCAAGGAAGACTCGACAAACCGCCCGACAGATAAATCTGGCGTAGCGGCAAGTGCTGGTGAAAATCTTCCAGGATACGCGCCACGCGGAAAATAATCGCCTCCAGCAATAATACGGCAACTTGTTGTTTGCTCAGTCCCGTTATGGATGCGGAAAAGTGTATGCCCCAATCGCTGCGGAAATACGGCGCACCTAAACCGCTCGGTTCCGCCAGGCAGAAAATATCGTTTTGCGCCAGATCTTTCACACCGCAATCCTTGACCGGATAAGGCGCGAGCGCGGCCGCGATGGAATTGATGGTGCCTTCAACGGCGAATCGTGCTTCCCCTTGCCGATCCTGATAAACCAAGGTGTGCAGGTAGCTGCCAAAAGCCGGTGTGCCGCTTGGCAGTGGGCGAATGACGAAACCGCCGGTGCCGAGATTAACCAAAGCTTCGCAAGTGTTATCCGCCAGACTAGCGATCAGTGCGGCCGACTGGTCGCCGACGCTGGCTTGTAGTGTCAGGTCATTATCCAATAACACATTTGATCCGGCGGAAGGTACGATATGCGGCAAAATTTCCCGGGGAATATCGAACAGACGGCACAACGCATCCGACCATTGCTGGCGGTGAATATCCATCAACAGCGTGCGCGCCGCCATCGAAGCATCGGCGACGAAATGCTTTCCGTTCGTCCAACGCCAAATCAGGAATGTATCCAGTGTGCCAACCAGCCATTCGCCTTGAACCAGTTTCTCACGCCAGGCCGGATTTTGTTGCAACAGTACGCTGAGCTTAGGGGCGAAGTAATAAGGCGTCAGGCGCAATCCGGTTAGCGTGTGCAATGTGTCTGCTGATGTCTGCAAGCGCCCGCAACAGCTTTTTCCGCGATCATCCTGCCACGAAATCAGCGGTGTTACCGGTTCCCCGCTGGCTTTGTCCCAGATCAGAAAGGACGAACGCTGACTGCACAGTCCCAACGGCGGTTTTTCAGCGGTTTTTTCCATACACGTTTGCAAAACTTGCTCGGCGACGCGCGTGTATTCCATGGCATTGCTTTCGTATCGACCATCGTGACTGTCGATTGCGGGCGCAGGCCGGGAAACGATGTCGTGAAGATTTCCCTGTCGGCCCATCAGAGCAGCTTTGATCGAGGTGGTGCCTAAATCGAGCGCAATGGCAGCAGTCAGGGTGCGATCCATGGTGTGCAACGTTCTATTTCATCTTGCGCGCGCTTGTCATCCCACTGCAATGCGGCGGCAACTTGTAAAGCGACTTGCCGCAATTGTTCTTGCGTCAAGTGAGTAAGAATCAGCAGCGGCAGGCGGCGGCGTAACAGATCGTCAAGATGGACGACCATTTCGTTTGCTGCGCAGTGCAACAGATCGGCGGCAATAAACGGCAACGATGGAACGATACGCTGCGCCAGACCAGCATCTGCTTCGATGCTGCGAAAAATTTCTGCGGTGCGCGCGCCGTGGCGGCGGATCAGCCATTTCGCGCTGTCAGTGTCAATGCCCAGTTGCACTGCGCGGCTTAGCATTGCCGCAAACCATGCCGGAAAGGCTTCTTGCGGGGCCCACGGGAAACGGTTGTGCTGTGTGGCGCAAGGTTGCGAAACACCTAGTTGGGCGCATACCGTGTCGACGATGCAGGCGGCATCCTGGCGCGATGATGTGATTTTTCCGCCGATGGCGTAGTGTGCGCCGTTGGCGGCGGTTTTTAATTCCCAATCGCGGCTGACGGCGGAAGGCGAGCCGGAAGCGGCGGTTTTCGATGATTGTTTAAAAACCCGCACACCGGCAAAACGGCCGATGATGTCGGTTTTGGTCCACGGTGTTTTCAGATAACCGTTGGCGGCAGCGAGCAGATAGCCGATATCGCTGTCATCGGCGCGAATCGTGTCAACATCACCAGTGAAATTGGTATCGGTGGTGCCGAGCAGCGTCAGGCCATACCAGGGGATCATGAAAAACACCCGGCCATCGGATTGCGCGGTCAGCAGTAAAGCTTCATCGTTGAGTACGGCGGGCATCAGCAGGTGAGTGCCTTTGGCCAGGCGGCACCAGTCTTGGCTGAGTGGTTCTTGTGCTAGCCACTGACCGGTGGTGAAAACGATCTGTTTGGCGCGGATTTCCAGTTCGGTTTGCGTCAGCTGATCGCGTACGGCCGCACCGCTCGCTTTACCATCGGTTTCCAATAGTTGTATCAGCTTGCAGTAATTGACGCAGTGCGCTCCGGCTTCTTGCGCACCGGCGATAAGCTCTAACACTAGGCGTGCGTCATCGGTTTGCGCATCGGCGTAGGTGAAGCCGCCTTGCAAGGATGTCTCGGTGAGCGCGGGGAAATGTGCGGTGAATTGTTCCGCATTGAAATAGCGGTGCTGCATGCCAGGCTCCGGATCATGCGCCAGGAAATCATACAGCGTTAACCCCAGCTTCAATTGCAGACGGTTGAGGCGCTGTTGCGCATATACCGGTACGCCGAAACGCAGCGGCCAAACGCGGTGCGGCGCGTTATGCAGCAGCAGGGTGCGTTCTTTCAGCGATTTGCCGACCAGTTTGAAGTCGTATGTTTCCAGATAGCGCAAACCGCCGTGGATCAGTTTGCTGGATGCGGATGAGGTAGCGCTGGCCCAGTCGTTTTGTTCGACAATGGCGACACTCAGACCGCGCAGCGCGGCGTCATACGCGGTCCAGGCGCCGTAGATACCGCCGCCACATACCAAAAGATCGAATGATTGATGGGGTAATGCGGCGAAATCCCGTTTCATCGGTCGCGCAGCGCCAGCGCCTGTTGCGGCAAGTCGCTGATGAGGATGTCGACATCCAGTTGCAAAGCTTTGGTGATTTCCGCTTCGCTGTTACAGGTGTAAACCGCGACGCACTTACCTTGCTCACGTAACAGCTCAACCAGCTCGCGATCCAGATTTTCAATCGGCAAACAAAGTCCATGCAAGAAAGCATGTGTGTTGAGTAGCGCGCGTGCATCCGCGATGGTTTGATCGTCTTCGAAATTGTATATTAGCGGGAATTCTGGGCGGTATTGATGGGCGTACTCGAGACTGGCCAGATTGAACGACGAGACCATGATGCGGTGCTCGTGATTTTCACCAACCAGATCCAGCGTCTGGCGGATTTTCAATTGATGGCGGGCAACTGGCTCCCAACCGCGATTTTTGACTTCAAGCAGTAAACGGCAGCGGGTACGGTAAGCGTCCAAAAAATCCTGCAATGTCATCAGACCTTCATTGTCTGATTCCGGATGGATCAATGCCTTGAGCTGGCGATGATCGAAATCATCGATGTGTTTATCATCCAAGCCGATCTTATTCAGGAAACGGTCGTGCCAAAGCACGGCGATTTCATCCTGGCTCAATTGCACATCGGTTTCGATGCCGTCGATGGCATACGCGAGTGCCTTGTCAAAAGCGCTGCGGGTATTTTCAAAGGCTTCCCGGTTTGCGCCGCGATGCGCGAACACCAGAGGTTTCTTGCGTGACTGATGACTATGCGGCGACATCGCGGGTAAATTATTTGATAGCGGCTTGCAATATTTCGATGATGGCCGAATCTTTGGCTATCTCAGCCGCGGTTTTGCCGGTTTTGCTTTTGATTTTCGCATCGGCGCCTTTAGCCAGCAGTGTTTTCACGCTATCGGCATGATCGTGCAATGCGGCCCACATCAGCGCGGTTATGCCATCTTCGTTTTGCAGGTCGATTTTTGCGCCGTTTTCCAGCAATACCTCGATGACCGCCGTATGGCCGTTTTGCGCCGCCAGGATCAGCGGCGTGAATCCGTTGGTTGCGCGGTGATCGACTTTGGCGCCGTGCTTGAGCAGCGCTTTGACCACATCGGTATGACCGAGCAGCGCCGCAAGCGTGAGCGGTGTTGCGTTATTTTTGTCTTGTACATCTACTTTGGCGCCTTTATCCAGCAGCGCGTTGACAATCTCGGTATGACCGTTTTGCGCGGCGATGAAAAGCGGCGTCGTGTCGTTGATCGCGACGATATCGACCGGTGCGTTCTTCGCCAGCAGCATTTTGACAATCTCGGTATGGCCATTTCTGGCCGCCATGTACAGCGCGGTGGTATTGTCGGCGGCTTGCGCGTCGATTTTCGCGCCTTTACCCAGCAGTTTATCGACGATGCCGGTTCTGCCGTCCATGGCGGCGATGATCAGGGCGTTAAGCTTGTCCTGCGTTTGTAAATGAATGTCCGCGCCTTTTTCTAGCAAGGTATCGGCAATGCCTTCATGACCTTTCTGGATCGCCAGCATCAATGCGGTGATGCCATCCGTTGTTTGAGCATTAATTTGTGCACCTTTCGCCAGCAAGGCGTTGACTACTTGGGCATGGCCATTTTTGGCCGCGATGATCAGCGCGGTAACGCCGCCCGCATTTTTCAGATTGACGTCAGCATTTTTTTCTAGCAGCAAGTTGACGTTATCGGCGTGACCGTATTGCGAGGCTACGATCAATGCGCTGAATCCCTTTTCATTCTGGTAATTGACGTTGACGCCTTTATCCAGTAGCTGTTTAAGGTTTTCCGGTTGCCCAGAGAATGCCGCCTTGAGAAATTCGGCTTCATCATCGGAAGCGGCGCTGGCGGCGGAGACGATCAGCATTGCAGCTATGACTGGAAGAATAATGAATGCGCGCGTAAAATTTGCAAAGTTTTTTATATAATTCATCGGTGATACCTATATCGGGCTCGTGTTGTAGTAATCGATTTCCGGGATTTAATTATGAAATTTTATCAATGCGCTTGGCATTGACGATGGATGGTTGCTTTTCATGGTCGTTATTTTAACTCAGAAATATCTTTTCTTCGGTCTAATTGGCTGGTTAAGATAGGCGTTTTATTTTTGCCAGGGAAGCGCTGAAAAATGGCTGTGCCCGGCCTCGCTGTTTTTCCCAGAACTTTCTGAATGAAGCAAGTTGCGTACTCGCAGCGATTTTGGATGATTGATCGATTCCTATGCATGACTGGATAACTCCCGATTGGCCTGCGCCTGCCAATGTCAAAGCACTGTTTACAACCCGTAGCGGCGGCGTCAGCAGCGGAGTGAACGGTGTGTACGCTTCACTGAATCTGGGTGCGCATGTCAACGACGATGCGGCGCATGTGACCCGTAATCGCGCGCTATTGCGTAGCCATTTGCCGGGCGAGCCGAAATGGTTGAAACAAGTGCACGGCACCTTGCCCATCTGGATCGATGAAGCCGAAGCGGTAACACCGGAAGGAGATGCAGTGCTGAGCCGCACGCTAGGCACGGTGTGCGCCATTATGGTAGCCGATTGTTTGCCGGTATTTATCTGTGATAAAGCAGGTACCACGGTGGGTATCGTGCATGCCGGATGGCGCGGACTTGTTGACGGGATCATTGAACGATCGATTGCTGCGATGCAGGTTGATTACGGTCAGTTGATGGCATGGCTCGGACCGGCCATCGGACCGGATTGCTTTGAAGTCGGCAGCGATGTGTACGATGCTTTCGTGCAACAAGACGCGCAAGCCGCGCAGGCTTTCAAATCCAGGGGTAGGGGGCGCGAAGAAAAATGGCTGGCGGATATTTTTTTGCTGGCGCGGCAACGGTTGAATAACGTGGGTATTACTGAAGTTTATGGCGGCGGGGTTTGCACTTATAGCGATCCGGCGCGTTTCTTTTCGTATCGCCGCGATGGTGAAACCGGGCGGATGGCCGCCTTGATCTGGCTGGAGTAAAAATTCGTTGGCGGGTTAATTTATTACGTTGTAACAGCGTATAATCCGCCCTTTCTTTTGTCATTGGTTTTATGTCGACGCTGACCTGGATCATAGCCGCCAGTTTGCTGGGCGGGGTATTGAGTTTACTATTTGCTGCAATATTGGCGCTCAATGCCCGCGTATCGTGGCTTTCCATGCTGGTGTCGTACGCTATTGGCGCGCTGCTGGGCGCGGCTTTTCTGAATACATTGCCGGAGGCGCTTGAACTGGCCGGTAATCCGGCGCAGATTACCGGTATCGTGTTGCTTGGTATTCTGGTCTTTTTTGTTTTGGAGAAGCTGGTACTGTGGCGTCATTGTCATTTGGAAGATTGCGAGGCGCATGATCTGACGCACGCGCATGATGCTCCGACCGCTGCAATCCCTTCTACAGGCGGTCACCACACGCATGATCACGGCCGCAGCGGGATCGTGATCATCGTAGGCGATACCTTTCATAATTTTGTCGATGGCATTTTGATCGCAGCCGCTTTCATGGTGGATGTGCAATTGGGTATCGTGACGTCGATCGCGATCATCGCACATGAGATCCCGCAGGAAGCGGGTGATTTTATTATTCTGCTGAATTCGGGTTATACCCGCCGCATGGCGTTTCTGCTGAATCTGCTGTCCAGTTTTGCCACACTGGTCGGTGGTGTGCTGGCCTATTTCATGTTGCATAACATGAGTTTTCTGGTGCAACCGTTACTGGCAATCGCTTCGGCTAGTATGATTTATGTGGCGATGTCGGATTTGATTCCGGGGCTGCATAAACGTCCGGAGATTCATGCGACTGTTCAGCAGGTGGTATTGATTTTACTGGGTATTGCTTCGATTTGGATCACGGGAAGTTTTTTTCCGCATGATTGAGTATGCCTGAAAAACTTTATTGACGAGGTATTCGACGATGAGACGATTGATTGTGCTGTTACTGCTGCTTTTTTGCATCAACACTGCGCATGCGCAAGAGAGCAATATTCTTGAGAAGATGGAAAGCAGCGCGCGCGCTTGGCTTGGACTAATCGATAGCGGGAAATATAAAGAAAGCTGGGAAAATGCTTCATCGCTATTTAAGGAAAAAGCATCCGAGGCGGTGTGGGTCAAATCGATTACCGCCATCAGGACACCGCGTGGCGCGATGAATGCGCGCTATATCGCCACCGCTGGATCGATGAAATCGTTATCGGGATTACCCGACAGGGATTATGTCGTGTTGCAGTTTTACACGACTTTTGCGGAAAAAGGCCTGGCGCTGGAGACGATCACGCTGACGAAAGCGCAAGGTGATGCATGGCAAATCGTAGCTTACGAAATCAAGTGAGCTCGAACTCCCGCGCCGCTGAAGCTCAGTGGTGGGTACCCTTAAATCCCTGCGAAACCCGATAATAGACGCGCCGTACTGGCGTGCCATAGCGTTCGATCACGCGGTATTCGATGGAGCCGGGATTATTCAGCATAGGACTGACGTCGGTGGTTTTTGCCCGGATTTTTTCTAAATGACGGCGCTTCATGCCAACCTGGATGACAGGACGATCGGAAGGTGCTTGCGATGGCAGCCAGTATTCATACATAGCGCCGCTATCGCCAAACATATTGCGTGAGCGGATATCCAATTGATCACCATGCGTATAAAAATATAACGCGCTGGCGACAGCCCATTTGCTCATGCCGACGATGATGGGATCCTGGCCGGTCTGCTCCTTCACTTCCGCAGCAATTTGCTTGATCTCATCGGCCGTTTCCCGCCAAAAATAGTGCTCCGTAAACAAATGATAGGGGATGCCCGGTATTCCCAGCACCACATAATGCAGCACAAAAGCGTAAGCAAAGATGCAAGTGATGATGGTTAGCCGCCAGCTGGCTTGAATGCGTCTGGCAAATGTGCTGAAATGACCGGTTTGTCCGATCATCCAGGCGATAGCCGGCAGAACCGCGAGCCAAAGGGGGATAGTCCAATGAAAATGAGGCGTATCAAAAGCACTGACGATGAAAAAAAAGAACAAGGGAACAGCCGTGAAAATCTGTACAAATAGCTGACGCCTGCGTTCAAGTTGCCGGTTCTCCGGCCACTTGAACGGAAACATCGCAAGCGCTGCCGCTGCGAGTCCGATGGGTGTCAGGAGTACCAAAATGTGGAAAATCAAGTAATGAATGGCGAAGTGATGGCGAACATGCACTAGCCGATCGAACTGAAAAATAAACGATACCCAATCATTTTCGTAGTTCCAGATCAGCACCGGTGAGAAAAGCGCCAGCGCCAATAACGTAGCCAGGTAGGGATGGGGGCGTTTCATCCAGTATCGGGCTGCCGGGTCTAGAATGGTAAAAACTAACGCTGCCATACCCAGCAATGCAATGGTATATTCGGATAGTAGTCCGGCGCCAAAGGCGATTCCCGCGCCCAGCCATGCCGCATGCCGGCCGGCGATCAGCGCACGTTCCATATAATACAATGCGGCGGCCCAGGCGGCGATTAGCGGCGCATCGGGGGTCATCAGTAAACCAGAACCAAATCCCAACGGCAGAATCACCAGTAACAGCAAGGTGCGCATCGCCGTGGATTTGTCGTACAAGTTTTGTGCAAACCCGTATAGATACCCCATCGTGATCAGACCGCACAGCAGCGCACCGATACGTACGCCGAATTCATTGTGTCCGATAAGGGATGTGCCGAACCAGATCAGCCAAGCGACCATGGGCGGGTGATCGTAGAAACTGAGGTCCATGTGCTGAGCATACTGCCAGTAATACGCTTCATCCGGTATGAGTTGCGCCAGGCCGGAATATACCAGGCGTAACATGATGGCAAAGAGCACAATACCGATCGCCGCGGTGCGCCAGCGTATTTCCAGCGAGGGTAGATCCTTTTCGCTGGGGAATACATAAAAGGCTGAGCCGAGATAATTCACCGCCGCGGTGACCACGATGGCAGGAAAGATCGCCAGAAAAGGTGGCACATGCCAGGCATAAACCAGCAAGGCCAAAACGCCGCCGCGCAATAACAACGCAAGCGCGCCGACCGTCAGAAAACGGCCGAATTGGTGCCATTTGAGATAGCCTGCATGATGTTCACGGAACGACCACTTGGAATTCAACGTATAGTTGGTGACCGCGGCGATAAAAAAGCTGACAAAGTGCGCCAGCGCCAGTCCGGCGTCGCGACTGATCATCCAGTGGAAAATAAGGGCATCAATCAACGCGCCGGATAATCCGACCAGGGCAAAGCGCCCGGCGGTATTCAGCGTGGCTGTGCCACCGGCTAAGGTGATCAGGCGTTGGATATAGGCTTGCTGGTGAGACAATGATAATTTTGATGCGCCCCGAGTGCGGTCATGGAAGCAAATCGGTACTTCGGTGACGCGCAACTTCCCTTGGTTGGCCATCAGCAATTCGAGCAAAATCTTATAGCCGTAGGCCTGATTGGAAATGCTCGCAGCCAGTGTGCGGCGGAATGCGAAGAAACCGGAGGTGGCATCATTCACATCACACAGCGGACGGGCGATCCAGCCGCCGGCGCGCGATAACAGCCGCCGGTACAGCGGCCAGTTTTCCGTGCCGCCGCCTTTGACATAGCGGCTGCCGATCGCGACATCATAATTGCCGTGCAAAACCGGCGTAACGATTGCTGGCAAGTGTTCCGGCGAGTGGCTTAGATCAGCGTCCATGACGACGATGACATCACTCCGGGCGGTTGCTGCACCGGCCAGGATTGAAGCGGTGAGGTCCGGTTTTTCGCGTCGTTCGATCAGCTGAACGCTAGCCCGTTTCTTCCAGGCGCGTACTTTATCCGGTGTGCCATCAGTCGAGCCGTCGTCAACGAAAATAATTTCAAAACTATCCGTACCAAAATCAACGGCAAGTATACGATTTAACAGTGAATCAATATTTTCGGCTTCATTCAATGTGGGTACTACAATGGAAAATTGAGTCATGTAGTTGCACACATTAGCGGTGAGAGGTGATGGTTTGCGGCATGGTTTTATTTTTGTTGCTTCTGGTATTTATTAACCGCTTTATTATGATCTGTCAGATTTGTGGAGAACTGGGACTCCCCATTACCTTTTGCCACGAAATACAGCGCATCCGTTTCAGCCGGATTCAACGCCGCACGAATGGAAGCTAGACTGGGCAAAGCGATCGGGGTGGGTGGCAAACCAGCGCGAGTATAAGTGTTGTATTCCTGATCGGCAAGCAGATCCTGCTTGCGCAGATTGCCGTCGAACTGTTCGCCCATGCCGTAAATAACGGTGGGATCCGTTTGCAGGCGCATACCTTTGCGCAGCCGGTTGATAAATACGCCGGCTATTTCCGCGCGATCGCTTTCCATACCGGTTTCTTTCTCGATGATGGAAGCCAGAATGAGTGCTTCATAGGGCGAAGCCAGCGGCAACAATTCCGCACGCGATTCCCAGCTCGTTTGCAGATGATTGTGCAGGGTGCGATAGGCGCGCTGCAAGATTTCGATGTCGCTGCTGTTCCTGACAAAAAAATAAGTATCGGGGAAAAACAATCCTTCGGCAGCGGTTTCCGTTGCGCCGATTAAGCGCAGGATCTCTTGATCGCTCAATCCGGCGGTTTGATTTTGCAGAGCCGGATGTTCAGCAAGCATCTTCCGCAATTGCGCAAAGGTCGAACCTTCAGCGATCCTGATTTCGTTCTGCTTGGCATCCCCTTTGGTCAGATAATTCAGCAGCGCAATCTGGGTGATATTTTCGGTCAGAAGATAATCACCGGCCTTGATGGCGGAGCCTTGATCCAGATAACGCGCAAGTATGATCAATGACCATTTGCTGTGAATCACACCAGCATCGGCCAGTTGCTGCGCGACTTGTTTCAGGTTGCTGCCGTGCCGGATGGAAAATTCATACGGCTTGGCTGGTAGCGTGATACTGGAATGAACATGTAGATAGAACCATCCGATGATCAGGATGGCCAAGAAAAAAGCATAAAACAAGAGGCGTTTCAGCGTGCGCATGCGCCACCAGTGATGATTTATGCGCTACGGAAAACGAGTGTTCCGTTAGTTCCTCCAAACCCGAAGGAATTGGACAGCGCAACTTTGATGTTCATATCTCTTGCGGTATTGGGAATGAAATCCAGATCGCATTGCGGATCTTGATCGACTAAATTGATGGTCGGCGGTGCAACGTGATGATGAATTGCCAGCACGGAAAAAACCGCTTCGACACCGCCTGCGGCGCCCAGCAAGTGTCCGGTCATTGATTTCGTCGAGCTGACCGCAAGTTTACTTGCATGATCGCCAAAGCAACGTTTTACTGCAATGGTTTCAGCAATATCACCCAATGGAGTGGAGGTGCCGTGTGCATTGACATAATCAACTTCCGTTGTGTTTATGCCGGCATTTTTAAGCGCATTACTCATGCAACGTGCGGCGCCTTCGCCATCATCGCACGGCGCAGTCATATGAAAAGCATCCGCACTCATGCCGAAACCGGCCAGTTCCGCATAAATTTTTGCGCCGCGGCGCTTGGCATGTTCCAGTTCTTCCAGCACCAAAACACCGGCGCCTTCGCCCAGAACAAAGCCATCCCGGGCTACATCCCAAGGACGGCTTGCAGACTGCGGATCGTCATTGTTTACGGATAAAGCCTTAGCAGCGGCGAATCCGCCGATAGCTAATGGTGTTACACAGGATTCCGCGCCGCCGCACACCATGACATCGGCATCGCCATACTCTATCATACGGGCTGAGTGGCCGATGCTATGCGTGGCTGTGGTACAAGCGGTCACAATCGCGATGTTGGGACCTTTGTAGCCGTACATGATGGATAAATTACCCGCGATCATGTTGATGATGGTGCTGGGAATAAAGAATGGAGATATTTTGCGCGGCCCGCCCGCATGGTACGCGGTATCGGTATTTTCAATCATCGGCAAACCGCCGATGCCCGAGCCGATATTGACACCGATTTTTTCCGCATCGAGATGGGAGATGTCATCGATACCGGCGTCCTTGACGGCTTGAATCGCCGCAGCCATGCCGTAATGGATAAAAACATCCATGCGACGCGCTTCTTTTGCGGAGAGGTATTGGTGAACGTCGAAATCTTTTACTTCACCCGCGATTTGCGATGTAAAACTTGATGCATCAAAACGAGTTATCCGGGTAATGCCGGATTTTCCTGAAACGATGCTCTCCCATGCACTGGGTACCGTGCTGCCGACAGGCGATACAATACCCAACCCGGTAACGACTACCTTGCGTTTGGACAAAATAACTCCGCTTACTTGTTCTCTAAAAACAAAATATTAACTGGCACTGGTATGGGTGGTGACGTAATCAATCGCTTCCTGAACGGTATTTATTTTTTCAGCTTGTTCATCGGGGATTTCACATTCGAATTCTTCTTCCAATGCCATCACCAATTCAACGGTATCGAGCGAATCCGCTCCCAGATCGTTGACGAAAGATGATTCGTTTTTGACTTCTGCTTCATTAACACCGAGTTGTTCAGCTACAATTTTTTTAATACGTTGTTCAATATTTTCCATCTAGGTATTTCCTTTTCAGGTAAGAAAAATGCGTGCCATTCTAACAAATTTTGAATGTCAGCAAAACCAAAACATGACTGCTTGTTAAAGTGTTTAGTTAAATAAACGCCATGTGATTTTAACTTTTCTGCAATCCAACTCAATTGCGTTGATTCCATTCTGTTTTTGGATTAATCCATATACATGCCGCCATTCACGTGCAGCGTTGTGCCGGTGATATAACCGGCTACGGACGAGGCTAGAAACGCAACCGCTGAGGCGACTTCTTCCGGACGTCCCAATCTTCCTAAGGGAACATGTTGAATCAAGTTTTGCTGAAATTCGTCGGCCAATGCCCGGGTCATATCGGTGTCAATAAAACCGGGTGCAATGCAGTTAACGGTGATATTGCGGCTGCCCACTTCACGGGCTAACGATTTGCTGAAACCGAACATGCCGGCTTTAGCGGCGGCATAATTGGCTTGTCCGAGATTACCCATGGCGCCAACCACGGAGGAAATATTGATGATGCGGCCGTAACGGGCTTTCATCATGGCGCGGAGGACTGCGCGACTCAGTCGGAATACTGATTTTAAATCGGTTTCCAGAATATCGTCCCATTCCTCGTCTTTCATGCGAACTAATAAGTTGTCGCGCGTAATTCCGGCGTTATTGATCAATATTTCCACTTCACCGAATTTTTCCCGTATGGCTTGCATGGCGTGGTTGATTTGCTCGGCATCGTTTACGTTTAAAGCGATGCCCATCCCTTTGATATCAGCTTTTTCCAGATATTGATTAATCGAGCTGGCACCGTTTTCCGTAGTCGCTGTTCCGATGACAACAGCACCCGATTGACCTAGCTTGGTTGCGATGGCTTGTCCGATGCCCCGGCTGGCGCCGGTTACTAGAGCTATTCTATTTTCCAAAATCATATCTCCATAAAATAATGAGCCATGATCGTATGCTGCGAATATTCATTGTAATACTATATCCTAAAATTATTAATGGCTTGTCGGATAGCCTCGCTATCGGCCAGCGATAATTGTTGTAGATTTTGATCGATGCGTTTGTTGAGTCCGGCCAATACTTTCCCCGGTCCGCATTCGACGACATGGGTGATACCGGAAGCGGCGAATGCCTTGATGGTATCCACCCAACGCACCGGACCGGTGAGCTGGCGCACGAGAATTTCTTTGATGTCCGCGGCATCGCTATGCGTTTCCACATCGGCATTATG
>JBDHRU010000139.1:0-6702 GCA_039807765.1 Nitrosomonas sp. | reverse complement strand
TGCCAGACAGAAAAGGGCGGTATTGTGATAGGTATCGTGTTGCGTGTCAATTCCTTGCTGGCAAAAATTTCTGCGGTTGATACTTGTGTCGGTGGTACAAGAACCAAATACCAGGCCGGTGACAGCTCGATGGCGGCGAGTTTTTCACCGACCCCTTGGGCAAAGGCATTTTGTCCAAAAATGAATACCGGCACATCGGCGCCGAGCTGAAGCCCTAATTCCAGCAGTTGTTCACGACTCAAATTTACCTGCCACAGATGATTGAGCGCCAGTAGCGTGGTTGCAGCATCCGAGCTGCCGCCGCCCAATCCTCCACCCATCGGAATTTGTTTTTGCAAAAAAATGTCGGCCCCTTGGGCGGTTGCGGTTTTTTGCTGCAGCAGCTTGGCGGCGCGGACGCATAAATCTTTTTCTTCTGGTACTCCGGCAATCGGATTATGCAGCTTGATGACGCCGTCATCGCGTACTTCAAAACCGATCTGATCGGAAAAATCGATAAAGCGGAAAACGGTTTGCAATAAATGATAACCATCCGGCCTGCGGCCTACGACATGTAAAAAAAGATTCAGCTTGGCCGGTGCGGGAAATGTGAACATAGCGATAAGAATCGAGTGATTAAGCTTTAAATGCGGTGACAGTTATTCGACTTTCCAGTCATCCACAACCAATCGGATTCTGAGTTTCTGATACGTTAGATCGAGCACCCGGGGAAGAGATACAGTGCTTGGCTGCGCCGGGGCGAAATCTTGATAATGAATACGCCAGCCGTCTTGCCGGATCGCGATCACTTGATTGTTACTGTTCAGATCCTTTTGCGATGCATTCGCTGGCGAGTGTTGGCCTTGTATCCAGAATTGCAGACCATTGAGCGGCAAGCGCCAGCCGAGGATTTCTTGTGTCAGGCTTTCCACATTGTCGGCATAAAATGCTTCCATTTTTGCGGTGATCAAGCGCACACCTTCATGATCTTTTGAAATCTCCGCAACTGCTTGGCCTAGCGGAGTAAATAGCAAAATTTCATCGCTGGCTGCCAGATGCTGCCAGCGGAAACTGCCGGAGAAACTTTGATTGTCATCCTGGATGGCGATTCTGCCCAGGATATTGAAATCAGCAGCGACTGCATTGTGAGCGCCCGCGACAGGCTCGGTTTGAATGGTGGTGACAGCCGTTTCGGATTGCGTTTGAACAGGCAGTAACTGACAACCGGAAAATAGCGAAAAAATACAACTGACCAAAATCCCCAGAAGAATTTTCCACGGCCGCATTCTGCACCTGCTTCCCGGTGATTCAATATAAAAGCCGATGGAAATCAATTGTCCGATTACCAGCGCGTTAGCTATGGATCGTCTTATTGACTTGTTGATAGTCCGGTAATACGATGTTGAGCTCCAGCGTTTCCTGATTATCGTCTTGCTCAAAATTGACGGAAATCGCATCCTGATCGACATTGACGTACTTGCGGATAACTTCGAGCAATTCTTTTTGCAACTGCGGCAAATAGGAAGGCTGGTTGCGGAATTTGCGCTCGTGCGCAACCAGAATTTGCAGACGCTCTTTGGCCAGCGGAGCGGTTTTAGGTTTGGATGATCTGAAATAGTCCAGTAAACTCATTTTCTTCCTCCGAAGAGTCTTCTGAGAAACCCTTGTTTACTATCGATAAACCGGTGCGGCAATTTTTCTCCCAGGTAACGCGCAACGACATCAGCGTATGCCTGGCCGGCTTCGCTTTTTTCATCCAGAATGACTGGCATGCCTGCGTTCGATGCTGACAGGACCGATTTCGATTCGGGAATGATGCCTAATAAATCCAATGACAGGATTTCCTGCACATCCTCCAGGCCGAGCATTTCGCCGAGCTTTACCCGGTCGGGATCGTACCGGGTCAGCAGCAAATATTCCTTGATGGGCTCTTCATTTCTTTCCGCCCGGCGTGATTTGCTGGACAGAATGCCCAGCATGCGATCCGAGTCGCGCACTGAGGAAATTTCCGGATTGGTGACGACAAAGGCGTCATCGGCGAAATAAAGCGCCAGATTCGCGCCTTTCTCGATACCCGCGGGGGAATCGCACACGATATATTCAAAATCCTTGGATAATTCCTCTAAAACCTTACCGACGCCTTCTTGTGTCAGCGCATCTTTATCGCGTGTTTGCGAAGCAGGCAGGATATACAGTAAATTGCAGTTCTTGTCGCGGATGAGCGCTTGATTGAGACTGGCTTCGCCATTGATGACATTGACGAAATCATAAACCACCCGGCGTTCGCAACCGAGAATCAAATCCAGATTCCGCAGGCCCACATCAAAATCAATGACGGCTGTTTTGTGTCCTCTTTTCGCCAGCCCCATGGCGATCGCCGCGCTTGTGGTTGTTTTACCAACACCGCCCTTGCCTGATGTCACGACTATAATTCTTGCCAATTGAGCCTCCTTTGCTGTTTGGTCTTAAGCAATTTCTTTAATGATCAATGCATGATTCTGCAAATAGATCTGCACGGGATGCCGGTACGTTTGCTTGTTCAAATCCTCGCTTGTTTTGTAATCGCCAGCGATGGAAATCAGCTCCGCTTGCAAATCAAAACAAAATATCCGGGCGGCTGTGTTGCCATGCACCCCTGCCAGAGCGCGCCCTCTGAGCGTATTATAGACGTGTATATTGCCTTCAGCCATAATTTCCGCGCCTGCGCTGACCTGCGACAAAATGATCAAGTCGCCGGATGCGTAAATACGTTGTCCGGAGCGGATCGGCTGCGTGACCAAGGTTGCCGCTGCGGAAACCGGTGGAATCGGAACTGGCCGAACGGGTTCTTTGGCTTCGACAGTTTGCGGTTGTGTGGCAGGTTGCGGAGCTGTTTCCTGTTTTGCTGCTTCCGCGCCGGTCATGAGCGTGCTGCCTTGCTCGCGTACCGTATCGATCGGGATGAATAACGCACGCGCCTGTTGATTCTGATTTTCGTTGCCGCCGCGGATACCGACCGGAAAAAAGCTTACTCTGCGTAGCAGCTGTATGATCTGGGAAAAATCCAAATTCAGATTCTGTTTGTTCAATTCGCGCAGGTCGATAATCAGCGGCGAGTCTTTGAAAAATTCCGGCGCCATGCTGACTTTCTCGTGCAGCGTCTGTTCAATGGCGGTCAGGTCGTTGGTGTAAAGAATCAGGATAGGCGCGAAAAAAGTGCTGCTTTTGAATTCCAATGCTGGAGAGGTATTTAACATTTTAATTGATTGACAGACTCACAAAGATTGATTGCGCGCTGTTTGTGATGATGTTTAATAATATTGCCGAGGTGTCGATAAAAAACGGCTTTAATCCGCCTCTATCACTTTCTTTTTTGTCAGACGCTGCAATGTTTCCAGCAAGATTTCATTGTTCGGATCCTTTTCCAAAGCGGAACGCCATATATTCTTGGCATCGTCTTTAGCACCCTTGACCCAAAGCACTTCACCCAAGTGCGCGGCAATTTCCGGATCGGGGCGGGCGGCAAAAGCCAGATTCAGGAAATTCAGGCCCTCGGTGAAATTTCCCATGCGGTAGTATACCCAACCCAAGCTATCCATAATATAGGGATCGTCGGGAGAAAGCTCAACGGCTTTTCTAATCAGCTTCAGTGCTTCCGGCAAATGCGTGCCGCGCTCGGCAAGGCTGTATCCCAGCGCATTATAAGCGTGCGCATTATCCGGCTTAAGCTTGATCAGTTTGCGCAAATCCTGCTCCAGGATTTTAAATTTACCCAATTTGTCGGCTGCCAAGGCGCGATCATAAAGCAGCTCGGGATAATCCGGCAGTTTCTTCAAACCCGCATCGAGTAAATCATAAACTTCCTGATGAGACTTGGTACGCCGCAGGATCTGCGCTTCCGCCAATATCAAGTGTGCCGCTTGCTGGTCGTTGGCGGCAGGAAGTTTTTGCAGGTGCTCGCGCGCTTCTTGCAAATGACCTTTTAACGCCAATAAATCCGCGTACCGGATTTGCGCGGGTAAATAACGTCCTCCGCTTTTGACCATTTGATAGGTTTCCATGGCCAAGTCGGGGCGGTTGGTTTCTTCATAAATCTGCGCCAGATGAAAGTACACCGCATTGGTATCTTTATACCCCAGAGCCAGCGCTTTTTTAAAGCTGGTTTCGGTGGTGGCGAAATCCCCCATTTCTGTGGCCAATAATCCTGCCGCCAGCATGATTTCGGCATCGTCGTGATTTTTATCCATCAACCATTGTATTTGGCTGCGCGCTTGATCAGTTTCACCAGCGCCGATCAGCACCCGGGTATAAGCGACCCGTACCTCGTTGGATGCCGGATATTTATCCAGATAGTCACGGTAAAATTCGCTCGCTTTCTCAACGGAATTGCGTTGCAATATTCTGCCGTTGTGAACGGCGGCGACTTCCCATTCCGGGCGCAAGGCCAGGGCGCGTTGCATTTCTTCCAGCGCAAGCTGATACTGATTGGCGAACCATGCACCTTGAGAAATGGCAAAATGAACTTCAGGAAGATCCTTGTAAGGTTGCGAGAGCTGTTGGATCAGCTTCAAGGTTGCCGCTTTATCCGAATTGCGCGCCAATAATTGATTAAGCTGCATAAACGCATTGCCGACCCCTTCTTTTTCCGAGGCCAGCAGTTTTTCGAGATGCGGTCGTGCGGCGTCCAGCTTGCCGAGGTTGACCAGCAGCGCGGCAATCGTTTGCCGGGCATCGGCTGATTCAGGTTCAAGCTCAACCCACATCGTGGCTGCTTGTTCCGCGGCAAACGGGTTACCCGCATGCAGGGCAATTTCCGTCGCGCGTTTGGCGATGCGCGGATCGTGTGTCGTTTTCGCCAGTTTGACGTAGCGGTTGACTGCGATATCCAGATTGCCACGTTGCAATGCGGTTTCGCCGACTAAAAAATCAAACAGGATCGGTGCGGTCAGCTCCTGTTTGGGTAGATTTTGTTGACTGATTTCTTCCGGATCAGCGGATTCTCCCTTTTTTTCTGCTTCCTTGTTCGAGGGAAGCTGCGCGCAGGCAGTAAGTCCGGACAGCAATAACACGCATAGAATTTTAAATTTCATGAGAAATCCGATTGATTTTCAAATATATAAGGAAAACGTACAATTTCCGCGCAACATCCGGAAGGATTCATTGGATCATCCGGTATTCAATCGCTTTTTGGGCGATACTGCGCCGAATTCTCCGCCGTATCGTGCGCATATTCTACTTTTATACCGCCAATAAAGTGAATAAATAATTATTTAGCATAAGTCGTGGGGAATGTCACTCCAGGCAGCGGAATTAAAATAAAATCGCGTGCCAAGATGGCACCGGTTAATTTATGATAAAGCAAATCCTGAGAACATCATTGAATTATGAAAGTTCAGCGTAGTTTCAGATTGCTTTCGGTTATTTCCGGGGCGCAGTAATTTTTTCTACTTTCTCATCTCGAATGTTGACGCGATTGAAAAATCCTTTCTTGAAACTGGCGATTGTATTTATATTGGGCATGCTGACCGTGCTCGGTTTTGCGCCATTCTATCTGTTTCCCGTGCCGATCATGACTGTGGCGCTGCTGCTGGCGTTTTGTCACAAAAGCCAAAGTGCGCTGAAAAACGCCGTACTGGGGTTTTGGTTCAGCATGGGACTGTTTAGCGCCGGGGTCACGTGGATCTATGTCAGTTTGCACGATTTTGGCGCGATGCCGATGCCAATTGCCGTAGTTGCGCTGATCATCCTCTGCGCCTATCTGTCGCTGTTCCCGGCGCTGGGTTTTTGGCTTTTGACCAAGTCTCATGTGACTTCGCCTTTTCTCTGGGCAGCGCTTGCAGCGGCGTTGTGGATGTTGTCCGAATGGCTACGCGGCACGTTGTTCACCGGCTTCCCTTGGCTCGCGCTGGGCTATTCGCAAGCGCCTTTCAGTCCCTTGGTGGGTTTTGCGCCGGTCGTGGGTGTTTACGGCATTTCGCTTTTGTTGATATTCAGCGCCGCTCTGCTTTTTTTCTGGTTTGACAAAGGCTTCAAGCAATGGCGTTACGGCTTGCCTTTGCTGCTGATTGGGTGCAGCGGCTATGGCTTGCAGTTTATCGACTGGGTCAAACCCTCGGGAGAACCGGTCAGCGTGAGCTTGCTGCAGGGTAATATCCCGCAGGACATGAAGTGGCGCGAGGATCACCTGGAAAACACCATGGAAACTTACGCCAAGCTGATACTGGAAAGCGATAGCCGGTTGATTGTCACACCGGAAATTTCCATCCCGCTGTTCAGCGATGCCATGCCGCAATCGTACTTGTCGTACCTGGCCGCGCATGCCAGGCAAAACAACGGCGATGTGTTGATCGGCCTGGCCGAGCGCACCAGCTATGACGGTAACGAATATTACAACACCATGTTCAGCTATGGTTCTTCGCCGGAGCAAAGCTACCGCAAGCATCATCTGGTGCCGTTCGGCGAATATATTCCGTTCAAGCCGCTGTTCGGCTGGGTGATTCAAGTGTTGCAAATTCCGTTGTCGGATTTCTCACGTGGCGGGCTGGATCAACAACCGATGGCCATCGCCGGGCAGCGTGTGGCGATCAATATTTGCTACGAAGACGTGTTCGGCGAGGAAATCATCAATCAGCTACCGCAGGCAACCTTGCTGGTCAACGTCAGCAACGATGCCTGGTTCGGGCGCTCGATCGGGCCGCAGCAGCACTTGCAGATTTCGCAAATGCGCGCGCTGGAAACCGGCCG
>JBDHRU010000009.1:0-30419 GCA_039807765.1 Nitrosomonas sp. | reverse complement strand
TCCAGCCGCATCATCCAAGGCGTTTCCAGAATGCTTTTTTGCTGCCAGATCACAGCCAGAAAAACACAGCTGCCAAATAGAATCAAATTGGCGGTCAGTTGCGACCACCGGGCGATTGCTGCAATGATTTCAATCATGGTTTTACGATAGGAATGTAATGGTTACTTTGACAATACCTGCGCCGTTGGTTGCAGGTGGATATCCGACTCAATGGATGATTTTAAAATTTCTAATCCAGGGAGTGCTTTGCAGCGTATTTTACTGCACAAAAACAGCATAGCCTATAGAGCACCGTATTCCGCAGATTAATCAGCATTTCCTTAGGATCTGTGCAACCGGTAAGGCTATGCACGTTCAGGGTATATTCAGCTCGCACTACCTACCATGGCGGAAATTATGTGTGAGGTGATGATATGAAGAAATTGAATCGACTGTGCTGGATCGCCGGTTTACTGGCATTGACAGCGCAAGATATGGCTTTGGCTCGCGGCGGGCACGGGCACGGGCACGGGCACGGACATGGGCATCATGGACATGGTCATCATGGTCACCGCCACAGTCATTTCAATCTCGGTATCACGATGGGCGGATTCGGCCCCGGTTTCTACGGCTCCGGCTTTTATCCATACGGTTACTATGCGTATCCCGGACCATTCTTTGCTCCACCTCGTTACCGCTATTCGCCAGCTGTGACTGCACCGGTTATACCGCCGGTTTATATCCAACGTGAGCAATCCACCGCTGCGCAACCGCAAGCCAATTACTAGCACTATTGTCGCAATCCTGCAGGTTATTACTCTATGGTCAAAAACTGCCCGGAAGGCTGGATACAAGTCGCCCCGCAACCACCGGCTCCTTAATACAAGACGATATGCGCACATTAAGAAATCTAATTATTGTCGCCATCACCGGCTGGTTGACGGCTTGCGTGCATCTGCCAACCGGCCCTAGCGTAATGGTGTTGCCAGGCCCCGGAAAAAACTTCGATCAATTCCGCTCCGATGAATTAATGTGTAAACAATATGCATTCGAGCAAACCGATGGCAAAACGCCCCGGCAAGCATCGCGAATGAGCGCCATGGAAAGCGCAGCTATTAGTACTGGGCTTGGCGCTGCAGCCGGCGCAGCGCTGGGCGGGGGTCAAGGCGCTGCGGTTGGAGCCGGAATCGGTTTGCTGGTCGGCAGCTTGTTCGGATCAAATACTGCAGCAGCTTCCGGCTACTCCAGTCAGCAACGCTATGACAACCGTTATGTTCAATGCATGTACGCTATGGGTCATCGCGTTCCGGTCAATGGCCGGATCATTAATAATCCACCGAATGGCAATACGGTAATCGGGAGACCGGCCACACCATCGGGCAATTTTATTCCACCACCGCCACCGGCAGGCAATCCGCCCCCTCCGCCTCCGCGCTAGTTTGTATCAGTGGCTTGCCATCAACCTCCTGACAAGCCATTGACTTTTGATTTGATCAAGTAAAACCGAACAACCCAGTTAGGCTGTGGTATTGACATTCTGCCCCAAATGCAGCGGCAGATTGGCGGCGGATTGACTAACATCAGGAAGCGCCTCGATCAAAGCCAGCGCACTCCCAGCATTCAGATCCATCGCTTTTTTCAGAACGGCGATCCCGGCAGCCTGGTTTGTACTTAACTCGGCCATTGCGGTTGCTACACCTGCTATACCATTGACATCCATAAGATTCTCCTTTTCATGTTTTAACCGGTTAACGGCATGCAGCGAACAATATTTTAGAGAACGGATGCAATTTACAAAAAACATCGACGGAATGATCAGTCTTTCTTCAGGAATGGCGATAGCGCATTTCGGAGATGATTTTTCCAATCCAGCCCTACCTGCATCGGAATTTTTATTTGCAGATTGGCATTTTCGGTATTTTTTCCTTCCAGGTACAAAATATACTGCCCCATCTCGCTCAGTTTAAATGCTACTGTAATCACACCCGACGGATGCTGTCGCGCGGGCACCGACATCACCTGGTACTCTTGCTGATTTTCCTTTTTGTCGATTTCAAGCTTCACCAAGCGTAGCGCCAATGAAAAGTCACGCGCCGACTCGGGATACAGCAGATCAATCGAGATATTGAGCGACGCCGGTTCGGGTATTTTGCCGCACTGTATGGGTACATGCGGAGAACGGAGATCATCCGGCGATTGATAACCTTCGGGAAGATAGTAGCCGGAGTAACCAATGATGAGCGCCTCCGATTCGATTGTGCAGGCGCCGCCACGAAAACCTTTAGGGTAAGTTTCGGATAGGTCCCCTTGCGAACTGGTGCGGTACAACAAGCCAAATGCAATAAAAGCGGATAACACCGCAATCAAAATTACAAACTGAAACTTACGGATTGAGAATTTTGATTGAGTTAGCATGGTTTATATTCATCCGGTTATGGAAAAATCCGGATTATATCAGTCAGAATCGGCAAATAGACGGGCCTGTATTTAGCGCGTCTACTCATACGATTAGATCAGATGTGCATCTGACTGTATTTTTTGAAGCTTTCTAAGCTTATCGCATCAAGCATAGTGTATTTTCTTACATGAAATACAAGGAGAGAGACCTGACAATAACACATAAACTTTCAAAGACAAGGATTTGAATAGATGATTGCCGCTCTCGCTCTAATCTGCAGCAACAACCTGATTCTTGCCGCTCTTCTTAGCGCGATATAGTGCCTCATCGGTGCGCTTAAAAAGATCCTCTTGCGATTCTCCCGGATAAAGCTGCGCCACACCGGCACTGAACGTAATTAATAACCGGTTATTGTCGTGCAAAAAGAATTTTTTGGTCATGTAACGGCGTATCCTGGATATCGCTTGGGTTGCTTCCTTCAACTCGGTATTGGGCAGCAGAATCGCAAACTCCTCTCCCCCGTAGCGCGATACAACGTCCTCCAGGCGCACCGTTTCCTTGACCGCAGCAACTAAATGGCGCAAAGCGTTATCACCCACGTGGTGTCCATGTGTATCATTTAATTGCTTAAAATTATCGATATCCAATAGTGCGAAACATAACGGCGTATGGTTGCGTAAAGCGTATGACGTGGCGCGCTGATAAGCACTATCGAATCCGCGCCGGTTCAGTATGCCGGTTAAGTGATCTTCATGTGCTTTCTCACCCATTTCCTGCAACTGGGTTTCGAGTTGCGTAATTTGGCTTTGCGCCGCTTCAGCTTCAGCACGCGCAGCTAATAAGTCGTTCCGGTAATTCAATACATTTTTCTGTACTTTTTTGGTCTCTTGCATAATCTCTGCAAGCAACTTATTGATCTCATCAATGTCGTCAATTTCATTGATTTTTTCCGAGTATAAGCTCAGTTTGTCCTGATATTCACCAGCCGCATCCGATAACTCTCCCAGATTGGAGATCAACGATGTGACCATTTGCCGCATCGTTATCCTGGCTTTGCCCAAACTGTCTTTTATGATCTTCTGCCGCTGGGCGATTTCTTTCAGACTTTGCTCGGTTTGGGTGATGATTTGTATATCCAAAGAGTTGGACATAGCTTCTTTAATCTTGGTAAGCTGTCTCTTAATCCATTGGTCTTCCGAAAATAATTCTCCGGCGCTATCCATCAATAAGCTCAGCAACTTTAACAAACCTTTTTGCAAGCTGTCATCGCCTTGCTTCCATAATTCCAATCGAACACAGAATTGCTGAAAATGAACAATAAACTGCTCCATTTCCGATTCATTGCTAATTCTCCGTACTCGCCACGCCAATGATTGCGCATCTTCCGCCAGGATTTTATTATCGGTCTGATTGGCGATACCGTTTTCCAGTATCTGCGCCATAAAGTCAATGAGCTGTTCGGTATAACCACCCATCACCCCCTCTTGCTCGGCAATGAATCCCACATCCTCACTACCATCGGCTTGCTCATGAGATTGCAGATCTACCGCTCTCCAAGAATCGATCAAAGCAATTAATTGATCGTGCAACAACTCGGAGTCGATTGAGAAACTGTTCAATACTTGCCGCAAGCTTTGCCGTTTCTTTTTGATTACAGACGCGGCCTGATTACCGTTCAGCTCTTGAAATAGATTCCCAATCGTTTCACTCCAGGGTAATGCAAATTTGGTATTTATCTCATCCGAATTAAGTTGACTGTCAGCAGCTGCAGCTTCAGTGGCAATACATTGAATCAAGGCAGCCTTGTATTTCAGCCAATTTTTCTCCTTCACCGCTTGCTTCAGAGTATTCGCGCAATTCATCATCAGCGGCGTATGACGTGGAAATTCTTTTGCTAATTCAATCAATAATCTAGCGGTAGCAGCTGAAATCTGGTCTTCCGGATTACCTGCAATCTGATCATACAGTTTGTGGTAATTTTCCGGTGTTGGTGAAATTTTGAGAGTTGCCAATTGCTTTAATGTTTCACGCGCGATCACGGAAGGATTCAAATTGGCGTTTTTGGTTTCTTGATTCATAGAAATTTAGCGTGACAACTCTTCATTCCCTGTTTTTTATCGGGAAAATATAATTTTACTCCCTCTAGGAGAGATCGCATTTCCGATTTAACTATGACTTTTATACCTTATTTATTCTAAATTTCAATTAGTAAAGCTATATTTCTTAAGTATTCTTGATGTAGATCGATTAATTTCCTTAATTTTGTGAAAACATTTTGAATGTGGCATAGAACAACGATCAAATTTCCCGGATTCTTTAATCAAGAATCAGATTAATTGTAAGAATTCCTGGTGTTATTTACGGAAGCGTTGATCTGGAAATTCTTACAACTAGACCTTAAACCGCACATGCACGGTATTGATATACGGCAATATGGAAACCGCTTGCCGGAGTTGCCGCACCAGCTGCTTTGCCTCATCAATGCTCTGTAGAATTTCGACCGGCAAATCCAATTCCACATCAATCGCACCGGACAAATAGTGCAATGTCACCGCTTCGATTGCGCTCGCAGGCAACTGCGGCCAATGTTGCTTAAGCTCGGTGATGACCTGCTCACGTAACGGCAGGTTACGACAAGGTGAGCCGCTCTCATCATTTTCCGGATCGATATGCACGGTCACGTCAGTGACTTCATCCACTTGCTGCAATAGTAGTCGTCGCACACTATCTCCGATCTGATGGCCTTCCGATACACTGAGGCGGGGATCAACCTGGATATGCACATCGACAAAAGCACTACCGGCGCTTTTTCGTGTTCTGAGTGTATGTACTGAGCGCACACCCTTGACTGCATGGATATGCTGTCGGATCGCGCTGACTTTGCCGGGATCCAACGCTACATCAATCAACTCGAGTGTGCTGGAACGCACCAAGCCGGAACCGATCTTGGCGATCATGGCAGCCACGGCCACGGCTGCCACCGCATCCCAATACGGATAACCGAACATCACACCGCTGATACCGATCAGCACCACAATGGACGAAAAAGCATCGGAGCGGCTATGCCAGGCGCTGGCCATCAATAAATCTGAACGCAAGCGCTGCGCGGCCGACATCGTATAGCGATAAACCCACTCTTTGGAAATTACCGACAGCGATGCGATCAACAATGCCATCGTCGTAAAATCGAGCGCCGCCGGGTCGTTCAATCGCTTGACTGCCTCGTAAGCAATTCCGATCGCCACGCTGATCAGCACGACACCGAAACTGACCGTGGCCAACGTTTCAATCCGTCCGTAACCGTACGGATGAATCTCGTCGGCGCTCTTGTGCGAATGTTTGGCGGCGTACAGTACGATAAAACCGGTCAGCAAATCGGACAATGAATGAATGCCGTCGGCGATTAATGCTTGTGAATTGGCGAACCAGCCCGTGACGATTTTAGCTACACCCAAAACGAAATCCACCACCGATCCAATCACGGTGACTTTACGCACTTCCCGGTAGCGCTGCCGGGAGGAAGGTTCCGAAAGCAAATTCATGCTTATTTTTCCACACGGGACGGCAAGCGCCGGTGCTCGGTTTTGGGGTGCTGCGTCAACTGGCAAGCGCGGCGGAACATCAGCAATGTTTTTTGCGCATGACCCAGAATGGTATCGGAGGAATAACCGCTCATCCGTGCCGATTCAATGTTTCCGGATGGCAACCCCATCAGTAACTCGAGTCCTTCTGTCACGTGCTCCATCGTATAAATGGCAAACAATCCTTTTTCAACTGCCGCAATGACTTCATGATCTAGCATCAAATGCTGGCGGTTCTGATACGGAATCAGCACACCTTGCTTACCGGTCAATCCCATTTTTTCGCATAATTTGAAATAACCTTCGATTTTGTCATTAATACCGCCGACCGGTAGCACCTCACCATATTGATTCACCGCGCCGGTTACGGCGATGCTTTGACTCAGCGGCAGCTCCGCCAGAGCGGATAGCAAGGCGTAAAATTCCGCGCAAGAAGCCGAATCCCCTTCGATACCCGTGTATTCCTGCTCAAACACAATCGAAGCGCTCAGCGCCAGCGGCGCTATATGCGCAAATAGGCCGGTCAGGTAATTTTGCAAGATCAACATACCCTTATCGTGAATCGGCCCGGACATGTCCACTTCGCGGGCGATATTGAGCACACCGTCCTCACCGGCAAAAGCGCGTGCCGTGACCCGCACCGGTGCGCCAAAGCGATGATCCCCCAAATCGATCTGCGTCAGTGCATTGAGCTGCCCTACTGCCGCATCATGCAATGCAATGGCGATTTCGCCTTCGATAATGGCTTCCTGCAAGCGCAAATCTGGATAATTATGACGCCAGTTGCGTGCTTGCAATGCGGCTAGGACATCTGCCACTTCCACGGTATGTCCGTGACGTGCATGACAGGTTGCAGCGCTTTCCAACAGCAGCATCTCGGTGCGGGCAAAGATTGCGCTCTGGCGTTTTTGATCTTCCACCTCACGGTGCGTTTCCTCCAGCAAGCGCGCCACCGCCGCTGCGGAAAAATGTGGCAATTTTGCCGTATCGCAAGCATGCGCCACGAACACGGCCGAAGCCTGATACGTCGCCGCGCTGGCGGCGAAACTTGCGGCAAAATCCACTTTCACCCGGAAACGGCGCATGAATTCGGGGTCGATTTCCTGCAAGTCGTAATATTCCTCGCGCGATCCGATCAGAATGATTTTGACATTCACTTCGACTGCTTCGGGCTCCAGAGATACCGGCGTATTGGAAGCCCATGCCGAACCGGGTTCTTCAATTAGTAGCCGCTTGCTGCGCAAAAAACGCCGCAGCTTTACCCATAATCCGCTGTCGGTCAACAAATCGTCCAGGTGCAGCATCAGAAAGCCGCCATGCGCTTTTAACAAGCTGCCGGCGCGGATGCGCATGAAATCAGTTTTCAATTTGCCATTTTCAAACTGGTAATCGATACTGCCGAACAGCGCATAGGTCGACGGATTGTCTTCGATGATGACCGGCGCGCCTTGTAACTCAGCGTTATCCACCGCAAGATTGATCTGATAACGGGAAAACAACCGATTCAGCTCCGTCTGCCGTTTCTCTTCATCAATAGTATCCGCTTCAAACGAAACGAGGTTATCGAGAATATCCGTTTCCACTTGCCCGAAAAAAGTTTTTAATCGCTCTTTCTGTATTGGCTTCTGCAACACCATAATTTTCTGCAGCGCAGAATTCACCAAGGGTTGAGCGATACGGCGCTGCAATGCGGCAAGCGCCGAATTTTTTTCTTTCTCCGCGCGTTTGAATTCCTCGAAATAAACCGCGATTGCTTCCCGCAGCGCCTGCTCCGCCTGTTCTATTTCCACTCTGCGCGCCTTCGGTAGCTTCAACAAATTTTCCGCTGTTAAAATTTCACTTCTGTCATCCAGCAAAGTGAACACAATTTGCTCCTCTTCCCGATGAATCGTGAAATGCAGCGATTCTGCAAACTTATCCAGCTTTTTGTAGGCTTGGCTCGTCTCAGTTTTACATTTTTTCTCGATACGGTCACTCTTGATCTTGAAATCCTGTCCGCTCAAGCATTGCGTGATCTCGGCCGGCAGCGATTTTGCCAGCTCCTGCATAGCTTGGCGCAACAAACGCCCTTGCCCGGCGGGCAAATGTAACGCCAGCGGCTTTTCGGGTGTAATGAAATTGTAGAGATAACACAAATCCGGCGGCGCTGCCCGATCAGCCGCAGCAGCCGTCATCGCCTGCTGGAGTAACGAAGAACGCCCCGAACCCACTTCTCCCAGCACGAACAAATGATAATCCGGCTGCAGCATGCCGAGACCGAAACGCACCGCGACTTCCGCCCGCTCCTGCCCAATCCACGATAACGGTTGCCGCAGCAGCTCCGATGTATCGGAAAATCTCAACGAATCCGGGTTGATGGTAATGCGCAAATGTGATGAATCTAATGGTGTGATCGGCATGTTCGGGTGAATGGCAGTGGCGGCGCTGAAATTACGCCAATCGCATATTGTACTCATTTAGGCACCATTGCGTAATGAAGCCATTCGTTCCAGTGTTCAGGAAGTTCTGAAAAAGGTGGCGACAATGGCCAGGCAAGGCGGAATTTAGGGAAGCCCTGAAAAAGGTAGGAGCGATGATCAGGCCAGGTGAAATCCGGTGAGAAACGCAATTTGCATGGAGTAAATAAGTATTTTGAACCTGATTTCAACGCGGCTTGAATGAGCGTAATAGACTTTAGTTTTCTTATTTACACAGATAGCGCAGAAACCAGTCAGCCGCAAGCTGGGCAGCCTGTTCCAAAGTACCCGGTTCTTCGAATAAGTGCGTCGCACCCGGCACCAAGCTCAGCCGCTTCTTGCACTTTAACAAAACATAGGCCTGTTCATTCAATTCGATCACGCCGTAATCCGCACTGCCGACAATCAGCAGTGTCGGTGCCGTCACCTGGCTTAAGGCGGCTTCTCCCGCCAGATCGGGACGCCCGCCGCGCGACACCACGGCGGCAACGACATCTTGCATTTCAGCAGCTGCCTGTAGCGCTGCGGCTGCACCCGTGCTGGCGCCGAAATAGCCGGTTTTTAATGATTTTGTTTCGGGATTTGCCTGCAACCAAGCCGTGGCGGCGAGCAAGCGCTGCGTCAGCAGCTCGATATCGAAACGCTGGGCATAATCCTGATCTTCCGCGCGCGTCAACAAATCGAATAATAATGTGCCGATGCCTTGCTGTTGCAGCACTTTGGCGACATAGGTGTTACGCGGACTGAAACGGCTGCTGCCGCTGCCGTGCGCAAACAGCACAACACCCGCTGCTGCGGGTGGCAATATCAATTCGCCGTTGAGTTCAACGGAACCGGCCGGAATTTTTACCGTGCTCATGTCACCACTCCGATTCTGACCGGAATACGCTGTCTGCCGAATTGCCCGGTGAACGGTGCAAAGCGGCCCGCAATCGGAACATTGCAGTTTCCACAACGCCCATCCGCAGTCACATGATATTGCTTGATTTCATACCAATCGCGCACGATGACGGCGCTGCCGCAGCCGGGACAAATCGTAGTATCGCCCTCGATGTTATGCACATTGCCGGTGTACACATAATGCAATCCGGCATCCAGTGCGATCTTGCGCGCCCGGATCAACGTTTCCGGCGATGTGGGCGGTATATCGTTCAGTTTGTAATCCGGATGGAAGGCGCTAAAGTGCAACGGCACATCGGGACCCAATTCTTTCATGATCCAGTTGCTCATCGCGCCGATTTCCTCGCTGGAATCGTTCAAGCCCGGAATCAACAGCGTAGTCAACTCGAGCCACACATCGGTTTCATGTTTCAAGTAGCACAGCGTATCTAGCACCGGCTGCAAGTGCGATCCGGTTTGCTTGACGTAGAACGCTTCGGTGAATGCTTTCAAATCAACATTGGCGGCGTCCATTTTGGCAAAAAAATCGCGCCGCGGTTCGGCATGGATATACCCGGCGGTGACCGCAACCGTCTTAATGCCTTTGGCATGGCAGGCATCTGCCACATCCATCGCATACTCGGCAAAAATGACCGGATCGTTGTACGTGAACGCAACGCTTTTGCAGTGATATTTTTCCGCGCAACACGCAATCGCTTCCGGGCTAGCTTGATCCAGCAACTTGTCGAAGCTGCGCGATTTGGAGATATCCCAGTTCTGGCAAAATTTGCAGGCCAGATTACAACCGGCCGTGCCAAATGACAGCACGCTGCTGCCGGGATAAAACTGGTTCAAGGGTTTTTTCTCGATCGGATCGACACAGAAACCGGATGAACGCCCGTAGGTTGTCAACACCATCGCATCGCCCGCCCGTCCACGTACAAAGCACGCGCCACGCTGTCCTTCGTGCAACTTGCAATCGCGTGGACACAAATCGCATTGAATGCGTCCATCATCCAACCAATGCCAATATTTGGCCGAAAACCGTTCCGCGGCACTAATCGGCTCATCCATGCGCTACCTCCTTGACGTCATCCATTTCCCGCCATTTGCTGACGGTATAGCGTGATAACTTGACTTCTTCGTCCCAGAAATCCTCCGGCAAACGCGCCTTGGATTTCAATTTGGCAAGAAACTGCGACGGTTGCGGAAGGCTTTCCCAGACTTGCGGCAAAAAAGTGCTACGATACGGTCCGTATTCGAATACCACACCATCGATTGCCGGGCGCAGTTGCACCAGCGCATCGGCTTCGCTGGCAAATCTGAGTGGTTGCAGCTCGGAAAGCAACGAAACTTCCACGCTCACCGAATCCAACTCATCCGCCATCAGCGGCATGAAACGCGGATCGTGCAGCGCAGCCGACACGGCATTGTTACTCACATCGTCGATCAGCGGCTCACATGCTTGCAAAGAACCGATGCAGCCACGCAATTCACCGTACTGCGTCAGTGTGACGAAGGTCGCGCCAGGCCGGGACAGCCACGCCATATGGCCGTCATCCATCCGCATAGTCACGCACGAGATCCGTAAAGCCCGGCAAATCGCATTGCGCGCGATGTGCAGCAATATTCTGCCCTGCTCGCTTTTTTCAATCGCATCCGTCATCGTCCATCCTCCTCGTCATTAAAGCCAATCGCCGCATACCCCACCACCCGATCGCGTGATCCTGCGGTATCTCCGGAATTTCTCAAATCCAGCAAATGCGGCGTCAAATGATGATTCTGCGCCGCGATGATCAAACCGTTGACGGCTACACTGCCACACGCATGATCGTGCGCGATTGGTTGCCGCAACTGCAATATCGCTTGAACGGTTTCACTATCCATGCGTTGCGCGGCAGCGTAGGGTAAATAATGCGACAAATCGGAACTGATCACGATCAGGGTTTCCTCTCCGCCCCACAGCCACTCCAGCACATCGGCCACCTCTTTGGCCGTTGCCCAGCCGACCGCCAGCGGCAACAAAGTAAAATCACCTAGCACACTCTGCAAAAAAGGCAGCTGCACTTCCAGCGAATGTTCCAAAGCATGCGCTTCCCTGTTGATAGTCACTTGCGGCAAATGCGCAATCGCAGTGACGAGCTCCTGATCCAGTTTTACATTGCCCAGCGGTGTCTCGAACACATCCACCCCGGGTAAAGCCAAACCCTGCACCGCCACACGATGCGCCGGACCGAGCAATACTACACGCCGGATTGTAGTTGCGGCAGCACTTAAACTGGCGTATGCCGACGCCGCAATCGCACCCGAATAAATATATCCGGCGTGCGGAACAATCAGTGCTTTGGGTTTGAGATCATATAATTGCACCGTGACGAGCAGCTGCTTTATCTCCTGCTCAAGCTGCCGTGCATCGGCGGGATAGAATAACCCTGCCACCGCAGGCGAACGAATCGTAGTCATAGCGCTCACTTCTCCATCACTATTATCAACTGATCATAAGACAGAGAATTGTGGAAAAGATTGCCGCATGATCGCGGCGGAATTATCTGTGCTATTTCATACAATTAAATCTATCGTGCGCGTGATGTAACGACGATTCTGACGAAGCACCCGATCACCTAAGCCGAACTAAAAAATCACCGGTGGTTACCAGCCATCCCGGTAAATATTCAGCAGCGTGATCGCATTATTGGTGAATCGGGTAATGCTGTGCCGATCAAAACGCAGATCATCGAGATGGACCTTGCGATTGGACAGTATTTCCTTGAGATCGAAATTAAATTGAATCGGCGATGTTACATGATGAGAGTCTAAGTATATTTCTCCGGTTTTGTCGGTATTCGAAACTGGATCGTGCACATCGCCAATGACGAAAATGAGATCTTCCAGCTTTTCGGCGGGAAGCGTAATCGTATACGTGTCAAAGAAATGATCCGGAACCGGTGAAGAATTAAAAGCAAATGTCTCCAATCCCAGTGTAGAGCCGACGGCTTGCGCCAACCCGCCACCTAACGAGTGCCCTGCCACGGTAATTTTAGCGCTGGGATAGCGGCCGATCACTCCTTGGGCAAAGCGGAATGCATCTTTGAATTGGTCGCTGACCGTACCGATTCCAATGGCGGCATCGGCTATGACATCGCGCGCAGTATCTTCCAATTCCTTAAACGAGCATGGAAAGTCGCACGTTTCCGTGCCACGGTATACCAGCGCCAATTCATTGGTATCGCGATTCCTGAAGACACCGGCATCCATTCCCGAGCTTTTCCCACTGGATTCAATCAAATCCCAGGAACCCACCGTGACATTGTCAAAATCATAAACCGCATCGGCCAGCTGCGCATAAGAAACCGATCGCGCCAGCGTATCCACCGCGCGCCGCTCATTGGAAAGCAGCATACCGTATGGTTTCCAGGTGACATTAGGAACATAATCGGGGTTGATATACAGCGCGACTACCGCTAGTTCGAATACTGAATCCGTATCCTTTAACCAATTCAGACTGACGTTATAGCGCTCCGTGCCATTCAGTTTGGGCACATCGATTTTGGGCAGCGTCAGCAAGCCATCGATTAATGAGAAAACCGGGCTGTTCATTGCGGAAGCATCATCAAATTCCGCGTCTAACAATTTAAACTGGATGGGCTTGTCCACACCCAGCCATTGCAGCGAGGCTTTGTAGAATTGCTCGCCGGAAGTATCTTTCACAATTACCTTTTGCAAGCAAACCAGACCATTCGACTCGATAAAAGTCGCCGGTGCGGTCAAATGCGTGCATCCTTCCGGCAGCGCCTGTGCCAGTGGCATGGCAACGATAAAGGAAATAAAGCAGATGAATTTGAATAAAAGAGAATACTGATTTTTCATGAATTGCTTTGCCAGTTGATTGAATTGGGTGGCGGCAGTTTAATCATAATCAAAAGGGTTGTGAATAGAATCCTTGCTTCGGCTGACTAGGAAACTAAATCGCTTTTTCCAACAACGATCCACCGGATTCCCCTTGCACATTGACCCACAGATGCGGCAATCCGAGTTCATTCAGCCATAGAGGACCTTCTTCACCTTTCAGCATGCCGATGGTCGATGCGCTGCCCGCGACTACGCAGAATTCGCCGATGACGCTGACCGCCGCCATAAAATTAACCGGCCAGCCGGTTTTGGGATTCAGCACATGGCCGTAGCGAACACCATCCACGGTAATGCAACGTTCATAATCGCCGCTGCTGGCCAATGCACCGGAATGCAACAACAGCGTTTGTAAAATACCGCCGGGAATACGCGGATGGCGGATAGCAATACGCCAGGGACTGCCGTCATCGTGCGGGCCGACGATTTTGACGTCGCCACCCAAATTGATCAAACCATGCTCGATACCGGCTTCCCGGCATAGCGATGCCGCGCGGTCGACGGCGTATTCCTTCACCACACCGCCAAAATCGATTTCCATACCGGGAATTGAGAAGGTCAGAACCGGCCGCTGCCAGCCGACTTTATGCCAGCCGATCTTTGCCAGCAGCGTCTGAATCGTTTCTTGGGTTGGTAAGCTGCCAGACTTAAAATTCCAGGCGCGGCGCAAAATTCCCGAGGTGATATCGAACAAACCATCGCTTTGCTGATAGCAAGTGACCGCATAATCGAGCAAGCCGGCGGTTTCATCGTCGACGCTGATGCAACCACCTTGCGCCGCAACGCGATTTATTCCGGATAACAAGCTGTCCGCGCGGTAACGGGAATATCTCGCCTCCAGACGGTACACATCGTCCATGACAATCCGGGCGATTTGTTTGGCTTTCTTGGTGCTTTTTGCATACAACTGAATCGCGCAAGGTGAGCCCATGGCTTGAAAGTCGTAGTGGTAATAATTCAGCTGCGCCATGCTATTTCAAGATAAATCGTGCGCATGCCGGGTTGGGTTGAAATTATCCCGGCTTAAAACTGATAACTCCAGGTTGCCGACAGCATGCCCTGCCGGTCAAGCTGAATTCCGTTGAAATCGCTGTGGATCGGTTGCACCCATTCAACACCGAGCCGGTTTCCGGCAAAACGCCCGCCTGGAATACGTACATTCACGCCAAATCCCATATCCCAGAATTGCCCGCCATAATTCCTGGGGAAATCCATCGGACCGATGCGTGCGTTAAATTGATTGAAATCCCGGCGAATCGCATCCTGCCACGTATAAACACCCCGCACCGATGCCGTCAACCAGTGTGTCAAATCAACACCGCCCCAGCCGGTCGCCTGCATAATATCGCCGAGACGGTAACCGGATTTATTTTGCGCTTCCATGCGCTTGACGCCGCTGAATTGCGCGCCCCACGACCAGCGGTTGTATTCACCGAGATATGTCAGGCTCGGCGTGAAGTCCCATGTACCGCTGCCAAGTTGCATACCGAAATGAATCAATCCGCCATCTTCTTTATTGGTGCGGCGAAGCTTGATATCCGTTTTTCCGGTGGGTGCGCTGAACCCGAGATTCACATGCACGTGGTGACCGGGAATATCCAGCAACTTGATCAACGATGAAAAGTAAGTATCGCTGACAGCGCCGGTTTCATGTCCTGCCGCACCATGCTGATGCCCGCCTGAGGGGTTAACCGGCGCACCTGTCAATGGGCGCAAATTCATATCCATGTCCATGAAGGTCGGCATCAGCATCACGTTGAGCCACTTGGTCGGTGCATACATCAGATCGATCATATGCATGCGCATGTCCATGAAGGTCGGCGTAAACTGACATCCCGGATCGCTGCAACCTTGGTTGACGATGGTTTGATCGCTCACTTTATGGGCGCCCTGCATCATATTCCCGCCGGTCCAGTGATACATGAAACGATACCCCGCCATGAAATCCCCGGGTTTATCGAGCATATGGCCGAACATGATGGTCGCCGGTGGGATCTTGTGGTGACGATGCGCGGATGTATGCCGATGCGATTCGGAAGAATTGCTCGTGCTACCGATCGGCAAGGCGGTATTCGGTTCGATGTCGAATTTGATGGCGGCATTGGCCACATAGTAATCAAAATCAGCATAGCTGCTGCCTCCACCACCACCGATCTGCATCGCGCTGGCGCGAGTGTAGTATTCAAAACCGGCTTCCAGCGCGACCCCTTTACCCAGTAACTTACTCAACACCACGCCTCCGCTTAACGAGCCGAAACCCGCCAGCCGGTGATCGCTGGAAAAATTGATGGGCAATTTACCGGCATCGAATGAAGTGAGCTTAGGTTGCGCATTAACGGAAAGCCCATCGACCGGATTTCCGTTCTTATCAACTAGATCAAATAGATCACTTCCGAAATATTGAACCGTAGGGTTATTGCCATCAACCCAGACTTGCCGCCCGAGATTATCGACTTCCGGTTTTGTGTACGTTTGTTGCGTGACTAAATAAGGGCGAAAGAAGTTGGCGGCATCCTGGGAATAGTAGCGAATCCGTGGCGTCAGCGTCCATCCGCCACCCAGCGGCTGCACCCAGCTCGCATCGAAGGTATGCGAATTCACGCCCCAATCATCGACCGACAAGCGGTAGCCCAAATGCATCGCCGCGTTAAGCGGATTGATATATTGCACATACTTGGCGCTGAGCGCTACTTGGTTGCGTTGATTCGGACGCTGTTCGATCAGCGCGCGCACATCGCCTGGAATTACACTCTTGTTCAAATCAGCCGGATCAATAAAGATAACCGTCGTCGCCTTGTAAGGGTTCTCCAGAAATCCGCTGCTATGGGTGTATCCGACGCCGACATCGATTAAGGCACTCTTATTCAGTACTTGCGTCAAACCGACATTCGCCACCCAATCCTGGCGATTCCCCTTTAAAATCTCGGAACCGCTCCGATTGACAATTTGCTGCGCATACGCTGTTTTAGTGATGTACGGTGACGAATCATGATCGAGAATCGCACCGATCTGACTGTTCGTATAGCCACCGCCGAATTTGACGCTGGTCAGTTTCTGATTAAAATCCAACCGGCCGCCCATGCTACCGAAGCTCGACTGATAATCTCGTTCCCGGGAAAAACCGCCGCTGACATTCACAGCCGCTTCATTCCATTCATAGCTCAAACCGAAATTGGCTTGGCGGCGCGTTTCCGGAGAAGCCGATGACATCACCAGCACGGATCGGGTATCGATTGCTCCGGTAAATTGCTTGGTGAGCGGATCTCTTCCGATAGGATTTAAATCATGATCCAACAGCACTTGGCTATTCAGAATGGGCGACGCACCCACGACGACACCATTGACCGTATAGGGTCGATTGCCGCCAGTGGTAGCTAAAGGCGTAATGGTGACGGGCGTTGCACCCGACCAAGTATCTTGTGTATAGCCAAAAGTAAATTTAGCGCGATCGGTTAACGAAAAAATACCGCTACCGTGCAAAACATCCGCCGAGATCGGTTTATAGCTTTGCGGAACGCCATAGAGATTACGCTCGCCTTCCTGGTAGCGGCTATATTGGAAATTGACCCGATCGGTTCCTGCCGTATGTCCGGATGAGGTTATCAATAGACCAGGTAAAACCAATGCCGCCGATGTTAACGCCTGCAGGGTATTGTTTCTTGGCTTTGCGGACTGTGTTTCCGGATTGTTTACTGAATGATTGTTGCGGTTATGCTGCAAATTGTAATGACCTCAAAAACATCCCTTGGCAAGAATCCGCTTAATAACAGCCACAACCGCCGCCACCGGCAGAAGATTTGTGGCTGGGCGCCGCTTCCCGACTGCTGTAATTGTGCGATTGTATTTCACTTTGCAGAGGATATGGATCCAATTCCATTTGAGGTTTCGCAAGATTTCCCCGCTCCCAAGGCGCCACGTGCACGCAACCCGGGAGCGCAATTGTAGTCATCAACACCAGCAAGACTGTGATATCGAGCGCTCTTTTCATCGCAATTATGGCGAGCGGCTCTGTATCTTAAGGATTTTCCATCACGAGTTGTGTGAGCAAAGCACGCAACTCTTCCGTTTCACCCGGACGAAAGCCTTGATGAACATGACGGATGTTTCCCTTTTTATCGATGATGTAGGAAGTAGGCATCGCCATTACTTCAAGCACTTTTGCACATGCTTTGCTCGGATCCGCAACAATGGAAAAATGCGCCGGGTGTTTGACAAGAAAATCCTCGGCATCCTTAACTTGCTCGTCGAGATTGACGCCGATGACATGCACGCCCTGTTCTTTCATTTCATGTTCGAGCTGATTCAGGAAGGGAAAAGATTTTACGCAAGGCGGGCACCATGACGCCCAGAAATCCATATACACGACTTTTCCTTTCAGCTCCTGCAAATCCACAGCCGATTTACCATCCAGTGTTTTTAGTTCACAAGCGGAAGATACGCGAGTGAGGTGGTCGGCAAAGACGCTTTGACTGCAAATAACGAGCACGATAAGAACAAAAATTGATCGTTTTATTTTTTTCATGGCTTGATTGACTTATTTAGTTTAAGACATCGTTATACTCAAAATCGCAAAAATCATTCAAATTGATACACCACACTTATATCTGTTCCTGTGTGCGCATTATTAGCAGTCATACAATGATAGGAAATGATAAATGAACGTGCGCCTGCATTGGTTTTATTGACCAGCAATTGATATATACCATTTCCGCCATGCACCCTGACTTCCGGACTAAAGCTTCCGTCTCCGGAAACGGGATCGGTCGTATTGATGGCGCGCCTTTCTTTGATAATTTGCAGATTAACCAATAGATTATCTTGTGGCGCCGAGGTATCCTGGATACTGGCAACGAGATTATCCGCCTCACCATTTCCATCATTAAAGCAATACACCAGCGCATAACCGGTAAAAGCCGGCACCGTGCCATTGGGATCCATAGTCGCTCCGACATCGTGAGCATTACCTACAATCGCATGTCCCAATATAATCATACAGAAAATAGCGGTTGTTGCTTTTTGAAAGAATTTATAGCGCATGGTCGTACTCCTCTTAGATTTATCTGCTTACCAAAAATAATTTTTATAAAAAAAGTATTCTGTTACAAACAACAAACGGACACACCGGTTTCAGTACCCCGATGCGCCCGTTAACACTGCCAGCAATCAATATAATATTCAAATTACCGCCATTGTATTTGCTTATTGTCAGAATTAATGCATAAATCGCAATTCAACTGATTAAAGCAAATACTGCCGTCAGCTATTTTGGCCAAACTTGAGTACCATCTATTTTGATCGGCATATCGCGGTTTATTTGCGCTGCCGAAGGTTTTACTTCAACCGCGACGCCAGTACCGCAAGATGACGGTAAGGCGCTGGTGCGAGTAACAATATACGATGCAGGACCATCATCGGTTGTGCTCTTGCGGTCGTAAGCCGTCCCCAATGCGTTATGCGTCCAGAGATTGACGGTATTATCATTAAACCCGGCAGTATCCGTGATTTCGCAAATATCCGCGATGGAGATATAAAACTTGACGCTTTTGGCGCACGAGGTAGGCTCAATCACTACCGCACCTGCCCGGAATGGAATATAGCCATTCAGATGATGCGGCAGAGAATTACCGCCACCCGCCCAGAAACCGACAACATTACCATTTGAATCCGTTTTTTCATCTTGGAAATTAAAAACAGCCCGGCTGTAGTTTTGTTGCATCTGGTTTCCCCAGTTCTGCACAAAATCAGTCAACGCCCCTGCGTGCGGATTACCATCCACTGTAATCGTAGAGTCGACGCCATCCGGAAACACCACGCTGGTACCGATGACGTTATTTTCTCCGCACCCGTGCCCAATGACGACGTTGTTGGTAATTCGCGTATTTTCATTAACCGTTGCGGTTTCCAGTCGGGTATGAGCAGATGCGGTTTGCGCCGTGCCTGCCAGAACAGCAATGGTCAGAGCGCTATAGAGTGATAGGTTGAGTTGCTTCGTTATTAACATGTCAAATTCCATTCAGATTAGTTATTCTTTTATCCTGCAAACATTCATTTTTTATTTGAAGCTTTTATTTGAAGCAATCAGTCTGCTGAAGTGATCGCTCAGAATAAAACTGAAAAAGCTTTTTTTCATAACATAACCGGGAAATTCGATTTCCCGCTAAATCGTAGAAAAAGAATCATTTTCTGGATATCATCTTATTTTTCATTGAATGAAATAACAATGTGACAAATTGTCGCACCACGCCAAAGTACGATTAATAGGCGTTCCAGCCTGCTGCGGCAATTTGTCGCATTCCAAAAACCCAGCTCATCACTAGATCTCAATGGCTTTATTTCTCTTGCTGCAAGTCACATCGTTGAATCCAGTAATAACATCCTCCCGGTGGAACAAAGCATTTGGTTGGAACAACGCTGCATCACCGCTGATTCATCCCTTGGGGTAGTTTTAAGGAAGCACTGAGGAGGTAGCGAACGATGATCAGGCAAGGCGGAATCCGGTGAAAAAGCACAATTTATAAGGAGTATGCGCATTTTGAGCCTGATTTTAGCGCAGCTTGAGCAAGCACAGTCGTTTTTCAGCGCTTCCTAACGGATAATCTCAATCCATTGAAAACGCTGCAGATACGAAAATCCGGACAATACCGGCGCCTGATTGTGGAATTGCTGGGAATCGATCATTTTATCCGCTAACTTCAGCGTTCAGCGGCATGCCGCAGCATTTCCGCCGCGTGCTGGCGCGTGGTTTCGGTGATGTTGACGCCGCCCAGCATGCGCGCGATTTCCTCCACGCGCTGCTGCGTATCGAGCACTGTGATCGTACTGACAACCGGTTGATGTTCCGTTTGTCCGGCCGATTTCATCACCTGCCATTGCTGATCCCCAGTGGCGGCCACTTGCGGTAAGTGTGTTATGCACAAAACCTGCCGTTCCTTACCCAGTTGTTTTAATAAATTACCAACGATCTCGGCGACTTTTCCACCGATACCAACATCGACTTCATCGAAAATGAGTGTCGGCACGACAACGACTTTACTGGTAATGACTTGTATCGCCAGACTGATACGTGACAATTCTCCACCGGAAGCCACTTTGGCCAGCGGACGCAGCGGTAATCCCTGGTGTGCTGCAACCTGAAACTCGATTTGTTCCAAGCCGTGTACATTGCCCTGCTCCACCGGAATCAATGCCACCGAAAATTCTCCACCTGCCATGGCCATCGTCTGCATCGCGGCGCCGACTTTCCCGGATAATTCTTTTGCGGCTTGTTGCCGGATGCTGCTGAGTTCTTGCGCGCACTTTTGGTACTCAATCCGCGCAGCGGCTTCAAGCGCCCGCCAATGATCGATATCCGCATCGCTGCCAAACGTTTCCAATTGCTGTGCGATCGATTCGAACAATGCGGGCAGCTCTTCCGGATTTACACGAAACTTTCGCGTCGCCGCATGAATTGCCGACAACCGTTGCTCAATGTCGTGCAATGCTTGCGGATCGAGATCCAGGTGTTGGCGGTAATGCTTGAGTTCGTACACGCTTTCTCGCAACTGGATTTGCGCGGTATTGAGCAAATCGGTGATGGTTTTCAGCGCACCGTCGTATTCCAGCAAATTCTGCAACTGGTTATTCACCGCAGTGATTTGCACCAAGACGGCCTGTTCGTTCTCCGCTAAGGTATCAACCGCCGTGTCCGCTGCCGCCAGTAAAGCCGCGACATGCGATAACCGACCATGGTCGGCTTGCAGTACTTGCCATTCCTGCAGAGAAAAATTTAACGCGGTTAATTCCTGCAACTGCCACTCCAATTGCGCGCGTTTATCGTGCGATTCAGCTGCGCACTGTTCCAGAGCGATTCTTTGCTGACGACAGTCTTGCCAGTGTTGATAGGCTCCTCCGACAGTGCGAGCCAAACCGACACAACCGGCGAACGCATCGAGCAGCTCACGTTGTGCATCCTTTTGCAACAATGCTTGATGCGCATGCTGACTATGGATAGCGACCAGGTATTCGCCTGCGGTGCGCAGTTGCTGCAATGTCACTGCATGACCATTGAGATAATTGCGCGAACGGCCGCCGATTTCGATCATACGGCGTATCAGGTAATCGTTCGGATCGCCTTGCAAATCATGCGCCTTCAACCATTGCTGCAATGCCGGCAAATGACCGATATCAAAAGTCACATTGATTTCCGCGCGCTCGCAGCCATGCCGGATCTGACTGGCATCGCCGCGCTCCCCCAGGGCCAGCGATAGCGCGTCGATCAGGATGGATTTACCCGCCCCCGTCTCACCGGTCAGAACCGTGAAACCGGGCATGAAATCCAGCTCGACCCGATCCACGATGACAAAATCTTTGATGCTCAGGTGTTTTAGCATGATGGCTTAAAGATATGCATCAGGGGAATTCACTCCATCCCAATTTTTCCCTCAGCATGCGGTAGTAACTGTGATTGACCGAATGCAGCAAACGCACCGTCTTGGGAAAACGCCGCACGGTAATGTTGTCCGTCTGCTCCAAATCGAAGCAGGAATGACTGTCGCAGTTGATCCGCACATTGGCGCTACTGTGCATGCGGATTTCCACGCTGGCGTCCGGACCGATCACGATCGGACGGTTACTGAGCGTATGCGGACAAACCGGCACCAATGCGATCAGATCCAAACTGGGGTGCAGGATCGGCCCACCGGAAGATAACGCATAGGCGGTCGAGCCGGTCGGCGTGTTCACGATCAATCCGTCGGAACGCAAAGTATTCACATATTCGTTATTGACCCTGACTTCAAACTCGATCATGCCACTGCTCATGCCGCGATACAGCACGACATCGTTGAATGCCAGGCTGCTGAAAACGCTCGCACCATCCCGGACAATTTCCGCATACAGCAACATGCGGCGCTCGGTGGTATATTTCCCCGCCAGCATTTCATCCAGCGTTTCGAACATGGTATCCACCGATAAATCGGTCAGAAAACCTAGTCGCCCTTGATTAATGCCGATCAGCGGAACATCGTGCGACACCAGCATGCGCGCAATGTTGAGCATCGTGCCATCGCCGCCCATGACTACGGCCAGATCGGCTTTTGTGCCGATTTCCTCGAGCGATAATGCCGGATACAGGTCGCTGCCGATATGCGTTGCTGTGAGATGATCAAGTAAAACCTTATAATTCTTGGCTGTCAGATACTCGGCAAGATTTAATAGCGGGATCGCAATCTCGGGATTTTTATGTTTACCGACCAGCGCTATGGTTTTAAATGAAGAATTCATGACTTAATACTGTCGTTTGCTATTTAAGGTATTGGCTGCAAGGTCTGAATGAATTATAAAAGCCGGATTACCATTAACATAAATAATGAATACATAGATACCGATGGCTTGTAAAATCGCGTCTTATGCGTATTATTCGACCGGAAAGGCTTATTTCTGCGTAAAAACCTCAATCCATCACAGTAAACCGCGAAGAAGTTTAGCATAGATAAGATAGGGCAAAATCACCGCTTATAACCAACCAATGAAACCTGTTGACTCGTGTAAAATTACGCCATGTTAAACGAACGCGCTCAAATCTTATTAAAAACACTGGTGGAACGGTATATCCACGAAGGTCAGCCGGTCGGTTCCCGCGCATTATCCAAGTTTTCCAGATTAGATCTCAGTCCTGCGACCATCCGCAATGTTATGGCCGATCTGGAAGAAATGGGATTGGTTGCCAGCCCGCATACCTCGGCCGGTCGAGTGCCGACCCCAAAAGGCTACCGTTTGTTTGTCGACACTCTGCTCGTCGTCAAAACACTCGACAAAACCGAACTGAATCATTTAGAAAATCATCTGCACCCCGATAATCCCTCTCGCTTGCTCAATGTAGCATCACACTTGTTGTCGGACCTGACCCGCTTTGCCGGTGTCGTCGTAACACCCAAACGCAAAGGTGCGGTTTTCCGCTATATCGAGTTCATGGCCTTGTCCGAGAAACGCATTTTGCTAATTATCGTCACCCCGGAAGGTGATGTGCAAAATCGCATCATCTTCACCAATACGCCGTACAGTCAATCGGATTTAATCGAAGCCGGCAATTTTATCAACCAGCACTATGCCGGTTGCACATTGGATGAAATCCGCGGACGCGTGAATACCGAATTAAAGCAATTACGCAGCGAAATGATCAGCTTAATGAGCGCGGCCATCGAAGTCGGCGGCAACGCTATCAACGAAAGCAGTGAAACCGTCGTACTGGCCGGTGAACGCAATTTACTGCAGATCAATGATTTATCCGACAATCTAATCAGTCTGAAAAAGCTGTTTGAATTGTTCGAACGCAAAACCAAATTGTTGCAACTGCTCGAGCTGAGCAGGCAAGCACATGGTGTCAAAATTTTCATCGGCGGCGAGTCCGATGTATCATCGCTGGAAGAATTCAGCGTGGTGACGGCGCCTTACGAAATCGAAGGGGAAGTCGTCGGCACTGTGGGTGTAATCGGCCCGCGGCGCATGGCTTATGAGCGCGTAATCCCCATCGTCGACATCACCGCGAAATTGCTCTCCAGTAGCTTGTCGCAACATTAATTCATCATCATAAAAATTCTATAAGCATGACCTCAAAATCCATTTATCGGCACGGCTCATCGAATCGCACCGGTGTATTATTGATCAATCTGGGAACGCCGGATGCGCCGACTGCTCAGGCATTGCGCCCTTATCTCCAGGAGTTTCTCAGCAATCCACGGGTCATCGAAATGCCGCGGCTGATCTGGTGGCCCATTTTGCATGGCTTCATTCTGCCGTTCAGACCCAAAGCATCGGCTGAAAAATACGCAAAAATCTGGATAGCCGAAGGCTCTCCGCTCAAAGTACATACCGAGCGCCAAACGGATCGCTTGCGTGAGGTATTGGCGGCGCGATTAAAAAATCCCCCGCTGGTTGAATATGCGATGAATATCGGCAAACCTTCGGTTGCTGATGTGTTAATCCACATGCAACAACAGGGCTGTGAGCGTATCTTGGTCATCCCGTTGTTCCCGCAATATGCCGCCAGCAGTACCGCGGCAGCGATGGATAATGTATTTGCCGTACTCAATAAGATGCGCAATCTGCCCGCGCTTCGCACCGTCAAGCAATATCACGACCACCCCGGTTACATCGCAGCGTTAGCGCAAAATGTCCGCGACTACTGGGATGCGCATGGACGGCTTGGCAAGTTGATCATCAGCTTTCACGGTACCCCGCGCGCCAGCCTGGATAAAGGCGATCCCTATCATTGCGCATGCCAAAAAACCGGACGATTACTGGCCGAAGCCTTAGGCTTGGATGCAAACCAATATGCCGTGTGCTTTCAGTCACGTTTCGGCAAGGCTAAATGGCTAACTCCATACACGGCCGTAATGTTGGAGCAATTGGGTAAAGAACAAACACAGCGCGTGGATGTGATATGCCCCGGATTTGTCTCCGATTGCCTGGAAACTCTGGAAGAAATTGCCATCGAAGCGAAAAATACATTCATCCAAGCAGGCGGTAAGGAGTTTCACTACATACCCTGCCTCAACGAACGTAGTGATTGGATTGAAGCTTTAGCCGACATCGCTTGCACGCACTTACAAGGATGGCTGGATATCGAAGTCACTGAGGAAGAAACTCAATTATCCAGAAAACTGGCGCTGGAAATGGGTGCTGAAGACTGAAAACACTCCCCCCCGGCAAAAGCCGGGGGAGTTACTGAAACTCGGTATGATTAATGGCCTGATTGACGTATATGTTTCATCGCTTCTTCTGTGTGCTTGGCTGATTCTTGGCCATGCCCCATATCCGCATGTTTAATCGCTTCTTCTAAATGTTTGATCGCTTCATCCATATGTTTATGAGATGCAGCATGATCATCTCGTGCTGCTTTTGCATGCGCCAAGCTCTCTTTCGCATGCTCAAGAGACTCTTTCGCATGCCCCATTTCTCCATGCGCTTGCGCTTTACCGGCATGCTCCATCGCCTCCGAAGTATGCCCCGCATCCGATGCCAATACAGGGGTGCTTATAAAAAACGCCAATGTTCCGGTTACAATCATTGCAGAAATAGTACGCATGATAATTACTCCTTTAATAAAATACATTGCATGATTACTTCTTAAAAATCTCAGTGACTGGATAACCGCTTTATCGAACGAGAATCAACCTTTCCCAGCGAACCAGAGCACCAGATTTCAGTATATACCATTTCTCTATTTGAGGTATCGCGAAACTGCATGAACTCTTTGTTTCAAAGGATTCACGGATAAAACTATTCCTTTCAATTCTCCGTAACAACAACTTTTGATATTTCGTTCTAATTCGCCCAATCTCTCTTTACTATTCAACCAAACTACAAACTTCTCTCGCCCGATTGGTCGAATCTAGCTGTATAAAGTAAATTCTCAATACAAAACACTATCTGACGGTTGACCGGAAGGCTTCAAAACGTTAACATGCGCAACTCACCGATTCCCCGATAGCTCAGTCGGTAGAGCGACGGACTGTTAATCCGCAGGTCCCAGGTTCGAGCCCTGGTCGGGGAGCCAAAATAAACAATAAGTTACATAACAAAAAGAAACTGGTGATAAATATTAGTAGACCTATAGTAGACTAATTAGATAAAAGTTCGCAGAGCGTAATCTCCCTCACTCCCAAATTTTTTTGTGCAAAGCTTAATGAAAAATCATCTGGCCCACAAAGATAAACACACACCGCCTCACTGAATATCATCTTTCAACAAACGCCATAAGGAAAGATCGTTATGCAAACCGTTAAGCAAATTATTCAGGATATCGCTGCTCACTTGCCGGAACAAGCCACCTTTGACGATGCCATGTATGCTATCTATGTACGCCAAAAGCTAGAGCATTCACTCCAAGCCGCAAAGGAAGGCAATATCACATCACAAGAAGAGATGGAAAAACAATACCTGAGTGATGCTCGTTGAATGGTCGAATTTTGCGCGCAACGACCTTGATGATTTAGTGCGCTATATCAGCCGAGACTCGGCGTTTTATGCTAAGCGTTTCGGTGAAAAGGTAGTGCTTGCCACTCAGGGACTACAAGACTTTCCAGAAAGTGGACGCATGATTCCTGAGGCTGATGATCAAACATTGCGGGAAATCATCGTGCAAGGGTATCGCGTAATGTATCGCTTGGAAACTAATCGTGTATTAATCTTGGCTGTTATGCACGGTAGCCGCGACTGGACTAGAAGAAATAACAAATCTTGAGAGGAAATTTAGGGGATAATTAATTCGTAATCAGTAGGTCGTAGGTTCTACTCCTCTCAACAGCACCAATAAATCAATAAATCAATAAATCAATAAATCAATAAATCAATAAATTACTTATAAACATATAATTTATGTAGACACAATGTAGGCAAAAGAAAATTAAATTAGCTAAGTGCGGACTCCTGAGAAATTAACATGAGATTTAGGAGCTAAAAATTCTTAAGTAAATCTATAGTAGACTGCAAATCTAAAAAATACTCCGCAAAATCCAAATCGATTTAAACCTACTACACTTCATGGAACCAGGATTGATTTTTAGCAAGAGAATAATTCGCAATCATGTCGGAGGTTCGGCTCCTCTCAACAGTACCAATAATCAAAAAGTTAGAAACAAAACCGAAGCGCTTTTATTTCGATTGTGCCAAATTTGTGACATTTAGCACACCATCAAAGACCCGGGCAAATTGCTTAAGTGCAAGGTGAGCATAACGCTTCACTATCTCGGCAGTTTCCTGCTAAATGATCATTTACACAGAATCTAGGATACCCTCACGGACTTTCGCCTTACAGGTTATGGATTATCATAATTTTTTCATTGCATCATTTAAGTTTTCATCAAGATAATCTAGACCTGACTGACTATTTTCCAGAGTGCTCACGGACATCAAATATTCCATACGATTATGGGTTGCTTTCATAACCCGCCCAACACAGACCAAAGTGTCTTCGTAACCTTGTTCGATCCATGAAGAAATTTTTTCTGAATCAAACCCTAGCAAATCCTTTACCCCGCCACCTCGACTAATTGTCGACTGAGGACGTATTTCTAAAAAAGTCGCATCTGGGAAGTCATGACGACTCCAAAGAGACCCATTTGACAAATGTGTCACAATTAATGTTTTGTAGCCCGCCTGAAGTAATGGGGTAATTGGTGTGTTTCCTTGCATTTTTGCCCAGCCTCCCATGCCACCATCGGAAAACTTCAAATCGCCAATCTGTTTTTGGGAATAAAGTAATGGAAGTGCCGCAGAGGCAAGAAGTGCTTCTTTCTGTTGACTTTCCGGCAGGGATTGAATATGAACAAACTCAGAATTAGGCGAATCCTTAAAGCCAAGCTCTGCAACCAAACACGTCAGAATGTCATCGATTCCACCTTGGCTCTTGTAAACCGAAACGTAAAGAGGCCTACCCGCAGCTATTGCATCGGACTCAATGTACTGATCCAATAATAGTTTTAGAGGAGTATCAGAAAGAAGTCCTTCATCCAATTTTTTAGTAACCTGAAACCACTCATTCAGCCAATCGGGTATTATTCCGCCATAAGGATGCTGAATGAAGCGAGCAATCGAATTGATGTAACCTAACCCTTTTAGACGCAATCCAAAGATAGCTAATAAATACAGGTAATTCGGCATTTTTAATTTTAGCGGTGATTGCTCAGCCAAAGTCAACCAAACCTCTTCCATACGATCAATACCTTCAGCCATAGATGGGGCCGAGGCTAATATGGCACCATTTAACGCACCAATACTTGCTCCAGCAATTGCATCAATTTGCGCCCCCATCTCCTGCAAAGCTTTTAGAACACCTACTTGATAAGCCCCTTTAGCGCCTCCCCCAGACAGAACTATTCCAACTCGCGTTTCAGTCATGAATCTCTCCGATCGAAAATTTCTGTTACTAACGCTTTTGCTATCCTTTCCGATTCACAAATCCGTGGTAATGCCAGTGGGAGCTCTTCAGGAAATTGTGACGTCGTAAAGACAAACGGCTGATATTCAGGTTTAGACCAGTCGCCTAAGTAGGCCAATGCTTCGCGAGTGTCGTTACCAAATTTTTGGTTTGCTGGCGGCGCCAGCCAATGATGCGTTGACACTCGTTGATTTATCGACTCATTGCTATCGATAGACAATTGCCACATGGCTCGGTGAATCAAGTCATCAATAAATCCCTGACGAACTCGGTTATTATGAGTGCGGCAAAAGTCACCAAAATCGCCCCAATAAAGCTCTTCAATCGTCGCATAGCAACGCCCAGCTATGGAAAAAGCACCTAACTTACCGGCAGCCCATTTATTGAAAACTTGCTCCAACTGTCGCTCGGCTCGCTGTTCAAAATCTACTCTTGCTAAGTCTAATGCGAGCAAGTTGCAGCGAGCATTAAGCGAAGAAGAAAGATCTTCCAATTGCCTACGTGTATCGGCCGAATAATGCATCAATGAGGTAACATCGCGAAGGAGGGTTCCAATCCGTTCGTTAACTTTAACAATAGCATAATTGCTCTTTGCAATTGATCCAGTTAGTTCTGTCAGCCATTTTAATGCTCCGTCAACTCCATCCGTTAAACTGGCATTTATCTCGATTTGCCGTTGTACTCCCTGACCGGTAAATCCATCATAAATACGGTTGAAATACCCAGTTCTATTCCGTTGTACTCGAATATGGTCTTGGGCAACATCAATGCCATTGGCAAAATCAACTACAAATTTTTCTGGCAAACATGAAAGAATTTGGGTCAGATCGATATTAGCGTTTTGTGATGACATTTTTAATACCTTTATTCACTAATACCGATCAAAGGTTTTACGTCTTGCTTTAGCGCTCGGCTATCGGACAAAATTTCTGGTACGTTTTGCTTTAGTTTTTTCAATCGAAGACTAAGTTCATCTTGTTCCGCTTTGCTTTGTTCTTGGTCACGGATACTTTGCAAAAGATCGCCACGAATTTGTTCGACGATTACTTTGAAACTAACAAAGAAGTCGTTAATAGCATCATTAAGCGGTTTTTTGATATAGATTGCAACACTTTGATCAAGTCCTGCAAATGCTCGATCAATTTGCGCAAGAGTTGTTTTTTCTATTTTACGAATATCAATTTCATAAAAAGACTCGTCCCTTTGATAGTCTTCCCAGCCCCAATCATCGGTATCAAACCAGCCACAGATAGTTCCCCATACGCCTGTTTGTCGTCTCGAATGAGTAACTTTTTCGTTCTTTTCTGCAATCACTTCGTTCAATATTTCAGAGCCAGAAAAGCTTAAGTTTAGTTTGGAAGCATTTGGAACTTTTAAGTTAACCGAAAATCCGCTATTTTTCAGTCGCTCGTTCATTTGATCGATAATATTCCTGGCTTCACTGAGAACGCCCAAAGAAAACTCATCCTTAAATCCAGTAATTACAATGTCCATTGCATATTTCATGTTAATCTCAGCTTCCAAAAGGATGCTTGACAAAGCTGTTTCAATTTTCTTAACCAGTTTTTCTGCTTCGTTCTTATCAGAAAATTTCATCACAGGATTGGAAAAATCGAAATGCTCATAAAATTTAGACTTAGACACTTCTCTTTTTGATGGGTCTCTAAAAAATTCAAATATTAATTTAAATTTTGATGAAAGTCCTTTAGTGTTCAGGTCATTTAATTCCTTTGCAAGAATTTGATTACGCTTTTCCAGGTCTTTGTTTTCGGAAACTTTTCCCTCTTCAAAGAAGATTTTTACTTGATCACAAGCTTCCATTTTGACTTTCTCGAAAACTTGCTTGGTTCCATTAGATAGTTCCTCTAAGGTTTTTTCTGCGGTTTCTTTCGCCTTAGTCTCGCTTGCCTCAATGCTTGCAATATCGTTTTGTAAAGCAGCAATCTGGCTTTGTAGCTCTTTTGCACTCTTGGTTAGCGCGGTTTCACGGATGTTCAACAGGTTGTCAATCTTCTCTCCCAAATCAACCAGCTTTGCTGCCGCAGCATCAATGGCAAAACCGGCGGCTCGCGCGTGAGCGGTACGAATCACTTTTTCTAAAGGCTCATGAAATAGGGATTTCTCCCATTGTTTCTCAGCTCCCTTTTTGACCATTTCAGGGTTATCAATGCAGCTTTCCCACATATCACCAAACGCTTCTTTGCCAAAATCTACAACCCATGGATTTTGCTGAGGCTCAGGGAGATGCTTGTTCACAAACAGTTCATGGCGGGCACGATTGGCCAGGAATGCTTTTCGTGCCG
>JBDHRU010000138.1:0-6745 GCA_039807765.1 Nitrosomonas sp. | reverse complement strand
CAGGTCATGGCCATTTGGCGCTCAGTTCCTTTTATCGCGGCTGCATTGGTACTGGCGCCTGTCGGCGTGATCGTTTCTTCTTTTTTCGCGCCTGCCAGCGATGTCTGGCAGCACCTGCTTGAGACGACGCTGCCGCTGTTGTTGGTCAATACGTTCTGGCTGGTATTGGGGGTTATTGCTGGCACCGCATTACTGGGGATTAGCCTGGCGTGGATTACCGCAGTTTATGAATTTCCCGGGCGGCGTTTTTTTTCTTGGGCGCTACTGTTGCCGATGGCGATGCCCGCTTACGTGACGGCCTTTGTCGCACTGGGCTTGTTCGATTTTACCGGCCCGGTGCAAACTGCACTGCGCGCGTGGCTTGATTCCGACTTATCCTGGTTTCCCGATATCCGCGGCAGAATGGGTGTCATTGTAGTCATGACGCTGGCTTTTTATCCCTATGTGTATTTATTGGCGCGCAATGCTTTTTTGAGTCAAGGCAAGCGCTCGCTGGAAGTGGCGCAATCGCTCGGTTTCAATCGCAGGCAAGGGTTCTTCAAAGTGGTATTGCCGATGGCGCGCCCCTGGATAGCGGGGGGGCTCATGCTGGTGCTGATGGAGACGTTGGCGGATTTTGGTACGGTGGCGGTTTTTAATTACAACACCTTCACGACGGCGATTTACAAGGCGTGGTTCAGCATGTTTTCGCTGCCGGCAGCTTCTCAGTTGGCTTCCTTGTTGATCATGATCGTTTTTGCCGTGATTGTAATGGAACAGCAATTCCGGTTGCGCATGCGCTATGCGGAAAATAAGCGAACGGAACGGGCGCAGCGCATCCGCTTGACGGGATGGCGCAATTGGCTGGTTACCGGTTTTGTGCTGGGCGTGTTGTTTTTGGCGTTTTTGTTGCCGGTGCTGCAATTGTGCCGCTGGGGGGCGCAGTCGTTCACGCAGGATTTCGATTTTGACCGCTACCTCGAGTTTCTCTGGCATTCTCTGACATTATCCGGTTTGGCGGCTTTACTGATTTGCCTGGTAGTCATCGCGATGGCGTATGCGGCACGGCGTTATCCCAGTCCAGCCGCACGCTTCGCTGTGCGCATTGCCACCATCGGTTACGCATTGCCCGGCACGGTTCTGGCGATTGGCGTGTACGTGCCGCTGGTGTGGCTGGATGGACGGTTGAGCGAATGGTTGGCAGGCTGGCTGCATGTTGAAACAGGCCCGCTGATACAGGGTACATTGATAATCATGTTGGTCGCTTATTTGATCCGTTTCATGGCTGTGAGCCATTACCCGATTGATGGTGCCATGCAACGGATTACCCCCAGTATTGATGAAGCGGCGATGAGTTTGGGAGTGCACGGATTGACGATGATCCGGAAAGTGCACATGCCAATCTTGAAATCGGGAATTTTTACGGCTGCGACGTTGGTGTTTGTCGATGTCATGAAGGAAATGCCCATTACGCTGATGACGCGCCCATTTGGTTGGGATACCCTGGCGGTGCGGATTTATGAAATGACTTCGGAAGGACAGTGGGAGCAAGCGGCCTTGCCAGCTGTTACGCTGGTGCTTGCCGGGTTGATTCCGATTTTCTTGTTTATGCGTCAAACCGAGAAGTAAAGAAGATGGATAAGATATTGCTGCAATTGAATAACATCCGGCAAGCGTATGGCGAGCAAGTTGTTATTCATAATTTATCCTTGCAATTACAAAAAGGACAGATCGGTTGTTTGCTCGGTCCGAGCGGTTGCGGTAAAACCACGGCGTTGCGTTGTATCGCCGGTTTTGAGCGTGTATCGGCCGGTGAAATCGTGTTGAACGGCGCCATTGTCAGCAGCATGGGCGTATTTATGCCGCCGGAACAGCGGCGCATTGGTATGGTTTTCCAGGATTATGCGTTGTTTCCGCACTTGGACGTAACTGCCAATATCGGTTTTGGCTTGCACCGGTTAACCCGGGCGGAACGTGAGCAGCGGGTTGAAGAGCTCTTGCACGTGGTACATCTGGCCAGCGTCGCGAAAAAATATCCGCACGAATTGTCGGGCGGCCAGCAGCAGCGCGTGGCGCTGGCGCGCGCGCTGGCGCCGAGACCGGATCTGCTGTTGCTGGATGAACCTTTTTCCAATCTGGATGTTAGTTTGCGCGAACATTTGAGCATGGAAGTGCGTGAGATCATTAAGAATCAGGGGATTACGGCCATTCTGGTAACGCACGATCAGACGGAGGCATTTGCGATTGCCGATGTGATCGGGGTGATGGATCATGGCGAGATTCAGCAATGGGATACCGCGTTCAATCTGTATCATCGCCCGACTAACCGTTTTGTGGCCAATTTCATCGGCCAGGGCGTATTTCTTCCGGGCAAAGTGGTCGATGCGCAACAAGTTGAAATCGAACTGGGGATATTGAGCGGTGCGATACCGCAACACTGTGAAGTGGGCTGTCAGGTGGATGTGTTATTGCGTCCGGACGATATTATGCATGACGATACCAGTCCGCTGCAGGCGACGGTGGTACATAAAGCATTCCGCGGTGCGGAGATTTTGTACACCTTGCGTCTGGTGAGCGGGGCCAAAGTGCTTGCGCTGGTGCCCAGCCATCATGATCATGCGATCGGCGGGAAAATAGGGATTAAACTCGAGGCCGATCATATTGTGGCATTCCGGCAATCGGAAGGATGAATGTGCGGTGGTGATGCGAATGCGGGAAACATTTTCCGGATGTTTCTTCCGGCTGCTATTTTAAAAAGCTACTTCCCTTTTGACGGTTTTTTCTATAGCATAACAATCCAGTTTGATGCCGCCCTTTTACAGCTTTATTCCAACCAATTCCGTAAGCCGCTTTTTGAGACAATAGAGGTTTACTGTTCTTAATACTGAATAATTTGAATGAGGATTATATGAGTCAGCATATTCATTACGTTACCGATGCAAATTTTGATGTGGAAGTTCTGCAGTCAACAACGCCTGTTCTGGTCGATTACTGGGCGGAATGGTGCGGTCCTTGCAAGATGATAGCGCCGATACTCGATGAGATCGCGAGTGAATATGGCGAGCGCCTGAAAGTCGCCAAGTTGAATATCGATGAGAATCAACTAACACCACCGAAGTACGGTATTCGTGGTATCCCGACCCTGATGCTGTTTAAAAACGGCAATATCGAAGCGACTAAAGTTGGGGCGTTATCAAAATCACAATTAACCGCCTTTATTGACAGCCATATTTAAACCCGCTAGTCTAATACGCATAATAGATTTGTGGATTATGTGACCGGCAAAGACCCACACCGCCGTATATTTAATAATCCCATCCGTAACAACTTTCCTTCCAGCATCATTATCTTTCACTCAAGTATTATTTTTTCGCGAGCTTTTCATGCGCTTATCTGATTTAAAAAACCTGCACGTCACTGAATTAGTAAAAATGGCTGTCGAAAACGAAATCGATGGTGCTAACCGAATGCGGAAACAGGATTTGATTTTTGCATTGCTTAAGAATCAGGCGCGTAAGGGTGAGAATATTTACGGTCATGGTACGCTGGAAGTGTTGCAAGACGGTTTCGGTTTTTTGCGCTCTCCTGATACTTCCTATCTGGCCGGGCCGGATGATATTTATATTTCCCCTAGCCAGATCCGCCGCTTTAATCTGCATACCGGTGATTCGATTGATGGCGAGATTCGCCCGCCAAAGGATGGAGAACGTTATTTCGCGCTGGTAAAAGTTGATAAAGTCAATAACGAGCCACCGGAAAATTCCAAACAGAAAATTTTGTTTGAGAATCTGACACCGCTGTTTCCTGACGAACGCTTGGTGCTTGAGCGCGATATCAAAGCCGAAGAAAACATTACCAGCCGCATCATCGATCTGATCGCCCCGATTGGTAAAGGTCAGCGCGGCTTGCTGGTAGCCAGCCCCAAATCCGGTAAAACCGTCATGCTGCAACATATTGCGCATGCAATTGCGGCTAATTATCCGGATGTGATTTTAATGGTGCTGCTGATCGATGAGCGTCCGGAGGAGGTGACGGAGATGATTCGCTCAGTGAGAGGAGAGGTGATTTCTTCCACTTTCGACGAAGCTGCTACACGGCACGTTCAAGTGGCCGAGATGGTCATCGAAAAAGCAAAGCGTCTCGTTGAACATAAGAAGGATGTAGTGATCCTGCTCGACTCGATTACCCGGCTGGCGCGCGCTTATAATGCCGTGGTGCCGGCTTCGGGTAAGGTGCTGACCGGCGGTGTGGATGCTAGTGCACTGCAGCGGCCTAAGCGATTCTTCGGTGCGGCGCGCAATATTGAAGAAGGCGGCTCGCTGACCATTATTGCGACAGCGTTGATCGATACCGGATCACGCATGGACGATGTGATTTATGAAGAGTTTAAGGGTACCGGTAATATGGAAATTCATCTTGACCGGAAAATGGCCGAGAAACGGATATACCCAGCTATCAATGTGAACCGGTCAGGAACTCGTCGGGAAGAATTGCTGATTTCACCCGATGTACTGCAAAAAATCTGGGTGCTGCGTAAGCTTCTGCATCCGATGGATGACATGGATGCAATGGCGTTTTTACTCGATAAGATCAAGGCGACTAAGAATAATTCCGACTTTTTTGATTCAATGCGGCGGGTTTAGGATTAGATTTTCGCAGTTGCGCCAATATGCACATTAATGGATAATACACCGCTTTTTAATCTTCCCATTGGGGATTGGAATAATTAAGGATATAGGCAATGAAAGCAGACATTCATCCAGATTATCAGGAAATAACCGTGACTTGCAGCTGTGGTAATGTGTTTAAAACGCGCTCCACCATGAATAAGCCCTTGAATATTGAGGTGTGTTCTCAGTGTCACCCTTTTTACACGGGTAAGCAGAAGATTGTTGATACTGCTGGCCGGGTTGAAAAGTTCCGTCAAAAATACAGCAAGCAAGTGCGTAAGTAATTACTAGAACAAAAGTAATATCAAATTGTTACCAGGGATTGTGCTGATGAGTCGGGATAACGGATTTCCTTCTGGATTCCATTACCTGATTTTCAGTTAAATAGATAGCGCTGAATGATTATTCCAATTTTTTATTCATAATTCATAAGATTCTCAAGGTAACTTTTGTGGTTTAGATTTGAGATAATATAGGTTCATTTTTCTGCAGATTTTCCCCATCCTGGTGGATTGTTTATTCATAAGACACTCGAGAGCAGATCAATCCGCAGCATCTTCCCCTTCTGTTAGCCTAACCGATTTGATCGAATGGGACCGCATAGATACGGTCTGCGCTAGATAATCCGTAATAAGTCATTAGAGACGATTTACCATATCCGCACGCCATGTTGCACGGTGAATACGTCGTGAATTGCCCGCTTGCGTTGGGTCGTGACAAACGTCATTCTAAGACTCTTGTTCCGAGCGGATGTAGTAAAGGGCGCAATGAATCATTGTTCAGTGGTATGTTGGTTAAATACACCACGCTGATGGCGATATTGGTCCGGATGCTCGGTGGCACGGTGCAACCGGCCTTGGATGTTTTCGTGAAGCGCTCGTACGATTCTTTCCGAGTTGCGCCAATACCTGTCGCAAAGGTGCGGATTTTGTGCTTACACTCAAGAACAGCTGAATGACATCGATGCGGCCAAGAAGATCGCTCGGATTCCGATCACCAGTAGAAGTTTATACCGAGCTTCTGCATAATAGGAAGCTTGCCAAAATCGCTAGTAAACTTAACAGTTGCAGTGAGTTCCTGAATCCGTCAAGTTTAATAATGCTATTCCCTATGAAATAATCACCACTTATTTCAATTAACCTCTCTGTAAATAACACTGAGATTTCTTACATCATATCTGTTGAGCTGATTTTCTATTCACTGTACGCACCCGATCACTAATATGTCATGAAAAAACCAGTTAGCCGGATTCTTCTCATCAACGATGAACGACTGATTCTGAGGGAATTCATCAAAGGCCTAAACGCCGCTGCCAAATCGATGGAAAATCCGCTGGGTATGGTTTTTTCCGGTGTTACCACCGCACAGGAGGCGCTGCGGTCGATTGAAGAAGATGGCGATATTCAGGGATTGCTCGTTGACGACAAACTTTATACCTTAAAACATCACGGGAAACATGCTCGCGACCTGCAAATGACCGCACTTGAATTGGTGCAAAAAATCTCTCATTTCCGTCCCGAGTTGAATATTTACATTCTGATTGCGCAAGAACAAGAAGATGAGGTGGTTGATGCATTATTCTCCGAAACAGTTGATGGTTATTTTTACCGCGGAGAACGCGACTATCGCGGCATTTACCGTATTCTCAATGCCCAGTTACAGGAAAAGGCGCGTACGCCTTTCTATGATCAGCTCAAGCATTATGTGTTAATGGCCAAGGATGCATGGCACACCCCGGGGCACTCATCAGGCGATTCTTTACGCGATAGTCCGTGGGTCAGTGATTTTTACGAATTCATCGGTGAACATATATTCCGCGCCGATCTGTCGGTTTCCGTGCCGATGCTCGATTCGTTGATGGAGCCCACCGGAGTGATCGCGGAAGCGCAAAAAATTGCCGCCAAGGCTTTCGGCGCCCGGCGGACATTTTTTGCCACGAACGGCACTTCAACTGCCAACAAGGTGATTTTTCAAACATTACTGGCACCTGGCAACAAGTTATTGCTGGATCGCAATTGTCATAAATCCGTGCATCACGGCGTCGTGCTATCCGGCGCGCATCCGATTTATCTGGATTCCTCGGTCAATAAAAAATT
>JBDHRU010000137.1:0-6910 GCA_039807765.1 Nitrosomonas sp. | reverse complement strand
TATCGGTGGAGTAGGGCGGCGTATCGCCGCGGATGTTCAAATCACCGAGTACGATGACTTTGTCCCAGTTGGCGTTGTCTTCCGGCGCGCCGATGAGTTCGATCAACGCGCCTTCGATGACTTTCAATTGCCGCAGACGGATGACGTGGTGTTCGCCGACTTCGTCGTAAAACGCCTGTAAGTGCGTCAAGGCAATGGTCACGGCTTCAAAGTGCAGGCCGGTGCTGATCTGCACGATGGCCACGCCTTTTTCCGCCAGGCCGTCATTACCGGCGCTCATCGGGTAAAAAAGACCGCTTTGATAGGGGTAAAACCGGCTGCGGTTATTGGAAAAGTTGTTGTCCGACGGCGGCAATTCGCGCAACTCGAATTTGCTGAATATTGCCAATCCGCCATCGTCCAGATCGCCGCTGCCACCGTTGAACGATACGATGTAATGCGGGTAGAAAGGCTTCAGTCCATTTTCCAGAATCTCTTTGGCATCTTCATTATCCGCTTCGTTGAACACCACCACGTCGGGATGCTCGTCAAACGCGAAATTACCGGGATCGAGCGCTTTGACCGCCGCTTCCGCGCGCCATTTGGCATCGCTGTGCGGGCCTGCGGGCCAGGCTTGCGCCTGGATGTTCATGGTGAGGATTCGGATATTTCGCATGATGGGGGCCTTTTAGTTGGATGATGGATAAAGTAGCGCAGTAATCGCCGGATCACAAATAATGAAAAATCCCTATCAGCGAAGCGCCTCCGGTGGCGTAAATGAGCGGGCTGTCCCAGGTGTGCGGAGAAAAAGCTTCGGCTAGAGTAATCAGAATCGGCAGGAGAATCAGCGCGGCGATCAGCTGGATGGAGTTGAAATAAGAGTGAAATGCCAATACGGCGATGAACGTCGTTAGCCACACGCATGCGCTGCCGGCATAACTTCGCACGTATTTTTGCCGGGTGAAAAGCGCATAGGTGGCGTATTTTCGGGCGCCGAATCGGATGCCGACAGGTTCCGCCAGGCCGTCGCCGACACCGTTGGCGATCATGATGATCATGATGAGCGGCAGCATTTCTCGGCTTTCAAAGTATGCCAGTAGGGGAATGAGCACCAGATAGCTGGCGATGAACTGAGTATAAAGCCAGGTCAGTGTCCACGGCCGGTCTTCCGGCCGGTCAAACGAGCTGAACATCACGAACAGTACTCTGAACTTATTTCGCAGCGGCGCGATGAAAAATGTCAGAAAAACGAAGGCGCAGACGAGGTCGGCGAAAAAGGTTGCTGGGCTGTACGGGTATTCGATGATCAATGACAGTAAGGTTGGAAGAAAGAAGAAGGCGAAATGGTTTACTTTGCGCGTGTAGTTGACTTTAACGTTTCGATGGATGACCAGTAGTCCGCAGAGATAATGAATTAAAAACAGTAGTGCATAGAAAATCGCGTGATGTAACCAAAATTCGAAGGGGATCGACATGTGTGGAACGGCTATGACTTCATTAGCTTAGTACTTACATTTTCCTGCATTGTAGCCGGTTTTCTGGTGTTTGATCGGAATTAATCCCGTTGCGGCAATGTATTACGATAAGCGCAATTCCCAGTTACGAGAACCAACCGCATTTCATATTTCAGTAGCTAGGTGATATGGGTAGGGAAAAGTTGCTCGTGGCGGTTTATGGATTGATGGTGTTCCAGGCACTGATTACAAAACGCCGGTTTGGTCAGCGGTACCGGGTTTAAATTGCTGGGAGAGATTCATCATGTCGCGCACGAATTGGGAAATCAGAAACTTACTGACTGACATGGCGTACTTTCAGTGAGTCCGATAGCGCTTTGAGGGGAGCTCCACCTTGATAGCTGAAACGAATTGAGATCTGATCGCTTTTACAAACCCGGAATGGTGCGGTGAGCGGGAAAACAATGTATTGCGTATGCCAATCGATAGTGCTGCCTGCCATCATATCGATAGCCAGGATATTTTTGGTGATCAGACGCAAAGCATTGAGTTGACCGTCTTCGGTGATGAGAATTTTCCCATTGTAAGCGCATGTCTGGTTGAATGGTGCTTCATAAGACAGTAATTGAAATACTTCAGGATCGCCGAGGCTTTTACTTCTTTCTTGAATGCTGTAGGGATTCTGAAACAAAATCGCCGGTGCATAGAAATCTTCGAAATGGAAGTTTTGTTGCAGCGGTTGAATCGCCTGAATGCTCGCTTCCGGCACGAAAACCGGCAGCGGGCCGCCGAATTTTTCCAGATAGCGCTGTTTGAACGAATCGATGACTGGCATCTGTTTTTCACGCAACAAGCCGGTGTGCAGCATTTCACAGATCACCACATCGACAGGTTCCGGCGGTAGGTAGTGCATGGCATCCGCCTGAATGATCTCAACCTTATCTCCGTTGGCGTTTTTTTCGAGTAAGTTGCGCGCGGCTTCAACTAATTCCAGATTGCGTTCCACGTAATAAACTTTATCCGCTTTTTGTGCGGCAAAAAAAGATTGCACACCGGTACCACCGCCGAGTTCCAGTACTTTGGCGCCGGGTTTGACAACCCAATCAATCGCTTCTTTAAAGCTTTTCATGCGCGCGCTGTCATTCAGCATATTATGGTGATAATGCAGCGGAATGAATTGCCCAAGCTCCAAGTCATCAAATTTGTTTTTCATCGGGATTCCTATTTTAAGCCACGGATTGATAATAGGTTACGTGAGCACTCACCGCAACGATCGTGCCAATCAGTGAAAAGGCTTGTCTGGCTGTGCTGAAGTTTTTTCATTGGCGCTATCCAATCAATTGATCGAAGGCAAGAACGGCAAATATTGCCGCATGAAAGGATCGAATCACCGGTTAATTAATTGAGTGGTTGAAAATGAAACGAAGCCTCAATTGGGTGAGACTGGATTGCTAAGTGCTGCCATCAGGTCAGTGAAGTATTTTCAATTACGATATTTAGTGTCTTTTTCATGCAGTGCTCGTAAGACTGACTATTTTTTGCCGCATGATATGATTGCTGGCAGTTAGTGAATATATACACAAAATAAATTTTATTATTCGCTAAAGTTATTCAGAATTTGACCGCTATTGAAACTGTTCAAATTGCCATCTTCTCTCAAATCCGCATAAAATAAGATATTTTTCATGTAGGCAAAATTCCTACATTGCGATAAGAAGATTACCTAACCTCCTTTAAGCTCAACTTCCATTTACTTCTACTGCCCCATAATTGAAAATTTCACCTGTGCGTTACGGTGTTTTAATTCAAATTTTTAATAAAAGGGGCGATGAAATGGGAACCAATCAGCTTTTAGATGAAATCAGAGACATCAATTTAAGTTACTTACTACTAGCTAAACAGATGTTGCATGACGACAGGGTATCGGCCATGTACCGGTTAGGCATTAATCAAGACATCGCGGATATTTTGGATCGATTGAGTTCCGCGCAATTAATTAAAATGGCGGCTTCCAATATGTTGCTTTGCCGCTTTCGTTTTGACGATCGATTGATCGCGGACATGTTATCGAATGATAGCCGCGATCAATCCGTAACCAAATCGCACGCGGCTATTTTAATGGCGGGAAAACCTGCGGAAGCCATTGCCTAAGCTTGACTGAACCTCGGTAGGAGAAAATATCATGCGTAATCGAAGCATTATCACTGAAGCGAAGCAAATTCATTTGGCAACGGAATTAATCGAACTGGGTGCCCGACTCCAGGTTTTAGAAATGAATACCGATTTGAGCCGCGAGCGATTGGTGAAGCTATATAAAGAAATCCGGGGTGTGTCACCTCCCAAAGGAATGCTGCCCTATTCGGAAGATTGGTTTATGAGCTGGCAACCGAATATGCACTCATCATTGTTTATTAACATCTATAACTACGTAACGAAAAATACCGGTGTTGACGGTATCGATGCGCTGATTAAGAGCTACCGACTTTATGTCGAACACATTCAAGTCTATCAGCTGGAGAAAGTGCTGAGTCTGACCCGCGCTTGGACCTTGGTGCGCTTTGTGGAAAGCGGTGTATTGTGCATAGCGCCTTGTGTGAACTGCCACGGCAGCTTTGTCGTGCATTCACTGGAGATTCATTCCAATCACGTTTGCGGTCTGTGTAACATTCCGTCACGCGCCGGAAAAACCAAGAAAGCAGCGTTGGCGAATTTTCATTAAGCGGGCATCAGCGTCGCTAGTCTGCTGATGCCGAGTGGAATTATTTCAGCAGATTTTTGATACGGCTCAATGCCTGCTTCAGGTTATCCATCGAGGTTGCGAAGGATAGGCGCATATACCCTTCACAGCCGAATGCGGAACCAGGAACTACGGCCACTCCTGCATTTTCCAACAGATATTCGCTGAATGCGATATCGGTTGGTGAACTCAGTAAACTGCTTTTATGCAAATCGCGAATCGATTGACGGACATCGGCGAATGCATAAAACGCGCCTTCCGAAGATAAACAACGCACTCCATTGATCTGATTTAATTGTTCGGTGACGAAACGATTGCGTTCTTTGAATGCTGCAATCATCGGTTCCATGCAGGATTGATCACCGTTCAGTGCCGTTTCGGCCGCTGCTTGTGAAATCGAACTCGGATTGGATGTGCTTTGCGATTGTATGTTTTCCATCGCGGTAATGATATGAGCAGGGCCACCGCAATAACCGATGCGCCAACCAGTCATCGAATATGCTTTGGAAACACCATTCAAAACGACCGCCTGCGGAAATAATTCCGGGCAAGCGTTGACGATGTTGCTGAATTTCTGGCCCGACAACAGGATATGCTCATACATGTCATCGGTTGCGATCAGAATGTGCGGATGCTTGCGCAATACCGCACCCAGCGCTTTGAGCTCATCGACGGTATAAACCGCACCCGACGGATTGCTTGGGCTGTTGATGACAAACATCTTGGTTTTCGAGGTAATCGCGGCTTCCAGTTGCTGCGGGGAGATTTTGAAATTCTGCTCAATACCGGTATCGATAAAAACCGGCTTGCCTTCCGCAATCAGCACAATATCCGGATAAGAAACCCAATAAGGCGCGGGGATGATGACTTCGTCACCCGGGTTGATCACCGCTAGCGCCAGATTAAAAAAGCTCTGTTTGCCGCCGCAGGAAACCAGAATTTGTTTGGCGTCGAAATCGAAATTATTTTCCCGCTTGAATTTGGCCACAATGGCGTTTTTCAGAGCCGGTGTGCCGCCGACCGCGGTGTATTTGGTTAACCCTTTATTGATTGCGGCAATGGCAGCATCTTTAATGTGCTGGGGGGTATCGAAATCAGGCTCGCCCGCTCCTAAGCCAATGATGTCTTTGCCCTCCGCTTTAAGCTTGGCGGCCCGGGCGGTTACCGCAAGGGTAGGAGATGGTTTGATGGTTTGAACGCGGCTAGAGAGTTCCACAAAAATCCTCGCACTAAAATAGATGGGCCAACATGTTAGAATGACATGAAAAAACAATTCAATATTGGAATTATACCTGTGATTGTAACCTTCCCCAATAGTCCGTATAAATTACAGCAAACTTTTGAACCGGCAGGCGATCAGCCGGTGGCCATTGCGCAACTGGCCGAAGGTATTAGCGATGGTCTGGCGTTTCAGACCTTATTGGGGGTTACCGGTTCCGGTAAAACCTATACGATCGCCAATATGATCGCGCGTCTTGGTCGCCCGGCCATTCTGATCGCACCGAACAAAACGCTGGCGGCGCAGTTGTATGCCGAGATGCGCGAGTTTTTCCCGGAAAATGCCATTGAGTATTTCGTTTCTTATTACGATTATTATCAACCCGAAGCGTATGTTCCCGCGCGCGATCTATTCATTGAAAAAGACTCCAGCATCAACGAACATATCGAACAGATGCGCTTGTCTGCGACCAAATCGCTGCTGGAGCGTGATGACGTCATCATCGTCGCGACCGTGTCGTGCATCTACGGTATCGGTGATCCGGTGGATTATCACGGCATGATCCTGCACTTGCGCAACGGCGAGAAGATGTCGCAGCGCGACGTCATCAAACGGTTGACCGAAATGCAATACGATCGTAACGAACTGGAATTCAAACGCGGTGTTTTCCGCGTGCGTGGCGATGTGGTCGATGTGTTTCCGGCGGAAAACTCGGAAGCGGCGCTGCGCATCTCGTTATTCGACGATGAGGTCGATAGCTTATCGTTATTCGATCCGCTGACCGGACACATGCTGCAAAAGCTGTCGCGCTTTACCGTCTATCCGTCCAGTCATTACGTCACACCGCGCAGCACGACGCTGCGCGCGATGGAAACGATCAAAACCGAATTGCGCGAGCGGCTGGAATATTTTTACCAGGAAAACCGTTTGGTCGAAGCGCAGCGCCTGGAACAACGCACCCGATTTGATCTGGAAATGTTGAATGAATTGGGTTTTTGCAAGGGCATCGAAAATTACTCGCGTCATTTATCCGGTAAGAAAACCGGTGAGCCGCCACCGACACTGCTTGATTATTTGCCATCGAATGCATTGATGATCATCGACGAAAGCCATGTCACCGTGCCGCAAATCGGCGGCATGTATAAAGGCGATCGTTCGCGCAAGGAAAATCTGGTGAATTACGGCTTCCGTCTACCGTCGGCGCTGGATAACCGCCCGTTGCGCTTTGAGGAATTCGAAAATAGAATGCCGCAAACCATTTTCGTCTCGGCTACGCCCGCCGATTACGAGAAGCAGCATAGCGGCCAAGTGGTGGAGCAGGTGGTCAGACCAACCGGGTTAGTCGATCCCGTTATAGAAGTGCGTCCGGTTGCCACACAAGTGGATGACTTGATGTCGGAAGTCAATTTGCGCACCGCCAAGAACGAGCGCGTGCTGGTGACGACGTTGACCAAGCGCATGGCGGAAGATTTGACGGATTATTTTTCCGACCATCAAATCAAAGTACGTTATCTGCATTCC
>JBDHRU010000136.1:0-6915 GCA_039807765.1 Nitrosomonas sp. | reverse complement strand
CAAAACTCCCTTTAAAGATCGTTTCCATTGATTCTCAAAAACTGTACATTCAGATTCAATTATGGAACACCCAAACAAACAATTTAATAAAATGCTCAAACTTTAGATTCAGATCTAATCTACTACAACCCCATAATAAAGCACCCCGCCGCAAGCAGCGGGGAATTGAACCCGCAGAGATTAAATTCTTACAAATTTTTCATGAGGAGTCGCGCATGCAACATAACCCCGTCGGATGGTTTGAAATTTACGTGCAAGATATGGAGCGCGCCAAGCGCTTCTATGAATCGGTTTTTCAAACGAAACTGGAGCGATTGGATAGTCCTGCGACCATGCCGGTCGAGCTTTGGAGCTTTCCCATGGTGAAGGATCGAATGGGTGCATCCGGCGCACTGGTCAAAATGGCGGATGGCCCATCCGGTGGAAATTGCGTACTGGTCTATTTCTCCTACGTCGATTGCGCCACGGAAGCCGCCCGCGCTGCTGCCTCGGGAGGACAAGTCGTACGCGAAAAAATGCCCATCGGCGCATACGGTTTTATTGCTCTGATTCGCGACACTGAAGGCAATATGATTGGTTTGCACTCCATACAATGATATTCATCGGCTAACAGGAAAAGCAACTCGCGAGATTCAAATATGCGCATTGGTATTGATCTGGGCGGTACAAAAATCGCAGGCGTGGCGCTGGATACCAGTGGTCGGGAATTAATCAGAAAACGGGTAGATACACCGCAATCGAAAGGCTATTGGGCGATTCTGCACACCATCGCGCAACTTGTCCGACAACTGGAAACGGAAACGGGCCAGCAATGTCCGGTGGGTATCGGCACGCCGGGCGCCATCTCGGCGGTCAGCGGCAGGATGAAAAATTCCAATACCGCCTGTCTGAACGGACAACCACTGTTCGAGGATTTGCAAGGGCTATTGAACCGGCCGCTGCGCATTGCCAACGATGCCAATTGCTTCGCTCTGAGCGAAGCACTGGATGGCGCGGGCAAAGGTTGCGGCGTGGTGTTCGGCGTGATCATGGGCACCGGCGTCTGCGGCGGCATCGTGTTCAACGGACAATTGCACTCAGGCCGCCAGCACATCGGCGGCGAATGGGGTCACAACATACTGGAATTGGGTGGGCCGGATTGCTACTGCGACCAGCAAGGTTGCGTCGAAACGCTGATCTCCGGCCCCGGCCTGGCTGCCGACTACCACCGCCACGGCGGCAATCACGCATTCAAAGCCAACGACATCGTGGCGCTGGCAGCGCAAGGCGATGCCTTGGCGGAAGCCGCAATGCAACGCTTCTTCGACCGCTTTGGCCGCGCCCTGGCAACCGTTATCAACATCCTCGACCCGGATGCCATCGTATTAGGCGGCGGACTATCGAATCTCGATCGGCTCTACGGCGAAGGCCGCGACAGCGTTACACGCTACGTGTTCAACGATCAATTCATCACCCCGATTTTAAAGAATATGCACGGTGACAGCTCGGGTGTCAGAGGAGCCGCGCAGCTGTGGCGGTGTGATGAGATTTGAATGAATTGTAGGATAAATAAGCGAAGCACCATATTCTAACAGACTCAGATAATCCATCGTCCATCACCCGGATTGACACCAAGTTCTTCCCCGACTATTCTGAAGTCTGACTTTAGATTAGCCGGAACATGGATAAAAATATCACACGCACTCTCGGGAAAGCGATTCTGCAAGCGAGCGCTCGCTTTAAAATCATTTTACTGACCGGGCCGCGCCAGGTTGGCAAAACCACGCTATTGCAAGATATCCGGGAACCATCGCGCACTTATATCACGCTGGATGATCTTTCTTTGCGCATGGCTGCGCAGCAAGATCCGGCAAGCTTCATCGACAGACTGAATCTTCCGGTTCTGATTGATGAAGTGCAGTATGCGCCGAACCTGTTTCCTTACATCAAAATGACGGTCGATAAAACCAAACAAAACGGACTGTTTTGGCTCACCGGATCGCAACAATTCGACATGATGAAGAATGTCTCGGAATCGCTGGCGGGACGCGTCGCACTGCTGCAACTGCAAGGTATTTCATTGGCGGAAGAACAAGGCCGTAGCGACGATCCGCCATTTCTACCCGATCTGGTGCAACTCAAATCCCGCCAGAAAACCGCAAAACCGCTCACCGTGCCGGATGCCTATCACAAAATATGGCGCGGCTCGTACCCGGACATGGTGGCGCAAGGCAACGATCAGCACTGGGAACAGTTCTACAGCTCCTATATTTCCACGTATATCCAGCGGGATGTGCGGGAGTATCTGAATATCAACGACACAGCCGCTTTTCACAAATTCATGCAAATTGCCGCCGCGCGCACCGGCCAACTCATCAATTATGCGGATATAGCAAGGGATACCGGTGTCAGCGAAGTGACGGTTAAAACATGGCTGAATGTTCTGCACGCTTCCGGCATTGTGTATTTACTCCAGCCCTATTTTAACAACTGCACCAAACGGCTGGTCAAAACGCCCAAGCTGTACTTTATGGATACCGGTCTTTGTGCTTATTTGACCGGCTGGCTAAATGCCGATGTTCTGGAACGCGGCGCAATGTCCGGCGCGATATTGGAAACCTGGGTTATCGCGGAAATCATCAAATCCTACCTGCATCATAGCCGCAGCCCGCGGATCTATTTTTACCGCGACAAGGAAAAGCGGGAAATCGATCTGCTCATTGAAGAAAACGGAACACTTTACCCGATCGAGATCAAGAAATCGGCGGCACTTCACAATATGAAATTCAAAGGATTCAGCATGCTCGAAAACCTCGACACCCCGGTCGGGCATGGCGGCGTGGTCTGTTTTTCGAATACCTTGATACCGGTATCCGATCACGTGGATGCAATACCAGTGGGGTATTTGTGATCACGCTGAGAAACCGCAAGCGTTGAAATGGGTATAGTGTGACGCATCTCCATGTAGTTTCTCCCATGTTCGCCATAAACCGCTTCAAAGTAAACCCTCAAGCTTTGCATGATGCTCCGTGAAATGCGACGGCAGCAGCTCTGAGTGCTGGATTACGCTCAAAGTACGCAATAAGTTTTGCTCCCACCTTCAACTGCATTCTCCTCGTCCGCAAGCGGCTTCAAATCGTCTTCAATCTGATTCTTTAAGATTTGGTTTTCCTTATCCGCCTTTTCAATTACTATCAAGCGCACCACTATCATTCAGCGCAAACACCACCCCCGCCAGCGGCGGTAACGTAATCGCAATCGAATCGGAAAATCCCATCCAGGGCATTTGCACGCTGGCGATGCTGCCTAGGTTGCCCATATTGCTGCCGCCGTAATATGCCGAATCGCTGTTGAAAATTTCGCGATAATCCCCGCTGGCAGGAACGCCGATGCGGTAACCGATGCGCGGCACCGGGGTGAAGTTGAGGACGACCAACACTAAGCTGCCGTCCCGGGCGCGGCGCATGAAGCTGATAACGGATTGGTCGGCATCCTGGCAGTCGATCCACTGGAAGCCGTCGATGGCGAAGTCGAGCTGGTGTAAAGCCGGGATATTTTTGTAGCCATGATTCAAATCGCGCAGCAAGGCTTGCACGCCGGCGTGCGGCTGATGTTGCAGCAAGCCCCAATCCAGTTCCGCATTCACGCGCCATTCCTGCCGCTGCGCGAATTCGTTGCCCATGAAATTAAGTTTTTTGCCCGGTGACATCATCTGGTACGTCAGCAGCAGACGCACATTAGCGAACTTCTGCCAATCGTCGCCGGGCATTTTGTTGAACAGCGAGCCTTTGCCGTGCACCACTTCGTCGTGCGAAAACGGCAGCACGAAGTTTTCGGAATAGGCGTATAACTGACTGAACGTGAGCTGATCCTGGTGATAACGGCGATGAACCGGGTCTTGGCGCATGTACGACAGCGTATCGTGCATCCAGCCCATGTTCCATTTCATCGAAAATCCCAGGCCGCCGACGTAGGTCGGGCGCGACACCGCGGGCCAGGCGGTCGATTCTTCGGCCAGTGTCAGCGCGCCGGGGAATTCGCCGTGCACCATGACGTTCAGATCGCGCAGAAAATCGATCGCTTCCAGGTTTTCCCGGCCACCGTATTTGTTCGGCAGCCATTCGCCTTCCTTGCGCGAGTAATCGAGGTACAGCATCGACGCCACGGCATCGACGCGCAGCCCGTCGAGATGAAACTCGGATAGCCAGTAATGCGCGCTGGATAGCAGAAACGATTTCACTTCGTTGCGCCCGTAATTGAAAATATACGTGCCCCAATCCTGATGGAATCCGAGGCGCGGGTCTTCGTGCTCGTACAGCGCGGTACCGTCAAAACGCGCCAGTGCAAAGGCATCTTGCGGAAAATGTGCAGGCACCCAGTCGAGAATTACGCCGATACCCGCCTGATGAAACGCATCGACAAAGAAGCGGAAATCGTCGGCCGAGCCGTAGCGGCTGGTGACGGCAAAATAACCGGTGGTTTGGTAACCCCACGACTCATCGAGCGGATGCTCCGAGACCGGCATCAATTCGATATGCGTGTACCCCATGTCCTGCACATACGGCAGCAAGTGCTGGGCCAGCTCGCGGTAGCTGTAGAAACGCCCATCGGGATGCCGCTTCCACGAACCGGCGTGAACTTCGAGAATGTTCAGCGGCGCGTGCAGCCAATCCCAGTTTCTGTGTCCATTCATCCACGCGGCATCTTGCCAATCGTAACCGCCCGCCGCGGGTGTCAGTGCCGCAGTATTCGGACGGAGCTCAAAATGCTGGGCATAAGGATCGGTTTTGATCAGAATCTCACCGCTGGCGCGATTGCGGATTTCGAATTTATATAAGGTATCCGGCGGCAATTCCGGGATGAACAATTCCCACACACCGCTGCCATGATGCACCTTCATCGGATGAATCCGGCCATCCCAGCGGTTGAAATCGCCGATGACGCTGACCCGCTCGGCGTTCGGCGCCCATACTGCGAAACGCATGCCGGAAATACCGGCATTGCTGACAGGCTGCGCACCGAGCATGCGGTACGCCTGCCACAACCTGCCTTCGTTGAACAGATACAAATCATGATCGGAAATTTGCGGCGCAAAAGCGTACGGATCGAACAGCTCATAAGCGCCATGCCCGCCCCCTTTTTCTTCGATACGCAAGCGGTAAGGCACGACGGGCATGGTGTCGCCGCGCCATTCGAAAATTCCATCCGGATGGATACGTTGCAGCGGTTCAAAACCAACCGCTGTCCTGATCCACACCTGCGCATCGTACGGCCGGAACACCCGCACCACGGCTTGACCATGCTCACGATGCAGCCCGAGGTAGGCGTAGGGATCGTGTAAACGCGCATGCAGCAGCGCATGCTGTATCGAATTGTTTTTTCTGGCTGTCATCACATTGATCGCAGGATTGGCCGATAGGGTACGAATTATAGCGTGTCCGGCTTTTACTTTAGGATAATTAAACCCGGGGAGCTCTGAGAAACTGCTGTACCCGGTCATACTGCATCGAAATCAGACGCAAAACGCGCATTGCCCATTCGTATAGTGCACCTCTCCGCCTGATTCCGCCTTGCCCAGCCGCAGCACGCCACCTTTTTTAGAGTTTCCCTACAGTCGGGTGTGAGAAAGTGCCATAATGCGATACCATATGGACATGAAGCAGAGAGGTACAGTGCTATGGACTATAACAATGAATCGCAATATGCCAACGGATCCCAGGCGGAATACAAAAATGGCAGCCACCTCCACAGCAATATTTCGCACGATACACTGGCGCTGATTCTGGCCGGAGGGCGCGGCAGCCGCTTGCATCAATTAACCGATTGGCGTGCCAAGCCGGCAGTTCCTTTCGGCGGCAAATTCCGCATCATCGACTTTCCGCTTTCCAACTGCGTCAACTCGGGTTTCCGGCGTATCGGTGTGGTGACGCAATACAAGGCGCAAAGCCTGATCCGCCATATCCAGCACGGCTGGAGTTTTCTCGACGGGCGTTTCAAGGAATTCGTCGAACTGCTCCCGGCACAGCAACGCACCGCTGACGAAACCTGGTATCAAGGCACCGCCGATGCGGTTTTCCAGAATATCGACATTATGCAGCGCCACGATACCAAGTACGTCGTGATCCTCGGCGGCGATCACATCTACAAAATGGATTACAGTAAATTGCTGGCCGAGCATATCGAAAAAGCAGCGGATATGACGGTGGCTTGCCTTGAGGTTCCCGTGGAGGAAGCTGTCGCTTTTGGCGTGATGGGCGTCGATACGGCATGGCAAGTCACCAGCTTTGTCGAAAAATCGTCTCGCCCGGTGTCGATCCCCGGTCAGCCGGATAAGGCGCTGGCCAGTATGGGCATCTATGTGTTTAACGCCAAATTCCTTTACCAGCAATTGATACGCGACCATCAAACGCAGGATTCATCGCACGATTTCGGCAAAGACCTGATCCCTTACCTGGTGCCCCGCTACCGCGTCTTCGCGCACCGGTTCCAAAACAGTTGCGTCAACATGGCATCCGGCATACCGTACTGGCGCGACGTCGGAACGATCGACGCCTATTGGGAAGCCAATATCGATCTGGTCGGCGTCACGCCGCAGCTCAATTTGTACGATGTCGACTGGCCGATCTGGACGCATCAGGAACAATTGCCGCCGGCCAAGTTTGTATTCGACGACGACAACCGCCGCGGCCAAGCGCTGGATTCGTCGGTATCGGGCGGTTGCATCATCAGTGGCGCGACGGTACGCCGCTCTATGCTGTTCTCCAATGTGAAAGTCAACAGTTACAGCTCGTTGGAAGACGCCGTGATTCTGCCCGATGTGGTGATCGGCCGGCACGCACGCCTGCGGCGCGTGGTGGTGGAAAAACGATGCACGATCCCGGAAGGATTGACCGTGGGATACGATCCCGCCGAAGACCGCAAGCGCTTTTATGTGAC
>JBDHRU010000135.1:0-6921 GCA_039807765.1 Nitrosomonas sp. | reverse complement strand
GGCTGTAGCTCAGTTGGTAGAGTCCCGGATTGTGATTCCGGTTGTCGTGGGTTCGAGTCCCATCAGCCACCCCATGCCATACTACTTTCTGCCGTTCAGTCTCCTCAATTCTGAAATTTCCCTTTCAATCAGGCAAGACAAAATTCGGTGAAAAAGCGCAATTTACATGGAGTAAATGAGCATTTTGAACCTGATTTCAACGCGGCTTGATTGAGCACAGTTCGTTTTTCAGAGTTTCCTTAGTCTTAGTGGAAGCGTGACTTTGATCGCTCAAAAATATATAGTAGGCGGCATAATGATCTATTCATCCGCTACCCGCACCATTCTTAGGAACTATACCGATGAGTCACAATTTATTCGACAGCTTGCATGAACTATCTCTAGCCCCCGGAAACACTGCGAAATACTATTCACTCCCGGCGCTGGAGAAAAACGGCATTGGAAAAATCTCTCGCTTGCCAATATCGATTCGCATCATATTGGAATCGGTATTGCGAAATTATGACAACAAAAAAATCACGGAAACCCATATCCGTCAATTAGCCAATTGGAAACCCGATGCTGCCAGAGTGGATGAAATACCGTTCGTGGTTTCACGCATTGTGCTGCAAGATTTTACCGGTGTACCGCTGCTGGTTGATCTTGCCGCCATGCGCAGTGCAGCGGTAAAACTAGGGGAAAACCCCAAGCTGATCGAACCCCTGGTTCCTGTCGATCTGGTCGTCGATCATTCGATTCAAGTCGACCATTACGGCACAAAAGATGCGATCAATCGCAATATGGAAATAGAATTTTCCCGCAATAATGAACGTTACCAGTTCATCAAATGGGGCATGCAGGCATTTGATACGTTCAAGGTGATTCCTCCCGGGATCGGTATCGTGCACCAAGTCAATCTCGAATACCTTGCTCGTGGCGTACATCAAAAGAATGGACTCATTTTTCCCGATACACTGGTCGGCACCGACTCGCATACCACGATGATCAACGGTATCGGCGTTGTCGGCTGGGGCGTCGGCGGTATCGAAGCGGAAGCCGGCATGCTGGGCCAGCCGGTTTACTTCCTGACACCTGATGTCGTCGGCGTTAATTTAACCGGCCATTTGCGCGAAGGTGTAACCGCAACCGATCTGGTGCTAACAATCACGGAAATGTTGCGCAAGGCGAACGTCGTCGGCAAGTTTGTCGAGTTCTTCGGTGAAGGAACCGCTTCATTAGCGCTACCTGACCGCGCCACGATCGCCAATATGGCGCCGGAATACGGCGCAACGATGGGTTTCTTTCCGGTCGACGATGCCACCATTGACTACTTCAAGGGTACCGGGCGCAGCGAAGAAGAAATCACCGCATTTAAAAGTTATTTCCAGGCGCAGCAAATGTATGGCATCCCCAAAAAAGGGGACATTGACTATAGTAGCGAACTCTCGCTGAATCTGGGTTCGGTCACATCCTCGCTGGCAGGCCCCAAACGTCCGCAGGATCGTATTGAGCTCGCCGCAATCAAGTCGCGCTTTATCGAACTCTTCAACAAACCCGTCAAAGAAAGCGGTTACGGCAAACAAGGCGACGACATCCAGCAGCGTTACATCATACGCACTCAAACGCAAGAACCCGAAGTATGTGTCGACTCCAGTATACTCAACGGTAGCCGTGTACCGGCGCTTGGCTCCGGTACAACAACAAGCGAAAGTGACGGACAAGCAGCGAAAAATGCCGTATCTGCGGAACGCCGCATGGTTTCCCGTAACGTTGCGGAAATGACCAACAATCGCCCGACTCCCAATTCACCCGATTTATGTCATGTTGAATTAAGCGGCCCGTCCATTGACCTTGGTCACGGTGACGTATTGATCGCCGCTATCACATCTTGCACCAACACATCCAATCCCAGCGTGCTGCTCGCCGCCGGGCTGCTGGCTAAGAAGGCTGTAGAAAAAGGATTATCAGTCAAGCATCATATCAAAACATCGCTGGCGCCGGGTTCGCGTGTGGTTACCGATTACTTAAGCGTCACCGGACTTTTGCCTTATCTTGAACAATTGGGTTTCGATCTGGTCGGCTACGGCTGCACCACGTGCATCGGCAACGCCGGGCCGCTATCCGAACCGATTGAAGAAGCAATCGTAAAAAACGATCTGGTCTGCGCCGCTGTGCTGTCGGGTAATCGTAATTTTGAAGCGCGCATCCATTCGAATATCCGTGCCAACTTTTTAGCATCGCCGCCGCTGGTAGTAGCATATGCAATTGCAGGTAACGTCCTGAAAGACCTTACATCCGAACCGCTGGGCATCGGTAAAAACAATCAGGCAGTCTGGTTGAAAGATATCTGGCCGACCAGCGCCGAAATCCATGCCTTGTTGAAATACGCCACCAATGCCGATACTTTCCGGCAACTCTACAGCAATCTCACCAAGGATCATACACTGTGGAATAGCATCACTTCGGTGACCGGGCAAACCTACAACTGGCCGACATCGACTTATATCGCCGAACCTCCTTTCTTTGCAGATTTCGCACTGCAACCGGCGACAACCGGCAGCAATGATATTAAAAACGCTTATGCATTGGGTGTATTCGGTGATTCAGTGACCACAGACCATATCAGCCCGGCGGGTTCGATCAAGGAAACCTCACCCGCCGGACGTTATCTGCTCGACCATTATGTCGGCAAAGCTGATTTCAACAGCTACGGCGCGCGGCGCGGACATCATGAAGTCATGATGCGCGGCACCTTCGCCAACGTACGCATCAAGAATCTGATGATTCCCGGCAGCGAAGGCGGTATTACCCTATACCAAGGGACCGCCGGCGCCGCACCGGAACAAATGAGCATTTACGATGCCGCGATGAAGTACCAGGCACAAGGTATCCCGACCGTTGTTTTCGGCGGCAAGGAATACGGCACCGGATCGAGCCGCGACTGGGCCGCCAAGGGTACACAGCTCCTCGGCGTTAAAGCGGTGATCGCCACCAGTTTCGAGCGCATTCACCGCAGCAATCTGATCGGTATGGGCGTTTTGCCGTTACAGTTTAAAGGTAATGATAGTGTTGAATCGCTCGGTATCAAAGGTGACGAACAATTCGACATTTCCGGACTCGATAATATCCAGCCACAGCAAGATGTTACATTGAACATTCGAAGAAAGGACGGCGGTAGCCAATCAATACAATTGCTGTGCCGCATCGATACTGCAATCGAAGTCGATTACTACCGCCACGGCGGCATCTTACCCTATGTGCTAAGGGAATTGATGGTTTAAGCAATTACCCATCCATATTTGAATCATCTTTAATCATTCCAGGGCCGCCTCTGTTTATATGACAGCAGATGTTAATAGTAGTACAAAAACGGAGGCGGTCCGATGATGTACGATCTGGTTGATAAAGTTTTTAAAACACTTCTGTCTTTAAATGAGGAAGATGAAAGAAAATTTGCTGATACGAGAAAAGACATCAATCATATCAATCATATTTTGCACGATATGGTGATTATCGATACCAAAAGCTCCGCACTGTTAACGCATGTTTCCGTCATGCTGGCCGTTGTCATCGGCATGTTGTTCACCTTGATCGGCCCGAAGGAAAGCGGCAGTATTCTGGCTTATTTGCTAAAAGTGGAAATGGTGGCTTACGCCGTTGTAGCCATGGTGCTTTTGCGCTGCCTCGACATCATGGGGCCGCCATTCCGGAAGCTCAGAAATGAAATGCGAGAAATCGATGCGCAGTACCATAAAGAAATAATCATCCGGCGAGCAATTTATCAATTGATGTCCCGCGTTGTTTTCATTCTGACCGTTGTATTGATTATGATTACTTTCCTGAAAATATTCGGCCTGCAATGAGGCTGTAACATACACGGAATGATCAAAATATCATTCAAGTGATTGCTTTACTCCCACTCGATTGTCGCAGGCGGTTTTCCGGAGATGTCGTAAACCACGCGATTGATACCGCGGATTTCATTGATGATGCGGTTGGAAACTTTGCTGAGTAACGAGTACGGCAGTTCCGCCCAATTGGCGGTCATGAAATCCTGGGTTTGCACCGCTCGCAAGGCGATGACGTATTCGTAAGTACGTCCATCCCCCATCACGCCGACGGATTTGACCGGCAGAAACACCGCGAACGCTTGCGAAGTTTTTTCGTACCAGCCGGAGCGTTGCAGCTCCTCGATAAAAATATGATCGGCTTGTCTCAATAACTCGGCGTGTTCGTATTTTACTTCGCCGAGAATGCGCACCCCCAGACCGGGACCGGGGAACGGGTGGCGGAAAACCATGTCGCGCGGCAAACCGAGCACTAACCCCAATTCACGCACTTCGTCCTTAAACAGCTCACGCAACGGTTCAAGCAGTTTCAAGTGCAGCGTTTCCGGCAAGCCACCGACATTATGGTGCGATTTGATGGTATGCGCTTTCTTGGTTTTTCCTCCGGCGGATTCGATCACATCGGGATAAATCGTGCCCTGCGCGAGCCATTTGGCATCGCTGATTTTGGCCGATTCGCGCTGAAATACTTCGACAAATTCCCGGCCGATGATTTTCCGTTTCTTTTCCGGATCGGTAACGCCGACAAGGTTACGGTAAAAATCCCGGCTGGCATCGACATGTATAACCTTAACAGCGAGGTGTTTGGCAAATGTTTCCATGACCTGTTTGGCTTCGTTGGCGCGCAGCAAACCGTTGTCGACAAATACACACGTCAATTGATCGCCGATCGCGCGATGGATCAACGCCGCCGCTACCGACGAATCGACACCACCGGACAATCCCAGGATCACCCGATCGCTGCCAACCGTCGCGCGGATTTTGCCGATCGCTTCCTCGACATAATCCGGCATGTTCCAATCGCGCCCGATGCCGCAAATATCGTGTACGAAACGATCGATGATCGCCTTACCTTGCAATGTATGTGTGACTTCGGGATGAAACTGGATGCCGTAAAAGCGGCGATCATCGTCCGCCATCGCGGCGATCGGCGTGGCGGCGTTAAACGCCATCACGGCGAATCCATCCGGCAACGAAACCACGGCGTCGCCATGACTCATCCAGACTTCTAACAGATTGCCGCCATCCTTGCTCGTACGATCCTGAATATCCTGGAACAATGCGCCGTGCGGTGTTGTTTGCAGCTCGGCATAGCCAAACTCGCGCACAATGGCATTTTCAACCGTCCCGCCCAATTGCGCCGCCATCGTCTGCATACCGTAGCAGATCCCCAATACCGGCACACCGAGTTCGAACACGATGTGCGGCGCGCGCGGCGTTTCGTCTTCGGTTACCGAAGCGGGACCGCCGGACAGGATAATGCCCTGCGGGGCAAAAGCTTTGATGAAGTCGGAATCGGTATCGTACGGATGCAATTCGCAGTACACATTCGTTTCGCGCACACGACGGGCAATCAATTGCGTGTACTGGGAACCGAAGTCCAGGATCAAGATTTTTTGATGCATGGAAAAGAAAGATTATTTGACGTGATAGTTGGGCGCTTCTTTGGTGATCTGCACGTCGTGCACGTGCGATTCACGGATACCGGCAGAGGTAATCTCGACAAATTCCGCCCGTTGGTGCATCGCTGCGATCGATTCGCAGCCCAGATACCCCATGCTGGAACGCACACCACCCATCAATTGGTGAATCACCGCAGAAATACTGCCTTTGAACGGCACACGACCTTCCACGCCTTCGGGTACCAGCTTATCGTTGTTTTTTTGCTCTTTGTCTTGGAAATAGCGGTCGCTCGATCCTTGTTGCATGGCGGAAAGCGAGCCCATGCCGCGGTAGCTTTTGTACGAACGCCCTTGGAATAACTCTATCTCACCCGGCGCTTCCGTCGTGCCGGCAAACAAACCGCCGAGCATCACGGTATTCGCGCCCGCCGCCAATGCCTTGGCGATATCGCCGGAATAACGGATGCCGCCATCGGCGATCATCGGCACGCCGCAGCCTTTGAGCGCTTCGGAAACGTTATGGATGGCGGTGATCTGCGGAATACCGACGCCTGCGACGATACGCGTGGTGCAAATGGAGCCGGGGCCGATCCCCACTTTTACCGCATCCGCGCCATGATCGACCAGCGCCCTAGCCGCCGCTGCCGTCGCGACATTGCCGCCGATCACTTGCACTGACGGCAGATTCTTTTTAACCCACGCGACCCGGTTCAGCACGCTTTGCGAATGACCGTGCGCGGTATCGACCACGATCACATCGACCCCTGCTCCCGCCAGTGCGACCGCGCGTTCTTCGCTACCCTCTCCGACACCGATCGCCGCACCGACCCGCAACTGTTCCTGTTGATCCTTACAGGCCAGCGGATATTCCGACGTTTTGATGATGTCCTTCACGGTGATCAAGCCGCACAACTCAAACTGATCATTGACCACCAGAACACGTTCCAGCCGGTGTTTATGCAGCAGCGCCAGCACCTCGGCGCGCGGCGTCTCTTCCTTCACCGTTACCAAGCGGCTCTTCGGCGTCATGATATGTTTGACGATCTGATCGAGATTGGTCTCAAAACGCAAATCCCGGTTGGTCACGATACCGACCACCTTTTTGCCGTTCACCACCGGCAATCCGGAGATTTTATGCTGGCGGATCAACTCCAGCACTTCGCGCACGATCATATTCTGGTGGATCGTTACCGGATCCTTCACCACACCGCTTTCAAAGCGTTTGACTTGCGCGACATGCGCGGCTTGCGCTTCGATCGGCATATTTTTATGGATAATGCCGATGCCACCTTCCTGCGCCAATGCAATCGCCAGCGGCGCTTCGGTGACAGTATCCATAGCCGCCGACAGCAAAGGGATATTAAGTGTGATGGTGCGCGTCAATTGCGTCGCCAGACTGACATCACGCGGCAAAACCGTCGAATGGGCTGGAATCAACAGAACATCATCAAAGGTCAGCGCTTTTTGAATCA
>JBDHRU010000134.1:0-6972 GCA_039807765.1 Nitrosomonas sp. | reverse complement strand
ACTTCCTGAAACCGCATGACTTGCGAATCCCATTTAACCTGAAAATAAAATTTCGGCATGGGCCAAACGGTCGTCGATTGAGCTGATCCATCATCTGCCATAATTTACCTCTGCTTGTATGATTAAGAAATAAACGTTGTTGTTGCCAATTGCATCAATAACACACCGGCTTTCAGGTTAAGACCTCTGCATCTGTTGCTGGAAGGTGATCTCGATAAACTCCGCCGGGCGGCTCAATGCAACCAGCACGGTCACTTTCAACATACCATCCAGAATATCCTGCGGCGTCATGGTCTCTCCCAGGCCGACGAACACGCCGAAGGCATCTTCCGGCGTTGCACCGGCCAGGCCGCCGCGTTTCCAAATACCGATGAGAAAGTTACTGATCATGCTTTTGATTGTCACCCAGGTGTTGGAAACATTGGGCTCGAATACATACGCCTTGGTCGCCAGTTTGATCGATTCTTCCAACATGATCATGGTCCGGCGCACGTTGATATAACGCCAATCCAGACTATTACCGTCCAGTGTGCGTGCACCCCAAACCAAGGTACCTTCGCCGATGAACGTGCGGATCGCGTTGATCGATTTGCCAGCGGTGGTGACGTTCAGATCTTCCTGTTGCGCATGCGTAATCTCGACAGATGGAGAGATTACCGCATTCAAGCTGACATTGGCCGGCGCTTTCCACACCCCGCGCGAATTGTCGACCATGGTGTAAACACCCGCCATGCCGGCGCTGGGTGGCAACAGATTAAGTTTGAGTTTGATGCTTTCGATGATGCTTTTGTACAGCGGGCAAACGGCTGTCAAAATTTTGTGCAGATCTTCGTCGGTCGACATTGTGGCGGTCTTCGGCGTCACTCCGATTTCCGCAATCTTGCCATTGATCTCGGTTTTTTTCTTGTCATCCAGTGGACTGCCGTCCGTTTCCGCTTTCAGCAATTCCTGCAATTTGTCGACATTGGAAATATTGACGAAACTCAAATCGGCGGTTTGCACAATCGAAGTGTTGAGCCACGGATAATAGGCTGCGGCAAAATCCAGGCTGTTTGTGCCCAGGTCGTTTCTGAATTTTTCGATGCATCCGCTATCCTGCGCTTCCTTGTAACCATCATAAACATCCAGGATGGCAAAGCGATTTTTCATCACTTGTCCGCAATGACTTAGCGCCGCTTGCTGCAATGCGATGCAATCCGGCTCCGCCAACGACATGGCATCGGGAGTCACCACCATCGTGGGTTCCTGTTCTTTCAATAAAACGTCGATCCCCGCACTCAGCTTCGGTTTTTCGATATCCTGCCCATAGCTGCCAACCGAAACAATGTAACAAGCCCCGCCGCCATTTTGAAAAAACAGCATCATGCTGTGATAGAGAAAATAACGAGCGCCCTGGAGCGCCAGCACATATTCCTTATCGCCGATCGAAAAATCCGACTCGGCAGCCGGGTTCGCTGCAGCTTCGGAAATCTCATACTGCGTTTTAGGCGGCCCGCCAAAGAAGCTGATAAATTCCGACATGGATGATATACGCCACGCCTTATTCAGTAGAGTTTTTCCTTTATTGCTGGCTTTTTCCGTATAACCGATAAATGCCGGCACTGCGGTTGCCACTTCCACGACGGAATTCGGAAACGCACTCTTTTCAACAATGTAAACACCTGGTGTCTTATACTGCCCCATCATCAGCTCCTCTCATTTGGAATCGTAGCGTTTATCGGCAATTAATTCTTACCATCCAACTTGACAAGTCCCACTTACTACCTTGTTTAGATTGAACATAGGGCAGCTTAGCGGATGTCATATCAATTCTCAAGTGTTATGCAAAAAATTAGCGAGCAAGATGGAGTGGTCGGTGCACGAAAATGCAGCAACCGGGACATATCGGTGAGATAGATGAGGGTGCGAGTACCGTGCAACGAAGCGATTCGCTCATGCAGCCAATTATCACGTTTCCTCAGGGGTGCGCTGAGTACTCACGTAACCAAGCTTCAAATTCCATGGCCGGCACGGGCCGGTGAAACAAGAATCCCTGATAATAATCGCAATCGTGCTGGCGCAGGAAAGCCAGCTGTTGTTCCGATTCGACACCTTCCGCCAGCACGCTTAATTTCAGGTTACGCGCCATGGCGATAATTGTCGCAGCAATTTCACGATCGTTGGCATCGTGCGCCAAGCCGCGCACGAAACTTTGATCGATCTTAAGCTTATCAATGGGGAATCGCTTCAGATATGTCAATGACGAGTAACCCGTGCCGAAATCATCGATCGCCAATTGAATTCCCGGCGCTTTCAACATTTTCAGTGTCTCGATCGAGCGTTCGGCATGTTCCATGAACATACTTTCGGTTAATTCGAGCTCCAAATAGGCTGCAGGCAGCTTCGTTTCTTCCAGCACCCGCTGGATCATTTCGGCCAGATTCTCGGATTGAAATTGCCGCACCGACAAATTGACCGCCATCACCAGCGGCGGCAGACCGGCATCGATCCAGGCGCGGGCTTGTGCGCAGGCAGTGCGCAACACCCATTCCCCGAGCGGCACGATCAGGCCCGTCTCTTCCGCAATCGGAATAAATTTTCCCGGTGGCACGATGGTCTTATCGGGCAATTGCCAACGCACTAAAGCCTCGACACCGACCACCTGGCCACTGCGCGCGTCGATCAATGGTTGATAGTGCAGAATGAATTCTCCGGCTGCAAGTGCGTGGCGCAAACGGTTTTCCATCATCAGGCGCTCGTTCGCCGCAATGCTTAATGCTTCCGTGTGATAGCGATAAGTGCTGCGACCTTCTTTTTTGGCCAGATACATGGCCATATCCGCATGTTGAATCAGTTCGGTCACATTGCTTGCATCGTCAGGAAAAAGACTGATGCCGATACTCGCATTAATGAAGATCTCGTGGCCGCTTGACAAAACAAAGGGGGTTGTCAGCAGATCGATCAAGGTTTGCGCTACGGTGGCGGACTCGCTCGGTTCTTTGACATCCTCCAGCACCAGCAGGAATTCATCGCCGCCCAAGCGCGCCAATGTATCTTCCTCGCGCAATCGGTTTTTCAAACGCGCAGCCAGCAGAATCAAAAGCTCATCGCCAACCGGATGACCGAGACTGTCATTGATATTCTTGAAACGATCCAGATCGAGGCAGAGTGTCGCAATATGGACATTGTGCCGTTGTGCGCGTTCAATGGCGTGATGCAGGCGCGATTGCACCAGCAGCCGGTTTGGCAAACCGGTTAATGGATCGTAATGCGCCAGATGCGCCAGGCGCGCCTCGGACTGTTTTATCTGCGTAATGTCCGTAAAAACGCCGACGTAATTGCAAGGTTCATCCCTATCATTGCGGACTGTGGTGATCGTCAGCCATTGCGGATAAATTTCACCGTTTTTGCGCCGGTTCCAAATTTCTCCATGCCAATAGCCTTCCTGCAGTAAGCTGGCCCACATCGCTTGATAGAACGACTTGTCGTAGCGCCCCGACTTGATAATTTTCGGATTCTTACCGAGTACTTGCGCTTCGCCATAACCGGTAATTTCCGTATACGCGCGGTTGACCGCCAGGATGCGCGGCTCCAGGCTGGTGATCACGACACCTTCGCGAGTGGATTCGAATACCGCCGCAGCCTGCCTTAAAGTTTCCGCCGCATAGACTTTTTGCACCGCCAATGCCGTGATGGAAGCAAACTCATGAACCAGCGCCAGATCGGCGGATGTGGGCTCGCACGGCGCGCGGTGATAAATGGCGAAAGTGCCCAGCACACCGCCATTTTCGTCCTTGAAAGGCAAAGACCAGCACGCGTGAAGATCGGCTTTGCGCGTCAATTCCAAATAGGATTGCCAGTACGGATGATGATCGATATCGGAAACGATCACCGCCTCACCGCGCCAAGCCGCCGTGCCGCAGGAACCCACACCGTCGCCGATCGCCAACTGATTGACCGCTGCGTTGAAATCATCCGGTAAGCTGGGTGCGGCGCCATGCCGCAAGCGGCCCGCATGCTTGTCCAATAGCAAAATGGAAACCAGCATATCGGCATTGATCGCTTCCAGGCGTTTTGCAATGTCGTTCAAAATCACCGGCAACGGCCGATTGGCGACAATCAGATCCAGCGCGGATTGATGCGCCTGCCTGATTAATTCAATCCGTTTATGCTCGCTGATATCCAGCCAAGCACCGACAATTTCATGCGGTTGACCATCGCTGTTTCGTATCAACCGCAGTTCATCGAAAACCCAGATGATTCGTCCATCATGGTGAAAAAAACGGTAATCGTGCGTTATTTGATCTTCGGTAAGCAGGGTCGATTGACGCGCCACCGCCAATTCACGATCATCCGGATGCACATGGGAAAGCCACCAATCCGGAGTTAGCGCCTCTTCCACCGTATAACCAAACAACCGTTCTACATTCTCGCTGATCCAAACGGATTGCGGTACGTTCCCCGTAAAGCGAAGGTTGTACAGCACCATCGGGCTGGCAGCCAACAGATGGGAAAGGCGCAAACTGGTTTGTTTCAGACTGATCCGCTCGCGTACCAGCTCGGCTTGCCGCTGCGCTTTTTCCAAGGTGGCGGGAATTTCGAAAAGATAGCCTTCATGCTTGGGCAAATAATCTTCCACACCCAAATGCAGTGCGCGCGCAGCCACCATCTCACTGCCTTGTCCGGTGATCAGCACAATGGGAATATCCAGCTTGCGTTCCTGGCGCAGCAGTTTGATAAATTCGAGTCCGTCCATTCCAGGCAAACGGTTATCGATCAACAATAAATCGAAATCGGCTATTTGTTCCGGGCCGACCGGCAGCAACGTTAAAGCCTCCTGCGCATTTGTCACCGCAGTCAGATGAATGTGCGGCGCATGCTGTGCCAGATGACGGCGCATCAGATCGATATCAAAACTGTTATGTTCGACATACAACACCCGCAATGCCAGCAAATTGCGATCTACGCTTTTGCTGCGAAAGCGCGCTAGCGCACTGCGCAATATACGCGGCAGCCGCTCCAGATAATCGCCTTCCTTGATCAGATAATCATCCGCACTGGCCCTGAATGCCGCAACCGCCGCGTCATGATCTCCGGATCCGGTAACGATCACCACCGCCAGCGGCAGTCGCCGTTCCCTGATGTTAGCCAATGCTTCCAGACCCGAGCCATCGGGTAAGTTGAGATCCGTCAGCAGCACATCGTAATAATCAGGCTTCTCGAGACATTTCAAACCTTCCGCCAGCGATGTCACCACGATCAATTCAATATCGGGTGCCGTCCGCGCTAGCGCGCGCCGGGCAATATCGGCATCGCTGAAGGTATCTTCGATATACAGGACTCGCATCGCGGTTACCGCCCGTTCAATTCGTTCAGCACGCACCAGTAAAGCTCTATCTGCTGCGCCACGTCCATGAAATTATCGAAATCGACCGGTTTGACAATGTAAGAATTGACCCCCAGATCATACGCAGCTTGAATATCGCGATCTTCTCCCGACGTAGTGAGCGCAACGACAGGAATGCGCCGTAGCGCGGTATGCGCTTTTATTGTTCGCAGTACGGCAAGACCATCGATCTTGGGTAATTTCAAGTCGAGCAGAATAACCGCTGGCCGGGTTTCTCCACCTTCCCAGCGCGGCACCCAAGCCAGCGCTTCTTCGCCATCCCGCGCAACCAGAATCGGATTGGTCAGCTTGCACCGCTGGAAAGCGCGCAAGGTTAAGTCGACATCCAGCGGATTATCTTCAACAAGAAGAATGGGGCGAGATGAATTTATCATGATGACTCCATCGCTACTTCAGGTTTTCTTGCATTGCAGGTAGCTGCAAATAGAAAGTCGCCCCTTCACCGGGCGCGCTCCGCGCCCAAACCCGGCCGCCCATGCGTTGCATGGCCTTCTTGACCAGAGCGAGACCAATCCCCGTTCCGGGATAATCTTCCAGCCGGTGGAGACGCTCAAAGAGCTCGAATATCCGCTGATCGTACTTCATATCAAAACCAATGCCGTTGTCACGTATCCACAAGGAAATCCGCTGATCTTCCTGTCCGGCACCGAACTCGATACGCGGATGCGCGGAATGTTGACTGAATTTGATCGCATTCTCCAATAAATTACGCAACACCAGCGCCAAGCCCTCGCGATCGCCGCGCACCATGAGCGGCGGCAGATGCGCGGCGATTTCGATTTGATGCGCGGCGATATCTCCACGGCATTCCTCCAGCGCCCGATGAACCAAAACGGATAAATCCAGTGCATCGGACTCGAGCTGGCGCCGTTCCATGCGCGAATACGCCAGCAAGTCATTGATCAGCTCATTCATCCGCGTCACACCCGCTCGTATATTGCGAATAAACAACCGCCCCTCACCGTCCAATTGATCGGCATACCCCTCTTCCAAAAGGCGGCTATATCCTTCGACACCGCGCAATGGCGCTTTCAAATCATGCGAGACGGAATACACAAAACTTTCCAGCGACTGATTGAGTGCTGTCAATTCCGCAGTACGCTGATCGATACGCGCTTCCAAATCGGCATTCAGTTGCTGCAGTGCCGTTTCGGCTTGTTTCCGGTAAGTAATATCCTCGATAAACATCGCAATCCCGCCGATTGCGCCGCCGGCCTGGCGCCAAGGCCGCACTTCCCAGCGCAGCCACTGCGCGCTGCCGTCCGCCCGCACAAAACAATCTTCATCGGTGCGGATGATTTCGCCGTTCAGACAGCGGCGGTGGATAGCTTTCCACTCCTCACCAATCTCCGGAAAAACATCGTAATGACACACCCCCAGCAAATCGCGCTCATCCAGTTTGAAATCGTTGCGCCAACGCTGGCTGCATGCAAGATAGCGCATTTCCCGGTCGACCATGGCCAGCGAGGCCGGTGCGTACTCGATCAGCAATTTGAATTGTTCCTTGCTTTCCTGCAGTGCCATCTCAGCCAGCTTGCGCTCCGTGATATCTTGCACGGTTCCTCGCATAGCAACAACCCGATCAT
>JBDHRU010000133.1:0-7021 GCA_039807765.1 Nitrosomonas sp. | reverse complement strand
TGTGGGAAATGTTATTTTCTAAGCTGACGGGTATTTTTTAGGACGATCACGGCGTAATTCTATGGGTCTCGGATCTACATCATGAAACCAATCTTGAAGGGTATTTTTTTCTGTGTAGGTATCTCTGTGGAAACTCATTTCTTCATGATTAGTTATTTCAACTTGAGTAAGATTTGAATTCTTTTTCCATATAGCTTTTGCAAGTCCTTGAAAAGTTGCTTTATATCTTCACTTTTTACTCAGTTTAGTACTCTTTTTACCGGTGGCTGTTTAGGCAAAGCCAAATCGTCGAACTATGAAGTAATTGGAAATATTCTATAGGGTAGTTCAAGTTTTCGAGTCACGAAATTTTCTTGAGTGCTTGCCGGCTGAGGTGTGAAACTGGCCATATAAATTTAAAAACGAGGATTTGCTTTTTCAAACAAACGTGAATTTTTTTTATATATTTTTGTTGTTCCGCTTCACAGGATTTTTATATTAATTATTCCAAAATATAAGTGAAATTTGGATATCAAGGTTTACGCTGGCATTCGATATTTATCTGAAGCACATTGTCCTCTGTGGAGGTGGAACAATGGATCAGTTTGAGAATTGCATAAAGTACTACGATTATCGTAGTTTTCATCTTGATACGATGGAATGGCCGTCCATTGTTTGTAAAAATCCCTCAATTACCATTTGGAATAGTAGCGACAGAGTAATTAGCTATCTACCTTTGATTCTCGCTACAGAAAAACTGCTGTGGCCTATGCTCAAGCAGTTCCGCAGTTTTAGTTTCTCTTTTCATTGCTGGTAAGCCTATGAAAACGGAACCTAAAGAGTGGTTGATTCTGGGCACAACCGAAGATAATCAACCATTCAGGCCGAGCGATTGGGCGGAAAGGCTTTGCGGGGTACTTGCATGCTATAAGAATGGGCGCTGGGTATACTCAAAACATGCTCATCCTGTTATACGTCAGAGTGGAGTCTGTGTGTTGATTGAGGGGGAATTAAAGGATACAAACCCGGATGGTTATAAATTTATTATGGGTTTTGCCTATGACAATAAGCTTAAGGTAATACCAGAAAAAGAAGTGATTTGCCAGGATACATTTGCCGTAGAAATGGAATTCATATCATTTATGGAGAAACTTAGACTAATTCTACTTATGCGGCAAAGAAAAGTTAGGTTTCCGTTTAAATATTAATTGGAATTGGCCTAAGGCCATTATTGCTATTAATTCGTATCACATTCTCTTTAATAAAGTCAGCACGCGGCATCGGAAAATTGCAATAGAACCAGGTGGAGCCTGAATTGTTATATTAGGGTTTGTACGCTTTTATGTAATCCTCAATATAACTGAATTCATCGTACGTAATTTTCCTGCGGCGCATGAGCCGCAGTGCAGCGCGTCGAAGCCTTTGGAGGTGTGCGTTGAGTGGTATTGATTTCGATGGATCGTCCAGTAATTGCGTGCGCCCCATGATCAAGTCAATAGTGGATAGAAAGCGGTAAACGCGGTAATTGCGGAAAAATTCGATTAACATGGCATAGAAAGCATAAATCACGGAAAAATAAGCGCCGATACCTGTCAGCATGGCTATATCCAGAAAAAATGGCGGGTTATGGGTAAAAAAGCGGCGCGCGCCGTCATGAATGGGATAAAACAATTCTTTGGAGGGATCGTTGTCGATGACACGCGCCAAGTTGAGCGGTATATCCCAGAGCAGATCCTGAATATGTTCGGTTATTTTCTTTGTTATTTCGTAAGTCTCAGGCTCGCCCAGTGCGGTCGATGCCACCAGAACAGTATGAGTGCCGATCGTTTGGATTTCGTTCTGAACATTCGGATAAATCGCGGGTGGGATTGCCAAGGATTCAAGGTACGGAATGAGCGTCTTTAAACTCTCGGTTTTCGCGATAGGCAATAACTGGAATTCACTATCCTGTTGCAAAAGGGATTTAAGGACTTCAGTATGCAATCCCGCTAGAAAAAAAGCGACATCGAATTCTCCATTAATGAGCGCTTGCGCAGCCTGATCGAAATCCAGCGTATTCCCTTTCCGGTCAACATTCAGGCCAAAATGTTCCACAATCAGTTGACCGACAAAGTGGGTCGAACTCCCATCTCCGCCAAGATAAATTTTGGTGCCGGAAGGTATTTCCTGGAGATCGCCGAGCCCCAATTTTGACCGCACGACGACATGGAGGGGAGATTTATACAAACTCAGCAGCACGCGCATTTTCTTACCTACCCCGATATTCTCGGTATTTGCTTGAATCTGTTTTGAGTCCGATGCGCAATATAAGGATGAGACCGAATCTCCGAAAAAACCATCTTCGGCGAATCCAAGGTGAGCCATACCGGCATTGATCTGTGCATTGGTATCAAGACCGCCGCATGATGATCGCAACTCAAAGTTAGGCACGATATTGAGGTGAAGCAATTGTTCAATCGGTTCCGGTGCATTGAGAATCGATTGGATTCGAGGCGCTATATAAGCTGTTGTGCTTCCCGCCGGTCCGGTGAGGAAAACATACTGTGTATGGGTACGGTTGACAAGAAAGATGACAACCGCAATGACAGGAATGAACAGTACAAAAATCAATACAACACTCGTAACACTCAGAACAGGCCGGCGAAAAAGTCTCATATGCCGTAATTTAGTGATACGACGATCCAATTGCTTAATATATCGGTATAGCCTGGTAAGTTCTTCCGGCAATTCATCACTCACACTTTTTTCCTCCAGAAGATCGATCAAATATATGTAATGCGCTAATGGTAGTTGAATTTTTGCGCATGGAGAAAGAAAAATCCTAAAAACAAGTGGTATCGAAGAGTAAGAGTTGAAGCGTGGATAAGCAGGTTGAATGTTTTTTAGTGATGTGAAATGTGAATGACTGGTAGCTGAAGTTTGTTAGCTCAGACTGATCTAAAAATTTTAATTTCAGCGAACTATGATTTCCACAACTCGCCGGTATACAGGTGAAAGCAGTAATAAGAGCACAAAACCGATCGGGAAAGCAATACTCCATGAATAGAGCCATTCTTCGATAAAGTAGCTGGAAAAACCAAGGTTCACTGCGGTTACAGTTGCGGATACGCCGCACGTCATTGTTGCGGACATAATTAAACAATACAGACAGTGCGCTAAAAATTTTTGCTTCATGTCAGAGCTATTGAAAATTTGAAATCCCGTATTGTATTTAATTTAATGTCAAAATATTGTCAATCGATCGATGTGATTGTATGGTATTCGTAGTTAACGATAGATACGTGACTGATCGTCAGTTCAGTGGTGCTTCACTGATATTATCGCCAATCTGATCGCTTTATTCATGGCAGACGATGTTCGGAAGTGAGCAGTTCATCCAGCGAGGTATTATTCTGCGGCATCCGGAATGCGCTTGATGCAGTCAAGCCATACCGTTGCTTCGCTGTCGCTGGGTGCACGATAGTCACCGCGTGGCGACAGCGAACCGCCCGATCCCACCTTAGGTGCGTTCGGAATGCAACTGCGTTTGAATTGGCTGATTTGGAAAAAACGGTAAGCGAACACTTGCAACCAATGCTTAATTTCGCCGATTGAATATTGATTGCGCTTACTCTCGGGTATACCGGGCCAGCGACCGAGTGTTCGGTCATGCCAGCTGCAATATGCCAAAAACGCTATTTTGGTCGGCAAATGACCGAAACGGGTGGTGTAGTACAGATTGAAATCCTGTAACTCGTAAGGGCCGATCACAGCTTCGGTGCGTTGCGCGGGTTGGTTGCTACCGGTTACGCCGGGAATCAGCTCCGGACTGATTTCCGTACTCAGGATTGCGTGCAGAATCTGACTTGCGTTACCACCAAGCAGCTGCGTATCGGCTACCCAACGGATGAGAAACTGAATCAGCGTTTTCGGGATGCTGGCGTTGATGGCGTAATGCGACATCTGATCGCCGACACCGTACGTGCACCAGCCCAAAGCCAATTCGCTTAAATCACCGGTACCCAGCACCAGAGCATGATAATGGTTAGCGAGACGGAATAGATGATTGCTGCGTTCGCCCGCTTGCACATTTTCGAAGGTCACGTCGTACAGTGGTTCGCCGTGGATAAAGGGGTGGTCAAGATCGCGCAGCATTTGCTCGCAACTGGGGCGGATATCGATTTCATGCGCCGCACATCCGACAGCTTGCATCAGGGCTTTGGCATTGGCCAGGGTGTGTGCGCTGGTGGCGAACCCCGGCAGGGTATAGGCCAGAATCTGCCGGCGCGGCAAGCGGAGCGTATCCATCGCGCGGGCCGCGACGATCAGGGCATGCGTCGAATCCAATCCGCCGGAGATGCCGATGACGATTTTCTCAATGCCGGTATGTTTCAGACGCTTGACCAAGCCCTGCGTCTGGATGTGGAAAATTTCACTGTAATGGCTGTCGCGTATTGCGGGATCGGATGGAACGTAGGGGAAACGATCATATTGCCGCTGGCATAGCAAACGCTCATTGTCAGGAAAATTGATCGTGCAGGAAACTTCACGAAATTGCCGGATCTCTGCGCGAAAGTGCTGCACACTTTGACCGAAGCTGTTTTGCCGCATGCGTTCCTGTGTCAGGCGATCGAGATCGATGTCGGCAAACGCCAGCTGTGAACCGTCATGAAACCGTTCCGACTCGGCAAGCAAGGTGCCGTTTTCATAAATCATCGCATGTCCGTCCCAGGCAAGATCCGTGGTCGATTCGCCGGTGCTGGCGGCTGCATAGAGATAAGCGGCTAGGCAACGCGCCGATTGATTGGCGGCTAGGTTGCGGCGGTATTCGTGTTTGCCGACGGTGATGTTGGAAGCGGAAAGATTCAGCAGCAGCGTGGCACCGGCCAGTGCGGCATGCGATGACGGCGGAATGGGTGTCCACAGGTCTTCGCAAATTTCCACGAAGAAACTGAGCTGCGGCTTATTCTGCACCCGGAATACTAGTTTCCCGCCGAAGGGGATATCGTCCTGGCTGCATAATGCGATGACGTCTCGTGGTGCTGCGGCAGCTGGAGTAAATTGCCTTAACTCGTAAAACTCCCGGTAATTGGGCAAGAATGTCTTGGGAACGATACCGAGAATGCGTCCGTGATAAACAACTGCCGCGCAATTGAAGAGCAGATGATCGATTTGCAGCGGGAGCCCCACAACCGTGATCAGATCGAGTGCTTCGGAAGCCATGAGTACTTGCTGAAACGCATCCAACGCGCCGTTCAGCAGTGCTTGCTGGTGAAATAAATCGTCGCAGGAATAGGCTGTCAGGCCCAATTCCGGAAACAGCGCGAGATAAGCCTTTTGCTCAACCGCTTGCTGCATTAAGGTGATGGTTGCGGCTACGTTGAATTGCGGGTCGGCAACGCGAACATCGGGTACGCAGGCGGCAACACGAACAAAGCCGTGGTTATATAAATTAAAAAATTCTGCGCTGGTTTGCATTCGCAATGTCCGATGAAAACAGCTTGAAAGAAAATTAAGCTCTATAAGAAATTCTGAAGACCGTCTACAGAGCAACTAATTGAAATAAGTACAGAGTATTTCATAGGGAGTGGCATTATTCAAACTTTGATGCGGTTTCAGAACATTGTAGAAATAATGAAATGAGGAATTAAACCGGTGCGCGAGTTGCAAAACTTGTAGACCGGGATTTACCAGCTGTGCGGTGTTTGAGGTACGAGAAAAAGATATGACTTGTTTATTCCACGCTTTCTTCCCGGCATTCGACAGAAAACCGGTAACCGGCGCTGCGCACAGTTTGCACCAGATTTTCTTCATGAATTTTGCGCAATCGGCGGATGTGCACGTCAACGGTGCGATCCTCGATAAACACGTGATTGCCCCACACGCGGTGTGTCGTCGGATCCAACTGCAACCCGCCGACTTCGATAATATCGTCGCACATTTCCGGTAAGCGGCGGCGCAGCACAGCTTTGATTCGGGCGAGCAACTCCCGGGGTGAAACGGTTGGGTGACGTAATCATCCGCCCCGGCTTCCAGTCTGGAGATTTTGTCGCTTTCCTGAATATGGTCGGTCGGCATAATGATCGGAATGGCTTTGGTGCGTTCTTCGCGTCTCAGTTTCCGGGCGAACTCCAATCTACTGATATGGGGTAACATCCAATCAAGCGGCACCAGATCGGGTAAAACACTATTGATTGTTTTTCTGGCCTGCTCGGCATCGTCCGTGTACAGAGCCCTATGACTTGCTTTTTTCAGACTCAATGCGATTAATTCCTGAATTGCATGTTCGTCTTCAACAACGATGTGGTGACAGCCATTAACCACTTCAATTGTTTTCGGGGCTGTAGTAGATTAGCTTAGTTGTTAAGCTAATTGAATGAAGATAAGTCATTGTAGATTATTAAGGAAAGCACAGTTAAGGTTACTGGAATTTTTTGTGCTGGAAGTTACAGCAAGATCAGTGGCCAATATACTCGGAATTCAGCCCAATAGCGCAGTGCTGTTTTATCGCAAAATACGTGAAGTTATTGCTTATCATTTGGAGCAGGAATCTCACGAAATCTTTGATGGTATAGTGTGGAGTTGGATGAGAGCTACTTTGGTGGTATCCGCAAAGGTAAACGTGATCGTGGAGCTGCAGGTAAGGTTGCTGTATTCGGCATATTGAAGCGCGGTGGCAAGGTATACACAAAGGTTGTAGGTGACACTAAATCAGAAACACTCATGCCGCTGATAACAAGAAAAATAGCACCGGACAGCATAGTTTATACAGATTGTTACCGCAGTTACAATGCATTTGATGTGAGCCACTTCTACCATGAACGGATTATCACTCCATGCTATTTGCACAAGGTAAGAATCACATTAACGGGATTGAGAACTTTTGGAATTAGGCCAACGTGTTTTAAGAAAAAACAATGGAATTCCTAAAGAATCATTTCCATTATTTCTTAATGAATGTGAATTCAGGTCTAATTATGGAACACCTAAGGCGTGTGGTCAATTAAGCCAAATGATAGCTGCAGCGAGGTGGATGCCGCCGAGGAAAGTTGAAGCCCGTTTA
>JBDHRU010000132.1:0-7095 GCA_039807765.1 Nitrosomonas sp. | reverse complement strand
AAATTGGCGTCCATCACACCGGCGTTGTTCAATGCTTCAAATGCCATCCCGGCGCTCATGGCGCCGTCGCCGATGATAGCAATGGCGCGCCGGCCGGTATGATTCAAGCGTGCTGCAACCGCCATGCCGAGCGCCGCGCTGATCGAAGTGCTGGAGTGCGCGGTGCCAAAGGCATCGTATTCGCTTTCGTCGCGGCGCGGGAATCCGGCAATGCCGCCATGCATGCGCAGCTTGCTCATACCCTCGCGCCGTCCGGTCAGGATCTTGTGCGCGTAGGTCTGATGCCCTACATCCCAAACCAGCTGATCATGCGGTGTATTAAACACGTAATGCAGCGCAATCGTCAGTTCGACCGTGCCCAGATTGGAAGATAAGTGTCCACCGGTTTTTGCTACCGATTCAATGAGAAAATCACGTAATTCATTGGCAAATTGCGGTAACTTCTTTTGCTCCAGTTCACGTAATTGAGCGGGTGAGTTGATGGTATCTAACAGTGGATACATTCAGAGCCTGAAAATAAAAAAATAAAGAAGAAAAAACTTAGAATTTACGTTTAATTATGAAATCGGTCACTTGACGCAATCTTGCTGCAGCTTCGCCAAAACCATCCAGCGCCCGATCGGCGTCGTGCTGCAATTTTTCCGCCAGCTCGCGCGCTTGGGCAATACCCAGAATGCTGACATACGTCGGTTTATTGTTTTCCGCGTCTTTACCGGCGGTTTTACCCAATGTAGCCGTGGTCGCCTCAGTATCCAGCAGATCATCGACCACCTGGAACGCCAGACCGACACATTTGGCGAAATGATCCAGCTTATCCAATTGCGTCTTATCCAAACGGCTGCTGCAACGGGCGCCCAGCATCACGGCGGCGCGAATCAACGCGCCGGTTTTGTGAATATGCATGAACTCCAGTTCCGGCAAGCTCAGCATTTTACCGACGCTGTCCAGATCGAATGCCTGGCCTCCCGCCATGCCGCGCGAACCGGAAGCCAGCGCCAATTGCGCAATCATCTCCAATTGCGTTTCCGGCGTATCCGTCAAGCGCTTTTCCGCTAACAACTCGAACGCCAGCGTTTGCAAGCTGTCACCGGTCAACAATGCAGTCGCCTCGTCAAATTCGATATGGCAGGTCGGTTTGCCACGCCGCAAAACATCGTCGTCCATGCACGGCAAATCATCATGCACCAACGAATAGGCATGAATCAGTTCCACCGCCGCCGCCGCAACGGTCACGCGCTCGACATCCGCAGCGGCAAGCTCACCGGCAGCAAACGACAATAGCGGACGCACCCGCTTGCCGCCGCCCAACACGGAATAACGCATGGCTTTATGCAAACGCACCGGAACGCAATCGCTAGCAGGTAATCGCGCATCCAGGAATGTTTCAATACGTGCCTGACAACCACCTGCCCAACTTTGAAAATCACCGCTCATCGCTATCCGATCCAGTGAAGTTTTTTAACATTCCGGCTTCCAGCACGCGCACCTGCTGTTGCGCACCTTGCAGCTTATTCTGACAATATTGCAACAACTCTGCTCCACGTTGATAAGCCGCAAGAGAAGCTTCCAATGACATTTGCCCCGCTTCCATGGCGACCACGATTTTCTCCAGCTCGGCCGACGCCGCTTCAAAGCTTTCCGGTTGCGGCAGCGCAGCCTGTTTAGATGATTTGGTCATAATGATGCTCATGCCAGCAAGAAACTAATTGGAATAATAAGTGGTTCTGTCATAAAAAAACAGACAAAAATAACGCAATTAGCAGCATCAGGTCAATGCAAATTTAGTAATGACCATGATCACTGCAGTTGAAAACCGCAAACAAATACTCAAAAACCGCTCTCTCTGATTATCGGTTGCATACGATTAATTGCATTTTCCCGAGGAAAAGCTCGCGTTTTCTTTCTCAATGGCCGATTTCCGATGTCAGCGGTGCAAGGCAATCATATTGATCCATGCATATTACTATGGCAAGATACGAGCTTCGGATAGCGCCATTAGAGTGGATAAGCATATGATATATGGCGGAATAAACACAAGAAAAATGACTGTTTACCCATTCCGATAGCCGCACTCGCTTATTTCAGCAGTATATTCTTGGCAGAGGTTCTTGTTATCGGAGCCTATCTATTTTTCTAACTTATATTAATTGAGAATATCTTGGACGAAAGTTTTGATCAAATCGCATCGTATTTTGGAACCGTGCCGCTATGGCCATTCGTCTTATTCGGACTGCTCGGGGTGGTGGCCGTCATGGTCGACATCGTCAATCGCAAGCGCCGCGCCATGGCCATTGAAAATTTCCGCTACACCATCGAAACGGAATTGGCCGATATGTATCCGCAGCATAAACGCTGGCCCGCAAACATTAACCATTACCTCACAGCCCGGTTACCGGAAATGTATCAAAATTTTGAAGTATTGCGCGTTTTCATTCCGCAGAAAAATTTGCTCCAGTACAATACCGATTGGAATAATTTCCGCGACTTCTGCCGCACGATTACCGACGAAAAAATCGCCGCAGTCGGACAAAATACCGCCGAGCCCGATCCCAAGGTGGTTTTTCATCAATTGGTCGCGAATTTAATGAAACATACCGAACGGTAGGAAGTTCTCCATAGCCGCAACCCAGACGTCATCGACATCAATTTATAACTCTTTTTCAAACGCTTATCATTAAACCGATATCGTTAATCTGCCATGACTCAACACGATAAGCCGGTCAATTCCAGGGTAACAGTGCACCCAGTCATGTCGTATCGCGACATGGGCAGGTTTATCGACGTACCGTGGCGCGTGTATGCGAACGACCCGATGTGGGTGCCACCGTTGCGGCTGGAACGGCGTTTTCACTTCTCCCGTTTCAATCCCTATTTCAAGCATGGCGAATGGCAAGCCTGGGTTGCATTTCAGGACGGTCAACCGGCCGGCCGGATCAGCGCGCAGATCGATTCCTTGCACCAGCAACACCACGGCGCAGACAGCGGTCACTTCGGTCTGCTGGAATGTATCGACGATGCCGAAGTACTTGGCGCGCTGCTGCTGCACGCGGAAGCCTGGCTCGCGGCACGGGGAATCCGCCGTGTCAGCGGTCCGTTCAATCTGTCGATCAATCAGGAATGCGGGATTCTGGTTGAAGGATTCGATACTCCGCCGGTGGTCATGATGCCGCATTCGGCCCCCTGGTACAGTCGTCTGCTCGAAGAACACGGCTATCTTCCGGCAAAGGATCTGCTGGCTTATAAAATCAGTGTCGATTTCGAAATACCGCGCGTCATGCAGACCGTAATCAAGCGCTTTGCACCGCAAATCACCATGCGTACCTTGAAGCGCGATCAATTCGATCAGGAAATGGAAATCTTGCGCGATATTTTTAACGACGCCTGGTCGGAAAATTGGGGATTCATCCCATTTACGCGTGAAGAATTTGCCGAGCTGGGTAGTAGTTTGCGCTTGTTATTGCCCGATGAATATATACAAATCGCGGAAGTCAACGGCGAACCGGCCGCCTTCATGGTCGGATTACCCAATCTCAACGAAATCCTCATCGAGCTCAACGGCAGCCTGTTTCCGTTCGGCTGGCTCAAACTGATCAAGAAAGTCAGAAATCATCAAATCCGTACCGGCCGCATCCCGCTGATGGGCGTGCGTAAACGATTTCACAGTACGCCGATCGGTTTGGCTTTGGCCTGCCTGGTTATCGACACCCCGCGCCAGATCGGCATCCGGCACGGCGTCAAGGAAGTCGAATTATCCTGGATACTGGAAGATAACGTTGCGATGCGCAGCATCCTCGATAGCATCGGCAGCGAACAATACAAACGCTACCGTATTTATGGAAAAACGCTATGACCGGTGAACTCAATCCAGCAGCACAGCGATTCGCCGCCGTGGTTCTGGCTGCCGACCGCACCGGTAAGGATCCGATTACGCAACACAGCGGCGCGGCCTGCAAGGCTTTCGCTCCCGTTGCCGGCGTTCCGATGATCATCCGTGTGCTGGACACCTTGCAAGCTTGCGATCTGGTCTCCACCATTATTCTGTGCGGTCCGCCCGAATCGCTGCACGATCACTGTCCGGAATTAAAGCAGCGCATCGCGTCCGGCCAGGTCACCTGGCTGCCGAATCTGGATTCCCCCAGCCGCAGTGCGGAGAGCGGTCTCAATCACATACCGCTCGATACGCCGGTGCTCGTGACCACGGCCGACCATGCTTTACTCACGCCCGCCACCGTACGCGATTTTTTACAAAATGCCGCGGCGACACCGTGCGACGCCGCGGTGGGCGCTGTCAGCGAATCAGCGATTATGACTGCATTTCCCAGTTGCAAACGCACCATTATCCGGTTGCGCGACGGCGGATTCCGCGGTTGTAATTTGTATGCATTCAATCAACGCGGACGCGTCTTGGTGCGATTCTGGCGGCAAGCCGAAGATTTACGCAAGCGTCCGTGGCGGCTCATCGGCAAAGTGCTTGGACTCAAGACGGTATTTTTATATCTGATCGGGCAACTGACATCGCAGCAAGGCTTAGTCGCGGTTTCGGAAAAATCCGGCGTCAATATCCGGCTGGTTATGCTGGACGATGCCCGCGCCGGCATCGATGTCGACAAGGTGCAGGATCTCATGCTGGCCGAATCGATACTTAGCCGGAAATCGAGTTCCGATAACAACACGCGGCCCTCGTGATCAATCTTATCCGCACCGCCCCATGCTCTTCGTCCTATTGATCAGTAAAAGCTTGTTGATTTAGCCGGTTTATGAAATTAATCGAACGGTACATCGCGCGCGAAATCCTGCTACCTTTCACGGTAGTTCTCCTCATTCTGGTCGGTTTGTACGCCAGCTTCGTCAGCGCCCGGCTTTTGACCGGCGCCGTGACGGAGACATTGGGTGTCGCCGCACTGCTCAAGCTGGTGTTCTTAAAAACGCTGATTGCGCTGGAAGTGTTGATCCCCGTTGCACTCTACATTTCGGTCATCATCGGTCTAGACAGGCTCAACAAAGACCAGGAATTGAATATTATCCGTTCCGTCGGCGTGAGCGGTGCACGCATTGTGCTGACGGTACTGACGGTAGCAATACCGGTCGGTATTCTCAGCGGCGCGCTGTCGGCATATGCGCGCCCATGGGCCTATTCGGAGAGTTACATTCTCGATGCGCAAGCGGAAGCTGAATTCAATACCAACCGCTTCCAGGCCGGACGCTTTTATGGCAGCGAGAAAACCGGCAGGGTTGTCTATGTACGCAGTAAAGATAATGCCACCAACGAAATGGAGGGCATTTTTCATTACATCAAGAAAAAAGAAGGCAGCGAAATCGTCATCGCCCAGCACGCCAGCCAGGTTCACCCTGCTACTCAGGAAGAAAGGCCGCATATTTTGCTGTCCGATGGCATCGTCTACGAATTAAGCAAAACCGCCAGCGTCGATGACATGATCCAGTTCGAGGATATGACCTATTTCATCGATAAGGACTTCGTACTGAAGTACCGGCGCAAAGCGGCCGCTACCAGAACACTGTGGGAATCCAGCCAGCCGCATGACATCGCGGAACTGCAATGGCGTATTTCTCGCCCACTTTCGACTATTTTGATGGCTTTACTCGCGGTGACTTATATTCGCATCGCGCCGCGCCAGGAAAAAATAGAACGGATTTACGTCATCGCCGCCTTGGTTTTCGCTGCGTACTACAATTTGAGCGGATTGGCCAAAACCTGGGTTGAGCAAAAAGTCGTCGGTAGCATACCGGGCGTGTGGTGGTTGGATATGCTCATTCTCGCATTCCTGGTCGGTTATGCAGTACTCTCAAACCGGAAATTCCTCTTACGCCGACCATGATCATCTATCGTTACATCGCCCACCAAGTACTGATCGGCTTCGTTATTTCCACCGCGATCCTGCTGCCATTATTCAGTTTTTTCGATCTGCTGGATCAGCTGGATGATGTCGGCAGAGGCACTTATCGCACTATCGATGCCTTCCTCTACACCGCCATGCTACTACCGCGCCGCCTCATTCAAGTCGCGCCTTTTGTTGCCTTACTGGGTACTGTCATCGCATTGGGTAAACTGGCGATCAATTCGGAACTAATTGCCTTGCGTGTCGCCGGGCTCTCGCCTCAGCGCATCAGCTTTGCACCTTTAAGCATGGGTATCTTATTGTTGCTGGTTGTCGCTGCTCTGGAACAATTCGCCGCTCCGCAATTACAGCAAAAAGCGATCACCTATCGCGCTATCGCATTGGAACAAAGCGCCGAATTAGGCAAAAATCTGGGAATCTGGACGCGCAATGAACATAGTATCCTGCGCATCGGCCAGATCGTGAATAACAAAAGGGCCGCCGATATCGAACTGCTGCAACTGGATGACGAAGGTTTCATCATCAAGCACACGCTCGCCGGATTTGCCGACATCGTCGAGGAAGACATCTGGGAATTCAGCAACGCCATCGTTCGCACATTCCAGGATGACGGACGGATCTCGGTAAGCCATGTGGACACCGTGAGATGGTCTTCTTTTGTCAATCCGGAGGATATTGCAACATTGACCAAGCCCCCGGAAAGCCTGTCGCCACTCGAATTGTTCCGGCATATGGAATTCCTGCGCAGTACCGGACAGGACGCCGACTCCTACGCACTCGCATTGTGGCGCAAAGCAGGCAGCGCGCTGATGACGATCGCTATGCTGCTGCTGTCGATTCCGTTTGTATTCGGCTCGATCCGCTCCGGACTCAGCAATAAGCTCATATTCGCCACGCTGATCGGCATGGCGGCTTACCTGCTCGATCAAATTATCGCCAATGCCGGTCTGATTCTGCACTTGAACCCGGCACTGGTTGCGTTAGGCCCAGGATTTACCATCATCATTCTGGCTAATATCTGGCTGAGCCGGACTTTTTAGCAGCGCGCTGTTATCTCTGTTATAGTTACCGCAAAACATCTAAAATCGCATCACCGGACGTTATGCATTGCACTGGAATAATGCATTCAGAAAAAAAGTAATTTTCCATCACCCATGTCGACATCAACCTATATTTATTTTTTCGTTAACAACGCAATCACCATTTGGGGACTAACTGGCCGCGAACGGTTGAAGCG
>JBDHRU010000131.1:0-7109 GCA_039807765.1 Nitrosomonas sp. | reverse complement strand
CTGTTACACCAACTGTTTGCTTGCGGCCCGGTAACAAGTGCTCGATCCTTGCCATTGATCGTCCCGTAATCCATAGCACTTTACCATTTATAACCTCCTCCAACTGTTTATAAACAGTAAATCACAATCTGATTCTCAGGGAAAAATATAAACAATTTAATTGTCCACACTCTCTAGGTATCTCCTAGGCTTTTTTATTGGCGGATATCCAGCGAAGCTTTGTATTCCCGCCATCCGCCGAAATGAGTTATTTCTTGCATCCCTTCACAGAGGAAAGATTCTCCAAGGATTCCTAATACTTCCCGATTATCAGCTAAGAGAATTTTTCCAATCGATAGCCCGGCTGGTTCACGACTTAACAATTCACCGATATTGGATGACTCTATGCGCCATATTTCCAAAGATATTTGCCCGCCCTTAGAAAAGCGCTGCATTGCAGGGTGTTGATCGTTGATCGACCAAAGTCGATAGAGAGGTGCGGTTAATGCTTCTTCCGCAAATATACCGCCTAACTCAAGCAGATTGTGGTTTAACTCCAAACCTCTCATTAACGTACCATTCACGGCAAGTTCAATTTTCATGATCATTTGATTCCCAGTTTATTCCAGTGACGACTTTTTGCTTGGCGTTGGCCGGATTTCCTTACACCAGCCTTACATGGTATCTATAAAACAAAAAAGCACTTAGGATTTTATTCTCTAAGTGCTTAATTTATTTGGTTGCGGGGGTAGGATTTGAACCTACGACCTTCGGGTTATGAGCCCGACGAGCTGCCAGACTGCTCCACCCCGCGTCAGAAGCAGGGAATTATAGCATAAGCTGGTGTATGCAGGTCAATGAACATCTGCTGCAGTTTTGTTGTTGCAATTATTTTGCTATGACAAAGAATTATTCCATCGTGTCTGCTTATGCCGCTGCCAGGCAATTTCTTTTTTAATAACCGTATCGATAATTTGCAAGACATTAGCAACATTCACAGGTTTGATCGTTTGTTTGATCTGCCCTGTTAAGCGTGCCTGTGGCAACTTCCCATACTGATAGTAGGACCATATCTCATTCGCGTAATCCGATTGTGCCAATTCCGGTACAAAGCGGCTTAAAAATGCCGTCAAATTATCAATGTCCCGTTTGATCATATAACGCGCCTGGTGATTACTGGCCGCATTGACGGCCTGAGGCAGGTCGATGATCACCGGACCCTGGCTATCGATAAGTACGTTATAAGGTGATAGGTCACCATGTACAATTCCCGCACTCAGCATGGTCACAATTTGCTGAATTAAAATTTTGTGATAGGTACGCGCTTGCTTGGGTGTCAGGATCATGTCATTGAGCCGTGGCGCCACATTGCCTTCCGCATCGGTAACCAGTTCCATTAAAAGCACACCGGCAAAAAAATTATAGAATTTCGGCACCCGGACACCGGCCATTCCTAAACGGCACAGCATATTGACCTCCGTGTTTTGCCAAGCTTCTTCGCGCACACTGCGGCCATAATGACTGCCGCGTTCCATCGCACGGGTGCGGCGGCTGCTTTTGATTCTGCGTCCTTCGGTATAGCAGGCGCGCTGATGGAAATTACATTTATTGCTTTCTTTGTACACTTTCGCACACCGAACTTGTTCGCCGCTGCGCACCATATAAATCATCGCTTCTTTGCCGCTCATGAGTTGGCAAATCACACTATCGATCAAACCTTCTTCAATTAATGGCTCCAGCCGTTTCGGTATTTTCATAGGGCTTATGTCAGCGCGCTGTTGCGGCACGCTTATCATCCTCCTGTCGGGTAAAGTAAATAATCGAGTGTTCTTACCACGGTCATCGATGCCAATTAGATTCGAATAACCACGTTGAACAAATTGTAGGAAGAAAGATTTGTTTTTGGAATGTGGCATATTGCCGCGCGGCAATATGCCACATAACACGCTTTTAAAATGTGTAACAGCAGGCAATATTCAACGAGAAACCAGCACAACGAATTCTCGATAAATCGTTTAAAATACTGCGAGAATTCATTATTCAACCGCAATATCCGTCACAGGATGGCGGTTGCCACCTTCACCATCATTTGCCGGAAGGAATTTTATGCAATCGGAAGAAGATTTTTTTACCCACCAGGATACCCTGGCAAAACTGCATGAAAATTTACCGTTGACCGAGAAGCTGCGCTTCCTGCATCAGATCATCCGGCAGGATTTTCCTTTCATCGATCGTCTGGCGATTGCGCTATACGATGAAAAAACCGAGATGCTCAAAACGTACACGCACAGCATGGAAGGTAGCGATAATCCGGTGGCTACGTACGAAGCGCCGCTCAGCGCTGCTCCCTCGTTACGCGCCATCATCGAGCACCGCCACCCGCGTCTGGTGCAGGATTTGAATATTTTTGCCAAAGGCACGCATGAGCACACCAAACGGATAGCCGCGAAAGGTTACAAATCCAGCTATACCATGCCGCTGTATCAAAGCGGCACTTTCGTCGGTTTTTTGTTTTTCAATTCGCAGCAGGAGCATCCCTTCGATGCACAAGCGCTGCGCCAAGTCGATATCTACGGTCATCTGATCGCGCTGATGGTTATCAATGAGCTCACCTCCATTCGCACTTTGCTTGCCGCAGTGCGCGCGGCACGCAACATGACGCATTACCGCGATCTCGAAACCGGTTCGCACATCGACCGGACTGCGCACTACGCTCGCTTGATCGCACGCGAGCTTGCGCCAAGCTACGCCATCAGCGACGAGCAGATTGAACATATTTTTCTCTTTTCACCGATGCATGACGTGGGAAAAATCGGCATTCCGGACACTATCCTGCGCAAACCGAGCAAGCTTGATTCGGCGGAATTCGATGTCATGAAGACGCACCCGGTGAAAGGCCGGGAAATTATCGATTCCGTGCTGGAAGATTTCGGTTTGGGGGCATTCGGCCACACCAATATCCTGCGCAACATCGCCGAATTCCACCATGAGGCAGTCGATGGCAGCGGTTATCCGAATGGTTTGAAAGGCGATGAAATTCCCATCGAGGCGCGTATCAGCGCGGTAGCCGATGTCTTCGACGCACTCACCTCGCGCCGCTCGTACAAAGCGCCGTGGAGCAACGAACAAGCGTTTGCCATGCTGCGGCAAATGTCCAATTCCAAATTGGATCGCGATTGCGTCGAGGCGTTGATCAGCAATGGCGACAAAGTGCTGGAAATACAACAGCGCTTCCGCGATATCGATCTGATTTAGTAATAATTACGAGCTGGAGCCGCCGCCGCGCTTGATCCAGTGCTGCACCACCAAACTTCCCACCAAATCGCCTTCCACATTCACCATAGTGCGAACCGTATCGAGGATGCGGTCGATCGGCAGCAATACCGCGATAGCTTCAGCCGGCAAGCCGACCGATTGCAGCACCATCACCATCGTAACCATGCCGGCGCTGGGAATACCCGGCGCACCGATGGCTGCCAGCATCGCGGTTACAAATACGATCATTTGTTGCAGCACAGTGAGTTCGGCACCGACCAGATTGGCGATAAACAAAGCCGCTACCGCTTCGTAGAGCGCCGTACCATCCATGTTTATGGTCGCACCCAAAGGGATGACAAAACCGGCGACATCACGGTTGACATGTAAATGCTGCTCGGCGCAGCGCAGCGTGACGGGCAGCGTCGCCGCGCTCGAACTGGTAGCCATGGCGGTGATGAGTGCTTCGCGCCCACCCTGCCAGAATTTATACGGTGTGACGCCGGTCATCAGATACAGGATCAGGGGCAACACCACCACACCGTGCAGCAACGTGGTGCCCAGCACAACTACTACAAACTTGATCATGACGGTCAACAAACCAGTATCCTGTGTCGCCACCAGCTGCAATACCAGCGCCATGATACCGAGCGGTGCTAGGCGCATAATCCAGCCGACCAGCATCAAAATCAATTCCAGAAATTCCTGCATCAAGATCAGAATATTGCGGTAACGTTCACCGCCCACGACCAGTGCGATGCCGAGCAATAAGGCAAAAACCACCACCGCCAGCACATTTCCTTGCGCCAGTGCCGCGACCGGATTCTGAAACAATGAATGCAGGAAATGTGCAAAAAACTCGGGCAGTGACATCTGGATTGCCTGAAAATTCTGTACGGCATCCTGGAACATCGCGATCTGCAATTCACGTCCCGGCTGGAACAGATTGGCGGCTGCCAGCCCCAACGCGACGGCAAACGCCATGGTCGACATAAAGAAAATCAGCGTGACTTGCCAGACACGATTCATTTGCTGATGCGCACGCAGATTTGCGACACCGACGACGATCGATGTGAAAACCAACGGTATCAGCACCATTTTTAACAAATCGGTGAATAACGTCCCAGCCAGTTTTGCAACATACAAGCCGTTTTCACTGATTGCGGACTCCTCTCCGAGTTGCGCGAGCCAGAAACCGATCAGCGCACCTGTTACTGCTCCCAGCAAAATTTGATTGTTCAGTGACAATTGACTCACCGGCAGACTACACCCAATCCTTGCCGATCAGAAAATCCGTATACAGTTTGTCCTCCGCGCTGCCAGCCACTGGTTTCCAGTCGTAGCGCCATTTTACGATGGGCGGTAGCGACATCAGGATCGACTCGGTGCGTCCGCCGGTTTGCAAGCCGAACAAGGTGCCGCGATCCCACACCAGATTGAATTCCACATAGCGCCCGCGCCGGTACGCCTGAAAATCGCGTTCGCGTTCACCGTACGGCGTATCCTTACGGCGTTCCAGGATCGGACGGTACGCGTTGAGAAAATTCTCGCCGACATTGCGTGTGAGCTTGAAGCAGGTAGCAAAATCGGGTTGATTCAAATCGTCGAAAAATACGCCGCCGATGCCCCGCGGTTCTTTGCGGTGCTTCAAGTAAAAATAGTCGTCGCACCATTTCTTCAAGCGCGGATAAGTATCGTCGCCAAACGGCTGCAATGCGTTCTTGCAGGTTTGATGAAAATGAACAGCATCTTCCGCGTAGCCGTAATAGGGCGTCAGATCCATGCCGCCGCCGAACCACCACACCGGTTCCGCACCCGCCTTGCGCGCTTCGAAAAAACGCACATTCATATGCACGGTCGGCGCGTATGGATTGCGCGGATGCAGCACCAGCGACACCCCCATCGCTTCAAACGATCGCCCCGCCAATTCCGGGCGGGCGGCAGTTGCCGATGCCGGCAATCCCGCGCCGTACACATGCGAAAAATTGACACCGCCGCGCTCCAGCACATTGCCTTCTTCAATAACGCTGCTCATACCGCCGCCGCCTTCCGGGCGATCCCATTGATCACGCTTGAATGTTTTGCCATCGACCTGTTCCAGCCCCGAGACGATGCTGTTCTGTAAATTGATAAGAAATTCCTTGACTTGAGGTGTGTTCATGCAAACTCCTGCTGTTAATTTTATGACAATGATTGAATGCACGCATGCGCCGGGCAATAAGCCGCATTTTAACGCAGGTATAGCATGGCGATTGCATTTCCTTGTTGATGCGCCTCAAATTTGCACCGGATTGCCACAACGGTGTAGTGCTCAGCAAATCGCCAAAAAACAAGGATACGTATGATAGACTCGCACAATCTTTTTTATTACCCGAATAGCAATCGTATGTCTGGCAATACACTTGGCACACTTTTTACCGTCACTTCGTTCGGCGAATCGCATGGTCCTGCAATCGGTTGTATCGTCGATGGCTGCCCGCCGGGTTTAACCATCAGCACCGAAGATATCCAGCTTGAGCTGGACCGGCGCAAGCCAGGCACCTCGCGGCATGTTACGCAGCGGCGTGAATCCGATACCGTGGAAATCCTGTCGGGTGTATTCGAAGGCCGGACTACCGGCACGCCGATCGCTTTGCTGATTCGCAACGAGGATCAACGCAGTAAGGATTACAGCAAAATCATGGATGTATTCCGTCCCGGTCATGCCGACTATACCTACTGGCAAAAGTACGGCATCCGCGATTACCGCGGCGGCGGGCGCGCATCGGCGCGGGAAACAGCCGTCCGGGTTGCCGCCGGCGCCATTGCGAAGAAATGGCTGCAGGAAAAACACGGCGTTGTGATTCGCGGCTATATGGCGCAACTCGGTCCAATTCAAATTCCGTTCAAGCGTTGGGAAGATATCGATCAGAATCCGTTCTTCGTTGCCGACAATAGCTATACCGAACAATTGGAAAAATTCATGGATCAGTTGCGCAAATCCGGCGATTCGGTTGGCGCCAAAATTAGTGTAACCGCACAAGGTGTGCCGGTCGGCTGGGGCGAACCGGTCTACGACCGGCTCGATGCCGAAATCGCTTACGCCATGATGAATATCAATGCGGTGAAAGGCGTGGAAATCGGCGCCGGATTTGCCAGCGTAATGCAAAAAGGCACCGAGCATTCCGATGAAATGACGCCGGATGGTTTCTTGAGTAACAATGCAGGCGGCATTTTAGGCGGTATATCGACCGGACAAGATATCGTCGCCCATGTCGCCATCAAACCGACCTCCAGCATCCGCCTCAGGCGGCGCTCGATCGATAAAGACGGCAACCCGGCGATCGTCGAAACGCATGGCCGCCATGATCCTTGCGTCGGCATCCGCGCCACACCGATTGTCGAAGCCATGCTGGCGCTAGTATTAATAGATCATGCCTTGCGCCACCGCGCGCAAAATGCCGATGTGTATTGCAAAACACCGAAGATACTGGGGCAAGTGGATAAAACAGGAAACAGCACCTTGAACGGAATGGCACCCTGCAAAGAAGACCCGGAACCGGAAGAAGATGTATAAGTAGTGCGAGAGATGGTGCGAATGCAGTTTAATCTTGACAAGACTGAGCAAATACACGATCATCGCCCCCGCAAAGAGATTGTGATGATTTGCAGAGGAACAATCGGTCTTAGCCGATTACAGTTTGAAGGTATCGAATACAGCAGCAAAAGCATAAGTTCGAATCCCGCAGATGCTTCAATCTGATATAATCTCCCGGTTGCTTAATTAAGCAGCAAGCTGGAAGTAATTAGATTGCACCAAGCGCCCGTAGCTCAGTTGGATAGAGTACTTGGCTACGAACCAAGGGGTCGTGGGTTCGAATCCTGCCGGGCGCGCC
>JBDHRU010000130.1:0-7119 GCA_039807765.1 Nitrosomonas sp. | reverse complement strand
GCAATCGCCGAGTGCGTTCGGTGGGCGAGTTGGCGGAAAATCAATTCAGATCGGGATTGGTGCGTGTTGAACGTGCAGTAAAAGAACGCTTAAGTCAAGCAGAATCGGAAAATCTGATGCCGCATGATCTAATTAATGCTAAACCAGTTTCAGCTGCGGCTAGAGAATTCTTTGGTTCTAGCCAGTTATCACAGTTTATGGATCAAACGAATCCTTTATCTGAAATCACGCATAAGCGGCGCATTTCAGCATTGGGACCGGGAGGTTTGACGCGTGAAAGAGCGGGCTTCGAAGTACGCGATGTGCATCCAACGCATTATGGGCGGGTGTGTCCTATTGAGACTCCGGAAGGACCGAATATCGGTTTGATCAATTCGCTAGCGCTGTATGCACGAACTAACGAATATGGATTTATCGAAACACCTTATAGTAAAGTGAAGGATAGTCGGGTAATGGAAGAAATAGATTATTTATCTGCTATCGAAGAAGGTAATTATATGATTGCGCAAGCTAACGCCGAACTTGATGAGAATCATCGGTTGATTAGCGATATCGTTTCTTGCCGCTATAAAAATGAATTCACACTATCGTCACCGGATCGAATCGAATATGTGGATGTGGCACCGGCGCAGATTGTTTCCGTAGCCGCTTCACTGATACCTTTCCTTGAACACGATGATGCTAACCGTGCTTTAATGGGATCAAACATGCAACGCCAAGCGGTTCCTTGTTTGCGTGCTGAAAAACCGTATGTTGGCACTGGCATTGAGCGCGTAGTAGCGGTGCATTCAGGAACAACTGTACGGGCTAAGCGCGGTGGGATTGTAGATTATGTTGATGCTAGCCGAATTGTAGTGCGGGTGCACGATGCGGAAACCCGCATGGGCGAGGTGGGGGTGGATATTTATAATCTCATTAAATATACACGCTCAAATCAGAATACCAATATTAATCAGCGTCCTTTGGTCAAAGTCGGTGACGATATCGGCAGAGACGACGTCATAGCCGACGGTGCTTCCACCGATATGGGCGAGCTGGCGTTGGGGCAGAATATGTTAGTAGCATTCATGCCGTGGAATGGTTATAACTTTGAAGATTCCATTTTGATATCAGAACGAATTGTAGCTGAAGATCGTTTTACATCAATACATATTGAAGAGTTGTCCGTGGTGAGCCGGGATACTAAACTTGGCACCGAAGAGATAACGGCTGATATTCCAAATTTATCCGAACATCAACTCAGTCGGCTTGATGAATCAGGTATTGTATATATAGGTGCAGAAGTCGAAGCCGGCGATGTGCTGGTTGGCAAGGTTACTCCCAAAGGCGAGACGCAGCTGACGCCGGAAGAAAAATTGTTACGTGCGATTTTTGGTGAAAAAGCATCCGATGTGAAAGATACGTCATTACGTGTGCCATCGGGAATTTCAGGAACCGTTATCGATGTGCAAGTATTCACACGGGAAGGTATCGAACGTGATAAACGTGCGCAAAAAATTATTGATGATGAGCTGGATCGTTATAAAAAGGATTTGGCTGATCAATTGCGCATCGTGGAAGAGGATGCATTTGCGCGTATTGAGCGGCTGTTGACCGGTAAAATTGCAACTGGCGGACCGCATAAGCTGGCTAAAGGAAAGGAAATTACAACTGAATATCTGAAGAGTTTTGATCCGCATTATTGGTTTGATATACGTTTAGCCGATGAAGAAGCAAGCATACAGCTTGAACAGGTGCGCGAAAGTATGGCACAAAAGCGCAAAGCATTTGATGCGGCGTTTGACGAGAAAAAGAAAAAACTGACACAGGGAGACGAATTGGCACCCGGTGTACAGAAAATGGTAAAGATTTATATTGCTGTTAAACGGCGCTTGCAGCCTGGCGATAAAATGGCAGGACGTCATGGTAATAAGGGGGTGATCTCTAAAATTGTTCCTCTGGAAGATATGCCCTATATGGCGGATGGAACGCCAGTTGATGTTGTGCTGAATCCATTGGGTGTTCCTTCCCGGATGAACGTAGGACAGATTCTTGAAGTGCATTTGGGTTGGGCGGCAAAGGGATTAGGCAATAAGATCGATGAAATGCTGAGAATGCAAAGGAATGTAAATGAAATCAGGGAATTCTTAGATAAAATTTACAACCGGAGCGGTAAAAGGGAAGATTTGTCGTCGCTATCGGACAATGAAATTCTAACGTTAGCCGAAAATTTGACCCAGGGTGTTCCCTTTGCAACGCCTGTTTTTGATGGAGCAACCGAGGAAGAAATTAAAGACATGTTGGAACTGGCAGGATTGCCGCGATCGGGGCAGATTACATTGTACGATGGCCGGACAGGGGAAGCTTTTGATCGACCAGTCACGGTTGGCTACATGCATGTCCTGAAACTGCATCATTTAGTGGATGATAAGATGCATGCGCGCTCTACCGGTCCTTATAGTTTGGTAACACAACAACCACTGGGTGGTAAAGCGCAATTTGGCGGACAGCGTTTTGGTGAGATGGAGGTTTGGGCGCTGGAAGCCTATGGTGCAGCCTATACCTTACAGGAAATGCTGACCGTGAAATCGGATGACGTTACTGGGCGTACTAAAGTATATGAAAGTATTGTCAAAGGCGATCATAAGATTGATGCTGGAATGCCGGAATCATTTAATGTGCTGGTAAAAGAAATACGTTCACTTGGAATGGATATTGATTTAGAACAATATTAATTGTCCCGGATCTTGGGTAATCGAACGAGTTTTCTTAGCCATTAGTACCGTCATATAACTATTATTGCCCCCTGATTGACAGGAGTGACAAATGAAAGCACTGCTAGATTTATTTAAACAAGTTACTCATAAAGAAGAATTTGATGCTATCAAAATTGGTCTTGCATCTCCCGAGAAAATACGTTCATGGTCTTATGGTGAAGTAAAAAAACCGGAAACAATTAATTACCGTACGTTCAAACCGGAGAGAGACGGTTTGTTTTGCGCCAAGATTTTTGGCCCGGTAAAAGATTACGAATGCTTGTGCGGTAAATACAAGCGTTTGAAACACCGCGGTGTCATTTGTGAAAAATGCGGTGTTGAAGTTACTTTATCTAAAGTTCGCCGTGAGCGGATGGGGCATATCGAACTTGCTTCTCCGGTTTCACATATCTGGTTTCTGAAATCATTACCCTCCCGCCTTGGCATGGTGTTGGATATGACCTTGCGCGATATTGAGCGAGTGCTTTATTTCGAAGCTTATGTGGTGACTGACCCTGGCATGACACCATTAACGCGTTGCCAATTATTGACAGAAGATGATTATCTGATCAAAACCGAAGAGTATGGTGATGATTTCAGTGCCAGCATGGGAGCGGAAGGTATTCGCGATTTGCTAAGTAATCTGGATATTGGTGCGGAGATCGAGAGCCTGCGACGCGAAATGGAAAGCACGGGCTCAGAGACAAAGATCAAGAAAATTTCCAAGCGTCTTAAGTTACTGGAAGCATTCAATAAATCCGGAATTAAGCCACAGTGGATGATTCTGACTGTTTTACCGGTATTACCGCCCGATCTTAGACCACTGGTGCCACTGGATGGTGGACGTTTTGCCACTTCCGATTTAAATGATCTGTATCGGCGTGTTATTAATCGTAATAACCGCCTCAAGCGATTGTTGGAATTAAAAGCACCGGAAATTATTGTTCGTAATGAAAAACGGATGCTGCAAGAAGCTGTAGATTCGTTATTGGATAATGGCCGTCGCGGAAAAGCGATGACTGGTGCGAATAAGCGTGCACTTAAATCTTTAGCCGATATGATCAAAGGTAAAGGTGGCCGTTTCCGTCAGAATTTGCTGGGCAAGCGTGTTGATTATTCTGGACGCTCGGTAATCGTTGTCGGACCTCAACTGAAATTGCATCAATGTGGATTGCCAAAGAAAATGGCACTTGAGTTATTTAAGCCCTTTATTTTCAATAAACTGGAGATGATGGGAATAGCAAGCACTATAAAGGCGGCCAAGCGTGAGGTTGAGAATGAAAGTGCGGTAGTATGGGACATACTGGAAGACGTGATTAGCGAACATCCGGTCATGCTGAATCGGGCACCAACGTTACACCGGCTAGGTATTCAAGCTTTTGAGCCGGTGCTGGTTGAAGGTAAAGCGATTCAATTGCATCCGCTAGTGTGTGCGGCTTTTAATGCTGACTTTGACGGTGACCAGATGGCTGTGCACGTGCCTCTTTCATTGGAAGCGCAGATGGAATGCCGGACCTTAATGATGTCAACGAATAACGTACTATCGCCTGCTAATGGCGAACCGATCATAGTGCCATCGCAAGATATCGTACTTGGACTCTATTATACTACCCGAGAGAAGGTGGGTGCGCTTGGAGAAGGTATGATGTTCCAAAATGTGAGTGAGGTTTCGCGCGCTTATGAAACACGTAATGCGGAGTTGAATGCCAAAATCACGGTCAGAATCAAGGAGTATGACACCAATGTAGACGGTGAGTATTATGAAAAAATTACTCGCTATGAGACAACGGTGGGCCGAGCCTTATTATTTGAAATCTTTCCGCCAGGATTGCCTTTTTCGCTTCTCAACAAGGCGCTTAAAAAGAAAGAAATATCAAAACTCATCAACGCCAGTTTTAGACGGTGTGGATTACGTGAAACAGTTATTTTTGCGGATAAACTGATGTATGCGGGCTTCAGCTATGCAACGCGTGCGGGAATATCTATTTGTGCAGATGATATGTTGGTGCCAACACAAAAAGGCGACATTATCGCAGCAGCGGAAAAAGAGGTGAAAGAAATTGAAGGGCAATATACTTCAGGTCTAGTTACCCAAGGTGAGCGTTATAACAAAGTGGTAGATATTTGGGGGCGTGCAGGTGATCAAGTTGCAAAAGCAATGATGAACCAACTCGGCGTTGAGTCGGTATATGATCAAGTTACCGACAAGATCAAATTAGGTGAAAATGGCGAACCGCTAACGCAAGAATCTTTCAATTCGATCTATATGATGGCGGATTCCGGTGCGCGTGGTTCAGCAGCACAAATACGTCAGCTTTCTGGGATGCGGGGATTGATGGCGAAACCGGATGGATCGATTATCGAGACTCCAATTACCGCTAATTTCCGTGAAGGGTTGAATGTATTGCAATACTTCATTTCGACACATGGTGCTCGCAAAGGTTTGGCGGATACGGCATTAAAAACAGCGAACTCAGGTTATTTAACGCGACGATTGGTTGATGTAACACAAGATCTTGTTGTCACTGAAGAAGATTGTGGTACAGGCAACGGTGTTGTGATGAAGGCCTTGGTAGAAGGTGGTGAGATTATTGAAGCATTGCGAGAGCGGATTCTTGGCAGGGTCGTAGCAATTGATGTGATAAATCCAGAAAATCAGGAGGTTGTTTTTTCTGCGGGAGAATTGTTAGATGAAGATGCCGTCGATTTAATAGAATCATTAGGTATTGATGAAGTCAAAGTTCGCACGCCGTTAACTTGTGAAACTCGCTACGGGTTGTGCGCTAAATGTTATGGTCGAGATCTGGGGCGTGGTACTCCAGTCAATGTAGGTGAGGCGGTAGGTGTTATCGCGGCTCAATCGATCGGCGAACCAGGGACGCAGTTGACAATGCGTACATTCCATATTGGCGGCGCAGCATCAAGAACAGCCGTTGTCAGTCAGGTTGAGAGCAGGTCAAGTGGTATAGTGTATTATTCATCCACAATGCGCTATGTAACCAACGCGCAAAATGAATTAATTGCCATATCGCGCAGCGGTGAAATCATTATTCAAGATGAAAATGGCCGTGAGCGAGAAAGACATAAAGCATCATATGGTGCGACATTGCTGGTGCGCAATGGTGAAATGGTTAAAGCAGGTCAAGTTCTGACTACTTGGGACCCGCATACGCGGCCGATTATCACTGAGTATAGTGGTAAGGTTCGTTTCGAAAATGTCGAAGAAGGTGTAACAGTTGCCAAACAAATCGATGAAGTGACCGGATTATCGACATTAGTGGTTATCGATCCGAAGCGTCGTGGTGTTTTACAATCAAAAGGCTTGCGCCCTTTAGTGAAATTCTTAGACGACGATGGCAATGAAATTAAAATGGTTGGAAGTAATCAGTCTGTGAGTATTACATTTCAGATTGGCTGTATTATTACTGTACGTGATGGGCAACAAGTAAGTGTTGGTGAGGTATTGGCACGAATTCCACAAGAAACATCCAAAACACGGGATATTACCGGCGGTTTACCGCGTGTTGCTGAACTCTTTGAGGCACGATCACCAAAAGATGCCGGCATGTTGGCAGAAGTAACCGGTATCGTGTCATTCGGGAAAGATACTAAAGGTAAACAGCGCCTTGTCATTACCGATCTTGAAGGCACTGTCCATGAGTATCTCATACCGAAGGATAAGCATGTCATGGCGCATGATGGGCAAGTTGTCAACAAAGGTGAGATTATCGTTGACGGTCCGGCTGATCCACGCGATATTTTGCGCTTACAAGGTGTTGAAGCATTAGCGCGCTATATTACCGATGAAGTTCAAGATGTATATCGCTTGCAAGGTGTTAGGATAAACGACAAGCACATTGAAGTCATCGTACGTCAGATGTTGCGGCGCGTACAGGTTATTAATGCTGGAGATTCGTCGTTTATACCTGGGGAGCAGGTTGAACGAGCTGATTTGCTGATTGAGAATGAACGGCTAATTGCTGAGAAAAAGATGCCGGCTACTTATGAGTTCTTATTGCTTGGTATTACAAAAGCATCGTTATCAACAGATTCTTTCATTTCAGCCGCGTCATTCCAAGAAACAACACGAGTGTTGACAGAAGCTGCCATCATGGGTAAAAAAGATGATTTGCGAGGATTGAAAGAGAATGTTATTGTTGGCAGACTTGTTCCGGCGGGAACAGGGTTGTCTTTTCATAGCAAACGAAAGAATCAAGAAAAAGTATTCGAAGATCTGGAATCGGGTATTTCAATCGATAGTACAGTTTAGTAATTGAATTTGCCTGATTATCAGCACATTACATCATTCCCTGACAGTATTATGAGTAGTAAGTAGTCTTTACTGGATAGTAGTTATTGCTGAGGGTTTGTAGATAGAAGCTGA
>JBDHRU010000129.1:0-7228 GCA_039807765.1 Nitrosomonas sp. | reverse complement strand
GTTGGTGGGTGCGGCAGCAATGCTGTGGATCATATGATCCAGAATGGCATGCAAGGCGTTGAGTTCATCAGTATGAACACTGATGCCCAGGCATTGAAAAGCAATAAAGCGCCAACGGTACTGCAGCTGGGTACGGGTATTACCAAGGGGTTGGGCGCGGGAGCAAACCCCGAAATCGGCCGCGAAGCCGCATTGGAAGACCGTGACCGCATCGCCGAATTGATTCAAGGCGCGGACATGCTGTTTATCACCGCAGGCATGGGTGGCGGCACCGGCACCGGTGCGGCGCCGGTGGTAGCGCAGGTCGCCAAGGAAATGGGCATTTTAACCGTGGCTGTGGTCAGTAAACCCTTCGCATTCGAAGGCAAGCGGCTGGCGGCTGCAAAAGCGGGTATGGAAGCGCTGTCGCAACACGTGGATTCGCTGATTGTGATCCCGAACGATAAGCTCATGATGGTACTGGGTAACGATATTTCCATGCTGGATGCATTCAAAGCCGCCAACGATGTACTGTACGGCGCGGTCGCCGGTATTGCCGAAGTGATTAACTGTCCCGGTTTGGTCAACGTTGATTTTGCCGACGTCAGAACGGTCATGTCGGAAATGGGCATGGCGATGATGGGTTCTGCTATCGCCATGGGTGTCGATCGCGCCCGGGTTGCAGCGGAACGCGCGGTATCAAGCCCGCTGCTCGAGGATATCTCCTTGGCCGGAGCACGCGGCATTCTGGTCAATATTACCGCCAGCTCGTCGCTGAAGATGCGCGAAGTGCATGAAGTGATGAACACCATTAAAGATCTGACCGCTGAGGATGCAACGATTATTGTCGGTACCGTTATCGATGAAAATATGACCGATAATCTGCGTGTTACGATGGTTGCAACCGGCCTTGGCAGCATGGCCGGCCAGAATCAAAACCAGAATTCTCCGTTAACCATGGTGCATACACGTACCGGTACAGACGACCGGGATTCCGTTTTTTCCACTGAAGAGCCTGCTGTCATCCGCACAGGCAGAAGAAATAACGCCACCGTGGCCGCGATGCGCCAATCCGGTGTAGATCCCATGGATATACCGGCTTTCTTGAGAAGGCAGGCCGATTAATATCGTTTAATTTCTGAGGATTTAATTTTTCTCATTTTTAGGAGTGAAAAATTGGGAATCAGAGAATTAAAAATAAGCAATAAACACCCCACCTGTATAAGGTGGGGTTATGACCCGGAAAAGCCGGTCACGCTAATTTGTAAGAATTTCTAGTGTTGTTTACAGTATTCAGAAGAATGCTGTAAATGAACATGCATATGCACAAATTCGCCAAGAAAATCTGGCGGCTTTATCAAAGATCAATCGGCCGCAAACCAACGGTAAAGCCGAGCGTATCACCTGCGCGCTTGGATATATGGCGCAACCAAATTTCCTTTAAAGACAGTATTGATCGGCGTATTCAGCTTAGCCGCTTCATTAGGGAAGCGCTGATTAATTCGGCGGACGAGATGAAGCACGAGGCGCACGGAACACAGCAACCGAGACCTATCAACAAGATAGGCGAGGGCGCGAGTACCGTGCAACGAAGTGATTCACTCGTATAGTCAGTTAATCAGCGTTTCCTTAGGGATGTCAAAGGTTGTACCTGTTTTTATCACCCTATTTTATGCATATGTCCTGGCCCAATAACAAACTGCTTTTTCCTTTATCCATCTGCCTTCTCATACTGTTATCGGGTTATGCGCATGGCAAAACCGAGAAATCGGTGTTCAAGACCATCGATGCCGCGCGTGTGGCGGTTGATCGCAGCAAAATGAACGACAGTCAGCGGCAATCCGCTTTGGAATATCTGGAAGCTGCCCGTGCGGACGAGCGCGAAGTACAGAGTTTGAAAGAACGCCTGATCGAACTGCGGGCTGAAGCGGCTGATCACCCTAAGCGCATGGATCAGCTGCAAAAAGCATTAGCGACGAATCATGAGCAGGAACTGCGCGAATGGTCCAAACGTTTGCCGACCAATGCCGACGGCGAAACGCTGGAACAAATTCTGGAACGGGAACGCACCATCATTGCCGACTTACGTGCGCAGATCCAATCGACCAGTGAAGATTTGGTGTTGGCCTTATCACGGCCAGCCCAAGCCGAAGAACAGATTGCCACGCTGCATCGCCGTATCGAAGAATTATCCGTGCCGCTGGTCATATCCAAGGATGAGCCTGCGGCATTGCATGAAGCCCGGAGCTTGCGCCGCGGCAGCGAGCAGCGGCGGTTGCAAGCATTGCTGGAATTGCGCTTGGCCGAGCAGGACACGGCCACGCAGCGGCAAAGCCAGAACGAACTGGTATTGCATGAATTGCGCTATCGCACCGGATTGCACGAAAAGCGCGTGGAACTGTTACAACAGCGCATAACCAGCCGGGGCCGGCGCGAGCTGGAAGTGCTGAACGAACAATTGCTACAACAACAACGGGAATTGGCGCAAGCGGGCGTCATCTTTGCTTCGGCAGCAAAGACCAATCGCGCTATCGGTGAAGAGTTGATCCGGCACAATGAGCTGTTGGCGCGCGACCGGGAAGCCCTGACCATCAACGAACAAGACCGGGAACGGATCGCAGTCAATTTGCAGGACAGCCGTACCCGGTTGGACGTGGGAAGCGCTAACGAGCGTGTTGGCCGGTGGCTTTGGGGTGAACGGAGGCGGTTGAAACCGATTGCCCATTTTCAACAGCGCTTGAAGCTGATACGCAATGATCTGGCCGAGTTGCGCCTGGAGCGGATCGTGCTCAATGAGCAGCAAAGGGAGCTGCTGGACACCGACACAGCTGCGCAAGCGTTGATCGATGCGCGCATCGAAGCCGTAAATGAGCGCCAGACTGAAGAAAGTACAAAGAAACAGTTGCTGCCGTTGCTGCAGAAACGCGTCGAATTGCTGTTCCTGCTGGAATCCATGTTGCAGCGGCGGATTGCAACGCTGGAGAGAAGCGAGCAGGCCATGCAGGAACAGATCCAGTTTTCCCAGGAATTGCAACAACTGCTGGATCGCCGATTATTATGGATTCCGGATCATAGTCTCATTGATGGCGGATGGTGGCAGCGTATGCCGGATGGATTGCAGGACTTGGTCAAGTTTTCGCGCTTTATCACCGTCGGTGAACTGGCCTTGCAAAATTTTTCCCGGCAACCTGCACCATGGCTGGTCAGTGTACTGTTTGTGCTGATTCTGCTGCAACTGCGCTATCGCGCACGTGCGCGTATCGAGGGTTTGGCCATGGAAACCTACCAGATCCGCAAGGATAGTTATCAGATGACGGTAAAAGCATTGGGGTGGACTTTTTTGGCAGCATTGCCCGCACCATTCATTATCGCTTTAACCGGACAATTGCTGCAGCAAGCGGGCAGCCCGGGACGATTCAGTCATTCTTTCGGACAGGCATGCCTGCTCATGGTCTTGCCGCTGCTGGCGGTGCAGTTTCTGCGCTGGGCCAGTATCGAGCGGGGTCTGGGGCATGCGCATTTCCGCTGGACCAAGCAGCGCCGCACGGCGCTGCGTCACTGGCTGCCGATCGCGATGAGTGTCTTGCCGCTTTATTTCATCAGTTCTCTGGCGTTCATCCGCAAGCATGATCTGGCTGTCGATGTGCAGGCGCGATTGGCGATTGTGCTCAGTTGCGTAATTCTGGCCTGGGTGTTATGGCGGTTGTTAGATGTGGGACGGCTATGGGTGATCCGTGGCGTGGCCAGCGAACCGTCGCTGCTGCGCAAAGCCCTGCGTTTCGCACTTCCGGCCATGTTGCTGACGGTGGCTGGATTGGCATTGGCAGGTTATGTTTTTTCCGCGGGCATGATTCTGCAATCGATGTTGGCCAGTTTTATTGTGATTGTTGCCGTGGCGATTGCCATGGGCATGCTGGGGCGCTGGTTTCTGCTCGGGGAGCGGCGTCTGGCGTTGCGCCGACTGGAAGAACATCGACAAGCCGAAGTACAGGTTGCCGGTGAGTCCGGTGAAGTGATGCTCGAGCCCGATGAAAACATCACCCTGGAGCAGGTCAATACACAGACGCAGCGGTTGTTGCGGGTCTTGCGCCTGAGTTTACTGGCTGTGGGATTGATCGCGGTATGGGTAACCCTATTGCCGGCCATGGCGCGTCTGGATGAAATCGTGTTATGGCAGATCAGCGATACCGGTGCCGACGGCGCCACCACACAACAGCCGATAACGCTGATGGCCGTATTGCTCGGTGTTTTTACCTTAGCCCTGACAACGGCTGCGGCGCGCAACCTGCCCGGATTGATCGAGATCAGCTTGTTGTCGCATATCCGCATCGATGCAGCGTCGCGTTACGCCATCACCAGCGTGCTGCGATACGCGATCGTGATCGGCGGCACCCTGGTGGGTCTGGCTTTGCTCGGCATGCGCTGGTCGCAACTGCAATGGATGGCGGCTGCTTTGTCGGTGGGATTGGGATTTGGCTTGCAGGAAATTTTCGCCAATTTTGTATCCGGCATCATTTTGTTGTTCGAGCGTCTCTTCCGGGTGGGCGATGTGATTACCGTCTGAGGTTTTTCCGGCCGCGTCACGAAGATTCGCACCCGTGCTACAACGGTGCTGGATTTCGACAACAAGGAAATTGTGATTCCGAATAAAACCTTCATCACCGGTCAATTGACCAACTGGACCCTGACCGACACGATCACGCGTATCGTCATCAGGGTGGGTGCGGCCTATGGTACCGATGCCGATACCGTGCGCGCGCTGTTGCTGCAGGCGGCCAGAAAGGATCAGAGGGTGTTGGCTGAGCCGGAACCTTCGTGCTGGTTTGTGGCTTTCGGCAAGGAATCGCTGGAGTTTGAATTACGAGTTTATGTGGGCGCTGTGGGCGAGCGCATGGAAGTACAAAATGCGCTCCACACCCAGATCACCAGGATCTTTGCTGACCGGGGCATCGAAATGGGCGCAGTCGCCAGTAACTAATACCAATCCCAGCGCCAGCCAGTCGATTTGTTTAGGGAAACGCTGATTAATTGACTATACGAGCGAATCACTTCGTTGCGCGGTACTCGCGCCCTCGCCTATCTTATTATATATCTCGGTTACCGTGTTCCGTGCGCTCGTGCTTCATCTCATTCACCGAATTAATCAGCATTTCCTTAGCACACACACGATCATTTGATCAGCATCGCATTGATTTGCGTCAGCGTATCTTCATCCAGTTCTCCAGCTTCCGCGCTCAGACGTAATCTGGCCATCAGATAGCTGTGGTAAGCCTTGGCCAGATCGCGCTTGGCGGCGTACATCTGCTGCTGGGCATTGAGTACATCGACTTCGGTTCTGACGCCTACTTGCAGTCCCAGAATGGTGGAATCCAATTGGCTTTGGCTAGAAACCAAAGCCTGCTTCAGCGCTTTAACCTGAGCGATCCCGTTGGTTACGTTCAGATACTGCTGGCGTGCCTGTATTGTGATGTTACGGCGGGTGTTTTCCAGATCGTGTAAGGCCTTATTTTGCAGCGCCATCGCCTCGCGTACTTGGGATTGCACGGAAAAGCCCTGGAATAGGGGCATGTTGAGTTGCAACCCGATGGATTGGGAAGTGAGATCGATCCCGCGGCCGGTAATCGTCGCACCAACGCCGGTTTGGTTGCTATGCTGAGCCACCAGATCCAAGGTTGGGTAATGCTGCGCCCAGATTTTTTTAACGTTTTGATGCGCCGACTCATAAGCGGCTTGCTGGGTTTTCAGCATGAAGTTTTTTTCTTCCGCGGCACGCACCCATTCATCCATGCTGCTGTATTTCAAACTAGCCAAGTTGTTGGCGATCTCGCTGGCACCGGTAAGATTCTCCGGGAGGCGGTCAATAATGCCTTGCAAAGTGCGACGTTTGATTTCCAAGACATTACGCGCGGCAATTTCCTGCGACAGCGTCAAGTCATAACGCGCCTGCGCTTCATTGGTATCGACGATGGTCGAAACGCCCACTTCAAAGTTGCGCTTGGCTTGTTCGAGCTGGGTCAAAATAGCTTTTTTCTGCGCTTCATTGACTTCGACATCAATCTGCGCATCCAGCACGTCAAAATAGGCTTGCGCCACGCGCAAAATGAGATCCTGCCCGGCAACGATGAATTGCGACTCAGCTTTATTGACTTCGGTTTTTGCTTGCTGATAAATGATGATATTTTGCATCCGGAAAATCGGTTGCGTTGCCGTTATCGTCACTCCGCCGCTTTGGATAGTATGCGCCGGAGGGTTGGTCGTTACGCCGGCGTTGGTTGTTTTTCCTACATCAACTTCCTGCACCTGGCGCGTGGCGGCTAGGGTGATGTTCGGCAAAAAACCGGCCCTGCCTTGCGGTATCTTCTCCTGAGCCGCTTCGTAGGCGGCTCGTGCGGACTTGAACTGCGCATCCTGCGCCAACGCTTCCTGATAGATACTCATCAGATCGGCAGCCTGCAACACGGAGTGCGATAGCATACCGATACCGGCGGCAATAACGAATACGAATGGCGCAACAAATTTCATGGTGATTTCCGGCAATAGCCCGGAGCCGATGGTACTTCAGCTATTCGTTGATTGCTGTGATAAATGACACGTAGACTTGCTTTAATACTCAAAAGGTGAACCTTACCGGTTGCTGCGCATTAATAAGTGGTGCGGTGCTGGTTTCAAACAGCGTGGTGGTGGTGAATTCACCGGGTGCTGTGCAGGTGACCAATACCGCTTCCATGACAGGATCTTCACCGACTATGGCGAACAAACGGCCACCCGGGTTCAGGCTGTTTTGGAAGGCATCCGGTAACACCGGTGTCGATGCGGTCAACACGATCACATCGTACGGTTCATGCTTAGCCCAGCCGCGTGCGGCGTCGCCTTGTTCGACGGTAACGTTGGTAATGTCGTGCGCTTTCAGGTTGTTTTCCGCCATGGTTTTCAGTTCGGGTATGATTTCGACGCTATAGACATGCGCGCCGCGGTCGGCCAGTAACGCGGTCATGTAGCCGCTGCCGCTGCCGACTTCGAAAATTTTGTCGGTCTTTTTAATATGAAGTTCCTGCAGAATGCGCGCTTCCATTTTGGGCGTCAGCATGACTTGGTCATGGCCGAGCGGGATTTCCATATCGACGAAAGCCATCGCGCGGCTTTCCGCGGGTACGAATTCTTCACGTTTGAGTTTGTATAATAAATCCAGCACATTGTCATCCAATACATACCACGTGCGAATTTGCTGCGCTACCATATTAAACCGGGT
>JBDHRU010000128.1:0-7271 GCA_039807765.1 Nitrosomonas sp. | reverse complement strand
GGTTCTTATTGGGATCCGCTCTTGGCGAAAGATACCAAAGGGCTATTGCAAAAGCGCATGATGGAGTGCGTGGACGGCGAATATCAGAACTTCAAGGCCAGAGACGGTGCTTACGTACGCGAGCATTTTTTTGGTAAATACCCTGAATTACTGGAAATGGTCGCCAATATGTCCGACGACGATATCTGGCGGTTAAATCGCGGCGGGCATGATCCTTATAAAGTTTATGCGGCGTATGCGGCGGCGGCCAAACATACCGGACAGCCGACCGTGATTCTGGCCAAGACGATCAAAGGGTATGGCATGGGCGAGGCGGGGGAGGCGCAAAATATCACCCATCAGCAGAAAAAAATGGGAACGATCTCATTAAAAGCTTTCCGCAATCGCTTCGGTTTGGATATTCCCGACGACAAAATCGATGATATTCCCTATCTGACTTTCCCCGAGGATTCAGCGGAATTTAAGTACATGCGGGAACGGCGGGCGGCGCTGGGGGGTACTTTTCACCGCCGTAAAACCCGTGCGCAAGCATTGCAAGTGCCGCCATTATCGGCTTTTCAGGCACTGCTGAAGGTCAGCGGTGAGGGGCACGAATCGTCCACTACCATGGCGTTTGTGCGGATTCTGAACATCCTGGTAAAAGATAAGCAGATCGGCCAGCATATCGTGCCGATCGTCGCCGACGAATCGCGCACGTTTGGCATGGAAGGGATGTTCCGGCAATTGGGTATCTGGTCGTCAACGGGGCAGTTATATACACCGCAAGATGCGGATCAACTGATGTATTACAAGGAAGATAAACACGGCCAGATTCTGCAGGAAGGCATTTGCGAAGCGGGTGCCATGTCGTCCTGGATAGCGGCAGCGACTGCCTATAGTACGCATGGTATCCAGATGATTCCGTTTTTTATTTTTTACTCCATGTTCGGTTTTCAACGCGTCGGCGATTTAGCGTGGGCTGCCGGCGATATGCGTTGCCGCGGTTTTTTGCTGGGCGGAACGGCGGGACGCACGACTTTGAATGGCGAAGGATTGCAGCATGAAGATGGGCACAGTCACGTTGTGGCGTCGACCATTCCCAATTGCATTTCATACGATCCGGCATTTGCATATGAGCTGGTTGTCATCATTCAGGACGGGTTGCGCCGCATGTATCAGGAGCAGGAGGATGTTTATTATTACATCACCGTGATGAATGAAAACTACTCACACCCTGAGATGCCTGCTGGTGTCGAGAAAGATATTTTGAAAGGGATGTATTTATTCCGCGCAGGAAATGCTAGTGCAAGCGGGCCGCGTGTGCAATTACTGGGTGCCGGAACCATCTTACGCGAAGTGATCGCGGCGGCGGAGATATTGCAACAGGAATATGGTGTGAGCGCGGATGTTTGGAGTGTGACCAGTTTCAATGAGTTAAGACGCGAAGCACTGGCTGTTACCCGCTGGAATATGCTGCATCCGGAACAACCAGCAAGAACATCGCATGTGGAGAATTGTTTTAAAGAGCGTGAAGGTCCTGTGGTTGCCGCCACCGATTTTATGAAGATTTATGCTGATCAAATCCGTGAATTTGTGCCGGGACGATACCGTGTGCTCGGTACCGACGGTTTCGGCCGCTCCGATACACGCCAGAAGTTGCGTCGTTTCTTCGAGGTGGATCGTTATTATATTACCGTTGCGGCACTCAAAATATTGTCGGAGGAAGGCAAAATCGGCAAGCAGCAAGTCGCTCAGGCGATTGAGAAATACGATATCGATCCGGAGAAACCCAATCCGGCGATCAGTTAAATCAATGATGGATAGATTCGTATTCTCCATTTCGACGATGTGTGAGGAAAGCGTGTGGCTGAATTAAAAAAAGTGCTCATTCCGGATATCGGCGACTTCAAAGAAGTACCGGTTATTGAAGTGCTGATAAAAGCAGGCGACATTGTGAAAGCCGAAGATTCGCTGATCATGTTGGAGTCCGACAAAGCGACGATCGAAATTCCATCGCCTTATTCCGGTTTGATCAAGGAAGTATTGATCAAAGCTGGTGATAAAGTATCGGAAGGCAGTGCGATTTTGACTCTGGAAGCTGCGGTTGACGGTCAAGCGGAAATCACTGCGCAGACTTCCCAGACGGCGATTGCGAAAAAGGAAACTGCGCCGCAACCGCAACACGAAGTGAAGCCGGCTGCTAACCAAGCGTCGCAGCATGTGCCGCCAACCTTACCACCAGTTAACAATGTTTCGTCCAAGACGCACGCCAGTCCGTCGATTCGCCGTTTTGCGCGCGAACTCGGTGTCAATCTTCAGTTAATTACCGGTAGCGGGCCGAAGCACCGCATTCTCAAAGAAGATGTGCAAGCTTTTGTAAAAGCCGAGCTATCAAAGTCGAGCAGTGCCGGTATGGGGGCTGTGCTGAATCTGCTGCCTTGGCCGCAAGTGAATTTTGCCAAGTTCGGCCCGGTTGAACTACGTTCACTCACGCGAATCAAGCAAATTTCCGGCGCGAATCTGCACCGCAACTGGGTGATGATCCCGCATGTAACGCAATTTGACGAAGCCGATATCACCGATTTGGAGGCGCTGCGCAAAGAATCCAATGGCAACGATAAAGAGAATAGGGTGAAATTAACGCTCCTGGCTTTTTTAATGAAAGCGTTGATTGCACCTTTGAAAAAATATCCGGAGTTCAATGCCTCGCTCGATAATGATTCCAACGGTGAAACGAACCTGGTCATCAAGCATTATTATCATATCGGCTTTGCTGTCGATACAGTGAACGGATTGGTTGTACCCGTTATCCGGGATGTCGAACAGAAAGGAATCATTACCATTGCGGAAGAATTGGCCAGACTGTCTTCATTGGCGCGTGAAGGTAAGCTGAAGTCCGTTGATATGCAAGGAGCCAGTTTTACCATTTCCAGCTTAGGCGGTATTGGTGGAACGGCTTTCACACCGATTATTAATGCGCCGGAAGTCGCGATTCTGGGTATTTCCAAGGCCAGTATCAAGCCGGTTTATCGCGATGATCAATTCGTGCCGCGTTTGATGCTACCGCTGTCACTGTCCTATGATCATCGTGTCATTGACGGTGCCACTGCGGCCCGTTTTACGACACATCTATCGAAAGTATTGACGGATATGCGCCTGGCATTGTTATGACAGATATCATGTATTTTTATGCTTGCCGGGGAGGACATTATTGATAAGTTTCCTCTGGTCGGTATTTATGGTGGGACATTCGATCCAATCCATTATGGCCATTTGCGTATCGCGGAAGAATTGCTCGATTCCACCGGTTTGAAGCGTATGATCTTTGTTCCCTCGGGAGCTCCCCGCTTACGTGCCGCGCCTGTGGCGTCAAGGGGTCACCGGGCTGCCATGGTGCGGCTGGCGATTCAGGATAACAACCGGTTTGTACTGGATGAACGGGAAATCAACCGGCCTGGGACCAGCACAACGGTGCAATCATTGCGCGAATACCGGTGTGAATTGGGAGAAAATACCGCGCTGTGCTTTGTATTGGGAATCGATGCATTTGTGAGGATCGATCAATGGTTTGAATGGCAAACGTTATTTAATTTATGCCATTTGATTGTGGTTGGCCGCCCGGGCTTTGTTTCGATTAGCGGCGAAAAAAATCTGTCAACCGAGATACACAAAGAATATTCATCACGTCATACCGCAAATGCTGGCGATTTAGTACGGCAGCCCAGTGGCTGTATCTATACTGCACGCACCTCATTGTTGGAAATATCCGCTTCACATATACGATCACTGATCAGCACGGGAAAAAGCATTCACTATTTGCTTCCTGAAAGTGTCTCTGAATATATTAAATCCAATCGGTTATATACCGGAAACCTATGAATTCTGAAAAACTGGTACCCATCATTGTTGATGCATTGGAAGAGATCAAGGCGCATGATATCGATGTCATCAATGTGTCCAAAATTACCTCGATGTTCGAGTCCATTATCATCGCCAGCGCGGATTCGACGCGCCAAACCAGGGCATTGGCTAATAATGTGCAAGAAAAAGTCAAATCTGCCGGGGGAAAAGTGCATAGTGCCGAAGGTGAGCAATCGGGTGAATGGGTGCTTGTGGATTTGGGTGACGTGGTTGTGCATATCATGCTGCCGGCAGTACGCGAATATTACAATTTGAAAGCGCTGTGGTCGGAACGTAGTTGAGACTCCCGAAGGTTGTGAATTAATTCCATCGGCTCATGAAGTTTTTTATACTTGCAGTCGGCAACAAAATGCCGGATTGGATCAGAACAGGCTATCTTGAATATATCAAGCGTTTACCTAGCGAGATAACCGTCAATTTGATTGAAATCAAGCCGGAAAAGCGAATTGGAGGAAAATCGGTTGCGCAACTTTTACAAGCGGAATATCAACGGATTCGTGCCGCCTTACCGCCGAATTGCTACATTGTGGTTCTCGATGAACATGGTCAGCAATGGACGACGGTAAAATTTGCCGATGTCATTCAAGAATGGATGATGGTTCAAAATGCCATTGCATTTATCATTGGTGGCGCAGATGGTTTGCATGAAGACATCAAGCAAGCCGCGCATGCGATGATGGCATTATCGAGATTGACATTGCCGCATGGCCTGGTGCGCGTTTTGCTGGCGGAACAGATTTATCGCGCCGCGTCGATTAATAAGAATCACCCTTATCACAGGGCTTAAGCCGGATTCATTTGTGAATACATGTCATTAGCGGCTACCAGAAGTGTTGAATGCAATGATCAAACCGATTCAATGTGTCGAATGTAGTATGGTTGTATAGGCTGCGATGTTTTCCGAAAATCAAATCTACCTTGCGTCAAGAAGCCCTCGTCGGCGCGAATTGTTGCGTCAGATTGGCGTGAAATTTAATTTATTGATGATGCGGGAAACCTTGGGCCGCGCCATCGATATCGACGAGCAGCCGCTTGCTAATGAAGTTCCCGCCGATTATATCTACCGTGTTACCCGTGCTAAGGCCGATGCCGGCTGGAAACGGATATTGCAGCGCCACTTGCCGGTTCAGCCCGTGCTGGTGGCTGATACCATTGTGACGATTGACGGGTGTATCCTCGGAAAGCCGAGGGATAACGTACACGCCGAAGAGATGCTGAAAGTATTATCGGGCCGTTCACATCAGGTTCTGACAGCGATCGGTGTTGGTATCAAGGATACGATACAAATGCGGCTGTCGACATCGACTGTACGTTTCCGCGAAATCAGCGGACGTGAGATACGGCATTATCTGGCGAGTAATAATGTTTTGGATAAAGCCGGAGCTTATGCGATTCAAGGTGCGGCGGCCGCTTTTATCGTCGAGATCTCGGGCAGTTATAGCGGTATCATGGGATTACCGCTCTACGAGACGGCACAATTGCTTGAGGAAGCCGGCATTACTATTTTTCAATAGTGGTTAGCTTAATGTAGCAACGTCTAATTAAAATTGAATTGCGGTTATCGTATCGTTTGTTTCGTCATTGATCCGCTAAGAAATGGGTTGCCGCTTCAATATCCTTTTATTAATAAGAATCTAATCGAACATGAGTAATGAAATTCTTGTCAATATCACGCCGCAAGAAACCCGGGTGGCGATACTGGAGCAAGGGGTGACGCAAGAATTGCACATTGAACGGACAAGCGGCCGGGGCATCGTTGGAAATATCTATAATGGACGTGTCAGTCGTGTTTTGCCTGGAATGCAATCCGCTTTTGTCGATATTGGCCTTGATCGCGCTGCTTTTTTACATGTGGCGGATATCCGTGATTCCGGTCAAGAGGGCGATGCAGCCAAGCCCATTGAGAAATTATTATATGAAGGTAACAGCATCCTGGTGCAAGTAATCAAGGATGCAATAGGCACCAAAGGTGCGCGATTATCGACACAGATAAGCCTGGCGGGCCGTTTGCTGGTTTTTCTGCCGCAAGAATCGCATATCGGTATTTCGCAGCGTATTGAAGATGATAGTGAACGTGAGTTGTTGCGCGAGAAGCTGCAACAGATTTTGCCTGCGGAGGAAAAGGGTGGGTATATTATCCGCACCATGGCTGAGACCGCGGATGAAAGCGATTTGCGCGCCGATCTCGAATATTTGCACCGGCTATGGCGTGACATTCAGCAAAAATCAGTCACTATTGCTGCGCCGGTTTTGCTTTATCAAGATCTTGATCTCAGTCACCGGGTCTTACGGGATTTCGTTGATGAAGATACTGTCCGCATTCTTGTCGATTCGCGGGAGAATTATCAAAGACTGGTGCGATTTGCGCACAACTACATGATCTATATTGCAGAGCGCATCACACTTTATACCGGCGATCGGCCATTGTTCGATTTGTACAGCGTGGAAGAAGAAATTGAAAAATCTTTGGCGAAGCGTGTCAATCTGAAGTCCGGCGGGTATTTGATTATCGACCAAACGGAAGCGCTGACCACGATGGACGTGAACACCGGCGGATTTATCGGTGTGCGCAACTTTGACGATACTATTTTCAAAACCAATCTGGAAGCAGCTCAAGTTATTGCCAGGCAGCTTCGATTACGCAATCTCGGCGGTATTATCATTATTGATTTTATCGATATGGACTCCGAAGAACATAAGCAGGCTGTTTTGGCGGAATTTAACAAGGCACTGTCAAAAGATCGTACGCGCATAACCGTCAATGGGTTTAGTGCGCTTGGTTTGGTCGAGATGACACGTAAACGCACCCGGGAAAGTCTGGCGCATGTGCTATGCGAAACTTGCCCGACCTGTCAGGGGCGAGGTGAAATCCGTACTGCACAAACAATTTGTTACGAGATATTGCGCGAACTGCTGCGCGAAGCCAGGCAGTTTGAAGCCAATGAGTTTCGTATTCTAGCATCGCAGCAAGTGATCGATTTGTTTTTGGACGAGGAATCGCAAAGCCTGGCGCAGCTGGGCGATTTCATAGCAAAACCGATCAGCCTGCAGGTCGAAGAGTCATATACGCAAGAACAATATGATGTGATACTGATGTAGCGCAGCTTTTTGATGATACATTGGAATGTCTGGATAGGCATTTCATAACGGAGCAGGGTTCGCAACATCGGGTGTGCAGTTGCTTTTTATTATTACGGATGGATTGCCCGACACTATCGAGTAAGGAGGAATGCTATCAGTAACAAAAGCTCCATCCGCAATTCTGCTTCCTCTGCCTATTGTTACCCTGCCGACGATGATTGCATGAGGCCCAACCCATACTTCATCTTCAAGTATTGGATATTCAGTAAAACGTTCACCTTCACGAGAAA
>JBDHRU010000008.1:0-32816 GCA_039807765.1 Nitrosomonas sp. | reverse complement strand
TCTCTTCATCGAAATCTACATTATCAGGAGGTTCCGAAATTCTACTGATCTTTGTCTACTTACAGGGGGAGTTTACGCTTGCAAGTAAGAGTTTCTGTGACAAGAACTTCATGGTCATACTCCAAATTAATATGGCTCTAGACTAGCAGAGTTAATAATATCTGATGAATTGCCATAGTTCATTAGCAAGTTCAACAGGTTGTTTTTTCCAGCGCCATTCAGATTCTTTTAAATGCAGCTCAAAGTTAACCGACACACCGTTAAACTTTGCCAGCCGCCGCTTGGTAAAACTCCAGAACGATTCAATACCGTTAATATGGCAATGCCCATTCCGAGCAAATTCATTATCACCATGCAATACACGAAAGTGCTTGGAATATCCTACATCTACCAAACCATTGTAACCGCGCCAACCATCACTATAAATGACGCTTTCAATGGACACTTTACCCAGGATCACTGCTTGTAGCGTCAATCGCTTACAGTCCGGCACTATTTCGGTGTATACCCTGCCATCTCGCTCAAACACACCAAATACAGGCTGTTTTAATGTCCCGCGACCGCGTTTGAGTTTCCCATGATAACCTCGATGCCGTTTCGCACCAAAATAGCTTTCATCAACTTCCACTTTGCCTAACAGCTTGTCTTTAAGGGCAGTCTGATGGTTATAGATTACTTGCCTGAAAATGCCATACCAACGATTAATCGTGTTACGATTTTTACCTAACAGCAGAGCTGCTTTGCTGGCAGGTATATCAATGCAAAAGCATTGAATTATTTTTCTAATGTAGTAATCACTTAATTTACTGTTTCTTAACATCTTACTAGACTAACAGATCGTGTCTGCTAGTCTAGAGCCTTAATATTTATCTCGGCTTGCTTTCTATTGTGTTGTTAAGATATGTTCAATTTCAGTCATCTCAGGTATGGAAAGACAAATCGTATTAGGTGATAAACTTGGATCACCAAAAGTAGCAACCTGTGGATTACCAATTTCCCAAATTAGACGGAATCGCCTATTGCTCATCATTTCATCAAAAACTTCTTGTAAACTATTTCCCCGCGGACACTCATCATCACATGCAATAATCTCACCTTTTGGTAGCGGCACGGGACTCACGCCATATCCGACCCATAATTCGCCATCACCCACGAATGCACTTACATCAATTGGATAATTGGAAACGAATGTATGCATGATCGGTTGGAGTTGCCCGGTAGGCAATCCCATATGTTCCTGAGGAATGAATGGACTGGGTGAATCGGAATCGCTATGTTTTACCCAGTTTGCTCCATCGAATAACCATAGTGCATCTGGCTGGCTCTTGAGACGAAACCCGACATATACAAACCCTTCTTTGAAATGATCTTCCTTGGAGACAATCAGGTAATGATCTAGCATAATACTGCTGAATTTGTTGGGTTCTGCCCGCAAAGATGTTTGCGGAAAACACAGCTTTCCAGGTTCTGAAAACTTGGTGTTAAATTCCTGATCTGCCTGAGCCAGCGGTGTACCCAGAAGAAAGACGCATGATGCTGCCCATTTTTTAAAGTATGACATTGTTATCTCCTTGGTTTATAGATTAGGAATACGTACTCTGCGATAAGTTTGAAAGCCTACTGGATTCGCTTAAAAGTTGTATCTGAGGGGAGAAACCAATCCGGTCAGAATAAGCATTTTGACCGGATTGGTTTTCTATAGTGATGCAGTGTTATTGCTGAGTGGTTGTTGTTCCTATCGTTTCGGCTGCTTCGATATCAGGAGCTGCTGTATCGGGGTTCATAATGGCGGGCATTGCAACGAAGTCGACCGTTTTCATCTCGGTCGCCGTTAAGCAAATTGTAGGTAAACCGAGTAATCCTGAAACAGGGGTTGGCTCGATAATATCCCATATCTTATAGAAACGATTGTTACTTATCATATCCGCATATGATTTTTCCTGGTTTTCACCTGCTGCTCTTAGGCCATAACCAACCCATACTTCACCATCATTAATAAATGCGCGAACATCAATAGGATCATGAGAGAGCATAATGGGCATGATAGGCTGAAGCCTGTCATCCTCATTTGACAGCATGACAGGATAGCTCAAAAGTGTAGTATTGTCGTTGCTGGCATTTATCCATTCACTACCATTAGTTAACCATATCACATCAGGCTGACTTTTACGCCGGAAGCCGATAAAAATATCGCCATCCTTGAAATGATCCTGCTCATTGATGATGACGTTATGATCGAGAATGACTTTATCAAATTTTCCGAACTCACTTCTCACCGATGTCTGTGGAAAGCAATACTCCGCAGGCGTAGAGAATTTAACGGTATCCGCTTGTGAGGATATTCCAGTAAGTAATAAGGTACTTGCAAGTAAGAGTTTCTGTGACAAGAACTTCATGGTCATACTCCAAATTAATATTTATCTCGGCTTGTTTTCTATTGTGTTGTTAAGATATGTTCAATTTCAGTCATCTCAGGTATGGAAAGACAAATCGTATTAGGTGATAAACTTGGATCACCAAAAGTAGCAACCTGTGGATTACCAATTTCCCAAATTAGACGGAATCGCCTATTGCTCATCATTTCATCAAAAACTTCTTGTAAACTATTTCCCCGCGGACACTCATCATCACATGCAATAATCTCACCTTTTGGTAGCGGCACGGGACTCACGCCATATCCGACCCATAATTCGCCATCACCCACGAATGCACTTACATCAATTGGATAATTGGAAACGAATGTATGCATGATCGGTTGGAGTTGCCCGGTAGGCAATCCCATATGTTCCTGAGGAATGAATGGACTGGGTGAATCGGAATCGCTATGTTTTACCCAGTTTGCTCCATCGAATAACCATAGTGCATCTGGCTGGCTCTTGAGACGAAACCCGACATATACAAACCCTTCTTTGAAATGATCTTCCTTGGAGACAATCAGGTAATGATCTAGCATAATACTGCTGAATTTGTTGGGTTCTGCCCGCAAAGATGTTTGCGGAAAACACAGCTTTCCAGGTTCTGAAAACTTGGTGTTAAATTCCTGATCTGCCTGAGCCAGTGGTGTACCCAGCAGAAAGACGCATGATGCTGCCCATTTTTTAAAGTATGACATTGTTATCTCCTTGGGTTTATAGATTAGGAATACGTACTCTGCGATAGGTTTGAAAGCCTACTGGAAATGGCAAGTTATAAGCTACCGGAATACTTCCAGTGGAGACGATCCAGGCGGTAACGTCTGCTACCGTAACGCCCGATGGATTGGCTGCTTTGACAGCAGCATATATACCGGCAACATGGGGCGAGGCCTGGGAGGTACCTCGCAGCGCTAGGGTCGCGGTTGTCGAAGTACGATTTGCAGAAAGAACTGTGGTTGTATTACTTCCACCCGGTGCAAGCAAGATCGGTCCTACGAAACTGGCGGGATTGCCAATATTTGCAAATTCTGACAGAGAGGTGCCATTCGCATCATTGAAAACCGAACTTACTTTGATAGCTTGAGATACGCAAGCTGGCCACGATATATCGGTGCGACTGCCATTGTTTCCTGCCGCAATAACTACAGGAATACCGCGAGATGTCAAATTCACAATGAGATTCTTAATTGCAGAGCTGTATGAATCGCAAGCTCCGGCTGTTGCCGGATAATGTTCTCCCCCTATACTCATATTAACTGTAAGAGGATTATTTACCCCGGGAATAGTATTGTCATACACTGTTTGAAGGGCTTTTTGCACATCCAAGATAAATGCAGTGGCTTTGGGAACAGTATTATTATAAGAAAAAACCTGTGCAGAAATAATGGAAGCATCGGGCCCCACACCTTGCAAATTTGTTGGGGTGATGCTTGTGCTTTTGCGACCTGCAGCAATTCCGGCAACATGTGTTCCATGTCCACAATTATGGTCTAAAGATGCTAATGTATTGCAAACTGTCAAATTGGAATAAGGTTCTCCGGAATTAGGAAAATTCAAGGGACTGTCGCCAGAAGCGTCCGGGCTGGGGCAAATTGTTGAATACGCAATCCCTGTCTTCGGGTCAGTTACATTAGATCCAAAACATGCTTCCAGATTAACCCGGGACACTCCGCCTGTGGTGAAAAATGCATGGTTTTTTCTTATACCGGAATCAATAACGATAATACTCTGACCTGCTGCACGATAACCTGCGTTCCATGCAGTCGACATATTGAGCAATGCTGTGCTATTCATTAGTGTTGTCCAGGCAGCAGGCTTGTTTAGTTCGATACTCAGAATTCTCGCATCCGCATTGTCATATAATTTTGCTAGTGCCTCAAAAGAGAGCTTTATGTGAAATATTCCAATTTCCGAATTGGTTGATGTATTCTCAGAAGAATCGGAAACCCCAATCCTGGAAAGAATGGCATCAAAAGCACGTTGATTGGCATTGGCTTGAGTTTTGATTGCGGCCGATGACATATAGCCTGTTTTTGCTGAAGAGAAACCGCCGCCGCGCAAGGTGATCGCGATTTCCGCTTCACCGTGCTCTTTGGCGGCCTCTAAAACTTCTTCCGGCCATTGTGCTGCTCTGGAATCACTATAGCCTACAGGGCGAATTGCTCTGACATCCTCTCTCTCAATAAGAGCATAAAATGCATTTTGGTCGATATTCGCTCTGATGGAGGGGCGATTTTCGTCTATGGCCGCAATGCTGATCCCTTTTGCGAAATGCTCGTTGTTTATCTTGTTCAGTATACTCTGCACTTGCTCTGACATCGCCGGTAAGGGCTTGAATAGGGTGTTGCCGGAGTTATCCAAATCATACTCAGCGGTGTCTACGTTCAGAAATATCTCAACATTTGCGCTACTACGATTATTAATTGCAGTTTTAATAGCCTCAAGACTGCCATCATCATCAACCACCTTAATCCGATAGGCATGCGTCACATCGCGAGTAAAAGAGATTGCATTGTTACTACCTGCTAAAATGCGCAAACCGCTTTCGTTAACATAGGCGCCCATCTGACCAAGACCGTTATTTCAATACCCCGATTTCAGGACATTCTGACCCAGCTCAGCAAGTACGTTTTGGGCTTTATTTTTCATTGTTGTGTTTAACAAAGCCTGTTTGCTAGCCATGTCTTCGAGCGAGACCGTATCATCCAAGGTAATCAATACTCGAGCAAAGCCCTTTAATTTGGTTTCATTGAGCAAGCTTTCGTAATCGCTGGCGTCATATTGTGCTGCTGATGATAATGAGATTGAAGTTACGGATAGGAAAAATACTACGAATAAATTTGAGATTGATTGAAACGCGATACTTCGTGATGCATGATTGTTTTTTTTCATTGGCATACTCTGTGATTAGTTTGGAAGCTATTAAGGTTTCCCAAAAGAAATTCACGATGTTATAAGATATTTCTTGCAAGAAATATCTTATAACATACTTATTAATTTACTGTAAGCATTATTTCAACAAGAATATGATTTTCTTGTGAAAATAAGAACACAAGCTCATGCATTGCGCTGGCTTGATTAACAAATTCCGAAAATCAACCTAATCGCTTATAACTTTTTTCATTTTCGTAAGCTATAAAGCGATTTTATCAATCCCTCTTTTCCAGCCAATTTACCCACTTAACAGCCTTGACCATCAAATCAGCCCGATACATCACGTTATATTTGGAGTACGTAGTCACAAAAATATGAGCAGTTTCCTGCTAAATGACCATTTACACAAAATTAGTTACATCCCCCAAGTGCAATAAAACAACTCACCTTTTATCTGGTCGTAACATGATATTTTCTTCCCCATTCATCCATCGCAAACAAAATGGTTTTAAGTGAATGTCCCAACGGTGACAACGAATATTCGACGCGCGGAGGAATCTCGTTGAAGTCGTTTCTCATAACCAGTTGATCTGCCTCCATCTCTCGTAGCTGTCGGCTTAAGGTGCGATGAGTAATTCCTGTTAAATCTCTTTGCAGCTGGTTAAATCGCATTGTGCCGTTTAATAGTTGATGAATAATCAAAACCTTCCAGCGCCCCCCAATCACTTTCAAAGTAACTTCGACAGGGCAGCAAACTTCTTTGCTTGGCATTTTTAACCTCCTTTTTTGACGGTATCCTTTTTGTGCGTACTTGTAATCCAAGCTGGTGATATTAATCTATCACGTAAATATAAAGTTCTTGTGGAGGGTAATAAGCCATGCCGATGATACAACCTGCAACATCCGCCAAAAAACTATTGCGCATTCAACGAAATGTACATCAACATTGGGTTGGTGACGGTTTCCCGGTACGTTCCTTGTTTTCGTATTCGGAGCTGGGCTCGATGATCAGTCCTTTCCTATTGTTTGATTATGCCGGGCCGATGGAATTTTCACCGACTGAACAGCGCGATGGTGTTGGGGAACATCCGCACCGTGGTTTTGAGACGGTCACTATCGTGTATAGCGGTGAAGTGGAGCATCGCGACAGTTCCGGTGGCGGGGGCAAGATCGGCCCCGGCGATGTGCAATGGATGACGGCTGCTTCCGGCCTGGTGCATGAAGAATTCCACGGCCGCGACTTCGCGCGGCGTGGCGGCGTGCTGGAGATGGTGCAATTGTGGGTCAACTTGCCAGCCAAGGACAAGATGTTGCCACCCTGCTATCAAAGTATCCTGGCCAGTCAAATTCCTGTCATCGATCTGCCGGAGAATAAAGGCAAGGTGCGCGTCATTGCAGGAAAATTCGGTGAAGCTACTGGGCCAGCCCATACCTTTACGCCGATGGATGTATGGGATTTGCGTCTGACCAGCGATCAGTCTATCGATCTTGCTGTGCCGGATGGTTACAACACTTTGCTGGCAGTACTGAAGGGATCGGTGCGTGTCAATAATTCTGAAACTATCAATACAGCGAAAGTCGGTCTGTTTGACCGGACCGGCGATCATATCCGCATCAGCAGCGAACCCGATACCATTGCGCTGTTATTGGGTGGCGAACCGATCGACGAACCCATCGTAGGCAGCGGCCCGTTTGTCATGAATACTGCGGAGGAAATTCGCCAGGCCAAGATAGACTACCAAAGCGGCAAGATGGGAAGAATATCCCGAGCACATACGTCATAGATTGCTTTAGCCAATCAGCCTCGCTGTTAGGCTGCAACCTTTTTATTTGATCAATCCACAGGAGAATACTATGAGTCATATCAATCCCGATGAAACTTTGATGCTGTTGATCGATCATCAGAGCGGCTTGTTTCAATTGGTCAAGGACCTGCCGGTACCGGAATTGCGCCGCAATGCTATCGCACTTGCCAAGGTCGCTACATTGCTCAAGATGCCAGTGATTACGTCGGCTTCCGTTCCGGATGGCCCAATGGTCCGCTGATTCCGGAAATCCACCAAGTCGTCCGCATACGCAATACGTGGGGCGTCGCGGCGAAATCAATGTTTGGGATAGTCCTGATTTTGTCAAAGCTGTCGAAGCCACTGGCCGCAAAACGCTGATCCTTGCCGGGACATTAACAAGCGTGTGCATGGCATTCCCCTCTATCAGCGCAGTAGCTGCCGGCTATAAAGTTTATGCCGTGGTGGATGCCTCGGGTAACTGGAGCAAAATGGCTACGGACTTAACCGTTGCTCGTATTGCGCAGGCCGGTGTTATTCCTATCGATACACTCGCGGTTCTTTCGGAATTGCAGGTGACTTGGAATCGACCAGAAGCCAAAGAGTTTGCCGATCTTTATGCTGATTACCCCATGCTGCATTACCGGCTGTTGATTGAAAGTTATGATAAGGCCCAGGCTGTGCAAAAAACAAAGAATTAGGAATAAAAGTGACTCTAGAAGAAAAACTCAACGATTTGAATCAGATGATTCTGAAGGGTGAAATCTTGGAATCGATGGACAAGTATTACCATCCCGATTGCATCGTGGTCGAAAAAAACGATGTGGTGGCGAAAGGATTGGAGCAAGCCAAGGCCCGCGAATCCGAATTATTCGAAGGCGTTGAAGCATGGCTCAAATCGGAGATCGTATCGACCGCCATAGGAGAAAACGTCACGATGACCGAGTGGCATTATGAGTACCAGCATAAAGATCTGGGTCACAAAAAATTCGATCAGGTGGCGGTACAGCACTGGAAAGATGGCAAGATCATCAGCGACCGATTCTATGCGCTGTATTGAACAAAATGCATAACAACAACCCATGAAAGGAGAACTACAATGAACAAGGCTTTCAAATACAACCGGCTTTCTAAAGATGATGCTGTTTTGCTATTGGTGGATCATCAGGCAGGGCTGATTTCGCTGGTGCAGGATTTTTCGCCGAATGAGTTCAAGAATAACGTATTGGCCATCACTGCTTGCGGCAATTATTTCAAGTTGCCCACCATCCTGACCACCAGTTTCGAGGATGGTCCCAATGGACCATTGGTTCCGGAAATCAAGGAAATGCACCCTACTGCGCCGTATATCGCCCGTCCCGGCAATATCAATGCCTGGGATAATGAGGATTTTGTCAATGCGGTCAAAAAAACTGGCCGTAAGCAACTCATTATTGCCGGTGTGGTAACTGAAGTCTGCGTTGCCTTTCCAGCGTTATCCGCGATCGAAGAGGGATATGAAGTGTTCGTCGTTACCGATGCTTCCGGCACTTTCAATGAAGTAACCCGCGATGCCGCTTGGGCACGTATGCAAGCCGCCGGGGTGCAATTGATGAGCTGGTTTGGCGTAGCTGCCGAATTGCACCGCGACTGGCGCAACGACATTGAGGGTCTGGGTACTTTATTTTCTAACTATCTGCCTAACTACCGCAATCTGATGACGAGCTACTTCGCCATTACTAAGAAATAAAGGATCAACTTCCAAAGGCATATTTTGCAAGTAGCCGGAGCTTACCAATTACATGCACATGCCGCCAGATTTTCACATCATCGTGATTTGATTTATTTTGACTGAGCAGAAAATCCTTTAACTAAGGAGGTGTATTGAGTACCGGCTACTGGTGAATTCAATGGTTAAGGCAAACAATCTTATTTTTGCCAGTGGCGCCAGAACCGGCAAAACCCATCTCAGCTAAAGAAGCTCTGAAAAACTACTGTGCTCGTTTATTGTGTTTAAATCAGGCTCAAAATGCTCATTGACTACTCGTAAACTGTGACTGCGCTTTTTCACCTAATTTCACCTTGTCTGACCATTACTCATTGCCTTTTTCGGAGTTTCACTAGGTTGTCTGCGCATCCAAAATATTGAAGGAAGCAAGACGTATGGCTGCGGAATGGCAATATCGCTATACCCCATGGATCCTTCGACAGTTTCCACCTGTTCGGTTTGCTATGGCAAAATCTCAATAATCTCTACCTTTTAATGGATCAAAGATTCGAGGTAATACACTGCGAGTTCAATTCTTCGTGTTTAGAGATGCAGATTGAAAGTGCGTAGTTAATACCTGCCACAAGCAGCGAGCTGCTTTATTTTCAAATAAGTTGCTATCTCTGCTTTAAATTTTGTTTATTTTTAACAGGAATAATTATGAATCGGTTAGTTGGATTGGTTGGTTGGCTACTGTTTTCCCTTCTTGGTGCATCGGCTTTGGCTGTGATTGCCCTGAATCGTGGCGAGTCGATCAGTGCGATCTGGATTGTCATTGCGGCGGTGTGCGTGTACTTGATCGCATTCCGTTTCTACAGTTTGTTCATTGCGAACCGGGTGTTGAAACTGGATGCCACGCGTATGACGCCGGCGCATAAGCACAACGACGGATTGGATCATGTACCGACCAATAAATACGTGTTGTTCGGTCATCATTTTGCCGCGATTGCCGGGGCCGGGCCGTTGGTCGGGCCGATTCTGGCAGCGCAGATGGGCTATTTGCCGGGGATGTTATGGTTACTCGCCGGGGTGGTGTTCGCCGGGGCGGTGCAGGATTTCATCGTGCTGTTTGTATCGACGCGCCGTAACGCCCGTTCGCTCGGCGATCTGATCAAGTCCGAACTAGGACACATACCCGGCATGATCGCGCTGTTCGGTACATTCTTCATCATGCTGATCCTGCTCGCGGTACTGTCGCTGATCGTCGTCAAAGCGCTGGCCGAGTCGCCATGGGGCACGTTCACCGTCGCCGCGACGATTCCGATTGCGATGTTCATGGGGATTTACTCGCGCTATTTTCGGCCATGCGCGATTGCCGAAGTGTCGCTGATCGGATTTGCGTTGCTGATGCTGTCGATCATTGCCGGACAATACGTGCAGGAAGACCCGGTATGGGCGGCGATGTTCACGTTGACCGGCGAACAGTTGACCTGGGCATTGATCGGTTACGGCTTTATCGCCTCGGTATTGCCGGTGTGGTTGCTGCTCGCGCCGCGTGATTATTTGTCGACCTTCCTGAAGATCGGCACCATCGCGGGATTGGCCATCGGTGTCATTATCATTTCGCCGGAGCTGAAAATGCCCGCGCTGACGCAGTTCACCGATGGCACCGGCCCGGTGTGGTCGGGCGATTTGTTTCCATTTCTGTTTGTGACGGTAGCGTGCGGTGCGATTTCCGGCTTTCACTCGTTGATCGCCTCCGGCACCACACCGAAAATGATCCAGAACGAAACCGATGCGCGCTTCATCGGCTACGGCGCGATGCTGATGGAGTCGTTCGTCGCGATCATGGCGCTGGTGGCTGCGGCGGCGCTTGAACCCGGCATTTATTTCGCGATGAACAGTCCGGCGGCGATCATCGGCACCACAGCGGAATCGGCGGTGCAAACCATTTCGCAATGGGGTTTCTACATCACGCCGGAAATGATCACGCAAACCGCACAGAACGTCGGCGAGCATAGCATCATTTCACGCACCGGCGGTGCGCCGACATTGGCGGTCGGCATGGCGCAAATCTTGTCGGAAGTGGTAGGCGGAACGGCAATGATGGCATTCTGGTACCACTTTGCGATTTTGTTTGAAGCCTTGTTCATTCTGACTGCGGTTGATGCCGGAACGCGCGCCGGGCGTTTCATGTTGCAGGATCTGCTCGGTTCGTTCGTGCCGGCGATGAAGCGTACCGATTCTTTGGCGGCCAACTTGATTGCTACCGGCATCTGCGTATTCGGCTGGGGATATTTTCTGTATCAAGGCGTGATCGATCCGCTGGGCGGTATCAATACGTTGTGGCCGCTGTTCGGTATCGCTAACCAGATGCTCGCTGGCATTGCGTTGATTCTATGCACTTGCGTGCTGTTCAAGATGAAGCTCGACCGCTTTGCCTGGATCACCGCGATTCCGGTGGTGTGGGTGTGCGTTTGTACGCTGACTGCGGCTTGGCAAAAGATTTTTCACGATAACCCGCGCATCGGCTTTCTCGCACATGCGGAGAAATATCAGGATGCAGTAGCAGAAGGCATCGTGCTGGCGCCAGCGAAGTCACTGGAGCAAATGCAGCAGGTGATTTTCAACGATTATGTCAATACTACCTTGGCGGGATTGTTCATGACGGTGCTGATCAGCATGTTGCTGTTCGGCATCCGAACCGTGCTACAAGCGCGCATGATTCAACACTCAACCGCACAGGAAGCGCCGTTCGAACTGCTACCCGTTTATGCAACTGTCAATAATAAATAATGGAGATTGGAATATGTACAACACACTGACACTGACTTTTCGTCATCTCACCCAAAGCCTACGGTTGATGGTCGGAGTGCCGGAGTACGGCACGTATGTCGAACATATGAAAAGCGTGCATCCCGATCGCACCATCATGACCTACGAGGAATTCTTTCGCGAACGGCAGGAAGCGCGCTACGGCGACAAAGGTCGATTGAATCGATGCTGTTGAGGTAGTGAGCCGGGAGGCACTGAATAACTAGCTGGGCAAGTGATAATGCAATCGAACCTTGCTCAGTAGTTTTTTGAAGTATAAGGATAAACGATCAATCGAACAATCTTGACCACACTTCTGAGCAAGACTGGTGTTCCTGCTGAGCCAAATGGGATATCTATACTTGCCACCTACTAAAGTACCAGTTAGTGGATGCTGCTCCACATACCCAAAAGTATTCAACCCACCTGTCAATCCGATCGGATCACTCTCCAAGTACCACCCGATTTTCGGATCATAATCGCGGAAATTACTGACCGGGAAAACGCAGATTCACAGTGATTGGCGTGCCATTGCCGTCTGGGTTTTCATTAGGCATCGGCTGCCAAAGGCATCATTGTTCCATTGCCATACGATGGTGCGCTGCTGTTGGTGCCGATCCTCGGCGTATCGGGATGGTCGGCATACAAATAGGTCAATTCCGTATCCATCTGCGCAATCGGTACATCTTCCGCCCAGAAATAAACACGAATGAGGCTACCGGCATCGGTGGTTTTAGCCAGCAACAAACCATTCAGTGTAAGACTGTTTATATTTCTGGCAAGCATTGTAAGCGATTGATTTTTAGATGGTGAATATTTTAGATTACGCTTTGTAATCAGAACGTCAGGAAAGATGAGCTAAATATAATTTAAAAATAAGCTCTTTAAACAGGTATAGTCGCTTTCGAATTACAAACTTTTAAACCTTACAGTAAGAAGGAATCCAGCTCTTCTCGATAATGTAATCAGGTAATTGATTGAAATCAAAAGACTCCCCATCTCTAATCATTTGGTTTACGTCAAATAATATGCCAACCTCTGGAATATCATTAAAAAACATTTTGTAAAATGGCTTAACTAGCCATTTAGAAACTCGTATCCCGGTAGGGCCAATGAAATTTCTACGCTGTCCAACGTGAGCTACTTCATCTATGGTAATTTCATCTAGTAGTTCTTTTAGGCGCATTCGAACTTCTGGTTCATCTACAAATAATTCGTCAATCAAACGATTTAAGTGGCAATAGTAAGTAACTCCCATTAATTCCGTCACAAAAGCGGGTGTATCTAGTAAGAAGTCAGGTAGCTTAGGAAACTGCTCATAAATTTTTTCTTTAATCGGACTTAACGGCACCCACTCTATTTTATTCAAACCACAAGTACGCAACATTTCATCAAACAAACGAACATGACAAAACTCTTCTGCCAAATGCACACGACTAATCTTATCTTCAATTGAGTGCGAATTATCCATATCTGGTACTGCATCCCAAGCACCTTTAATACCAACCCACTCATGCCGAGCGAATTTATACATACCAGTTAACATTAGAGTCATGTTATCCAAAGTCTTGGGATCATCTTGCATAGCAACATAATTGCGATAGAAAGCATCAGGATTAGCTAGTGGCACTCTTAACCGAACCGGATTATCATGGAAATATTTGAATTTATTACGCTTATTTACTAAATCTTTATCCTCTTCCAGCAGTTCGCCATTGTGCTGCTGAGTAAAGAGCCAATAATTTTCAAAATTGTTAATTCGTTCTTGTTTGGATGCAGATGTGAAAATAGAGCGAAACTTAGGTATGTTCATTGCATGGTTTAATTAATGATTATTTTATTTCTAATCTAAAATCATGACTGATGCGAGTGCTTAAAGCAAGCTCATTCTTAAAATATCGAGCTAAGATCTTAATAGATAAGGGTTTTAGGAGGCTAAAGAGGGGGGTAGTCGTATATTTGAGAATGGTATGATAAGACTATCGCGATGATGATTAAAACGAAATTCAGTTTCTAGATACAGGTAGAAGATATGTTCAGGAACGCCATTAAATTTTGCCAAATACCTTTTTACAAAACTCCTGAAAGATTCGATACCATTAATTTTCTACGGATTTTGGTTGAATTTGAATCTGGTTGTTTGATGAGAAGCACTAGTCTCACTCAGTAGTTTTTCAGAGCCTCCTAGAAATAGGTTTCCGATAAAACCCAAGCTTTCCACCCGGCCAAACAAAGCAGCGTAAAGAAGGCTGCCACCATATCGTCGAACATGACGCCGAATCCGCCGGTCAGGCGGTTATCGAAATGGCGGATCGGTTGCGGTTTTGCGATATCGAAGAAGCGGAACAGGATGAAGGCCGCAAGCTGCCATGTCCAGTCGTCGGGCGTAAAGTACAGCACCAGTAAAAATGCCACGGTTTCATCCCAGACCATACCGCCATGATCGGGGTCGCCCAGCGCCTTGCCGCAGAGGCCGCAGGCCCAGATACCGACGATGAACATGATGTCGATCAGCAAGAGAAAATAAACCGGATTCAGGTAATGATTGAGCCACCAGAATAACGGAAACGCCACCAACGTGCCTACTGTGCCCGGGGCTATCCGGCTGAGCCCTGCTCCGCCGGAGAATGCAATGAGCGAGGCTGCATGACTGTAGACAAAATAGATATCCGGCTGGAATTGCGGTGCAGCAAAGTCGTCTGGTAAGTGGTCAGTCTCAGGTGTTGAAGTGGTCATATCCCGTGATTTCCGTTGTTATTGCATGTCCTTGCGCGTCTTTTACGATCAATCCCGCGCCCAAATGAATTTGACCGATGCGGGTCAGCGGAATAGCCAATTCCTGTGAGAGCGCGGTGATCTCATGGCGCTTTGTTTCCGCTGCCGTGAAGCATAACTCGTAATCGTCACCGCCCGCCAGCAGGCAATCGGCGGCGAATTTTTGCCGCCAGTATTTTTTTAGTACCGCGGAGCAGGGTATGTCCGTGATATTGATGCTGGCGGCTTTTTCCGAGGCGGCGAGAATATGTCCCAAATCCGCCATTAAGCCATCGGAAATATCAATAGCGCTATGCGCCAGACCAATCAGCCGCTGCCCCAATTCCACCCTGGCTGTCGGCGTTAATAATGCCGGCATGCATTGTGCGATTTCTTCCGGCGCCAGCACTATCTGTTGTAATTCATGTTTCAGCGCCAACGCAGCATCACCCAGCGTACCGGAGACCCAAATGTCGTCGCCCGGTTGCGCGCCGCTACGCCGTAAAGCCAGTCCCGCTGGGACTTCACCGATGATTTGCACGCCAATGTTCAGTGGTCCGGCGGTGGTGTCGCCGCCGATTAATCCCACCTGGTACTGGTCGGCAAGGGCGAAAAAACCCTTGCTGAATTCCGCCAGCCAGCTTGTATCCGGATTTGCCAGTGCTTCCGGCAGCGTCAATGCCAGTAAGGTCCAGCGCGGCTTGGCGCCCATCGCCGCCATGTCGGACAGATTAACCGCCAGGGATTTGTAACCGAGTTTGTAAGGATCCGCATCGGCAAAAAAATGCCGGCCGCTTACCAGGGTGTCCGTTGATAAGGCCAATTCGGCTCCGGTTGTGCTGGTGATGAGCGCCGCATCGTCGCCGATTCCAAGCCGTGCATCGGTCACGGGCCGCTTGAAATAGTTGCGGATAATGTCGAATTCCGAAACCATGCGGCTTTCTTTGGCTTATGGGCGATGTTTTACTGTTCTTGGTGTGGTGGCCTCTACGGGGCGGAGCTGAATAGCCAATTTGTCCAGCACCCCGTTGACATACTTGTAACCGTCGCTGCCGCCATAAGTTCTGGCCAGCTCAATCGCTTCGTTGATGATGGCGCGATAGGGGATCTCCGGGTGATGGATCAATTCGAACGTGCTCAATAGCAGAATCGCTGATTCGACCGGACTCAATTCATTTAAGGCGCGATCCAAATGCGGCAGGATGATTTTCTCCAATTCTTCTGCGTGTTGTAGTACACCGTGCAGCACATGAACGAAATGCTTGTCATCGACATGTTTGAATTCGTCGGATTCGCGCAGCTGCTGCTCAATGAAGCTTGCCGTGCCGTCGGCTACCTGCCATTGGTAAATACCTTGCAAGGCAAATTCACGCGCTATGCGGCGGCGGCTTTTGTGTTTTTCCGTTTTGTTGCCGGTGGATGGGTCAATTTCAGTCACTGCGCTGCTCATAAGTCGATTTCATCAATTTTGATATGCAAATTGGCCATTTCCAGCGCAACTTGTGCGGATTCCATGCCTTTGGCACTCATCCGGGCAATCGCCTGATCTTCGTCATCGGTGGTTAATATGCCATTAGCGATGGGAATTTCCGCTTCCAGTTGTACCGTGACCAAGCCGCGCGCCGATTCATTGGCGACTATCTCAAAATGATACGTGTCGCCGCGGATTACCGCGCCCAGTGCAATCAGGGCGTCGAATTGATCGGACATGGCCATCCGCTTCAGTGTCAATGGAATTTCCAGTGCGCCGGGCACGGTTGCGATCAGGATGTTGGAATCCAGCACACCATTTCTTTTTAGTTCCGCCGTGCAGGCGCCGAGCAAACCTTCGCCGATATCGATGTTAAAGCGGCTCATGACAATGCCGATGCGCAGATCGGAACCATCCAAGTTTTGTTCGAATTCAAGTATATCGTCATAGTACGGCATGTCTAATTCCTGGTTGTCTATTAATCAATTGCGCTTATTTCTCAAGGGAGGCTCTGAAAAACGATTGCGCTCGTTCAAGCGGCGTTGAAATCAGGCTCAAAATGCGCATTTACGCCATGTGAATTATGCTTTCTCACCGGATTTCGCCTTGCCTGATTATCGCTTGCTATCTTTTCAGCGCTTCCCAAGCGATCAAGATGTGAATTATAGCTTAGGTGCTTCCACGTAGCCGGTTACTTCCAGACCGAACCCGGTGACGCTGGGCATTTTTCTGGGTGCCGCCATCAATCGCATTTTTCCGACGTTAAGATCTTTCAGTATTTGCGCGCCTATGCCATGGTCGCGTAAATCCGGTTTGAGTTGAGCGGAAGCATGTGTTTCCTTTGATTGCACTCGCTCAATCAGTTTCGCCGGGCTTTCTTTGCGATGCAGCAATACGATAACACCCCGTCCGGCTTCTGCGATCAGTTTCATGGCGTCATGAGTGCTCCAGGAGTGCGTGTGATCATGGATATCGAGCAGATCGACGGCCGACAGCGGTTCATGCACGCGCACCAGTGTTTCCGTTGCCGGATTGATTTTACCTTTGACCAAGGCCAAGTGAGCGGTATTGGCAATTTCGTCGCGATACGCTGTCAGCAGAAATTCGCCATGCACGGTTTGGATAGCGCGCTCCGCCACACGAGTGACCAGGCTTTCGGTTTGGCTACGGTATTGAATCAAATCCGCGATAGCGCCGATTTTGAGCTGATGCTTTTGCGCGAATGCCATCAGATCCGGCAAGCGCGCCATACTGCCATCTTCTTTCAAAATTTCACAAATCACCGAGGCGGCTGTCAAACCGGCCATCCTGGCCAAGTCGCAACCGGCTTCGGTGTGACCGGCGCGCACCAACACGCCGCCTTTTTGCGCCATCAGCGGAAAGATATGGCCCGGTTGCACGATGTCGTGCGGTTTGGCATCGGCTTTGACGGCGACTTGTATCGTCCGCGCACGATCGGCGGCGGAAATACCGGTCGTGACACCGCTGGCGGCTTCGATGGAAAGAGTGAAGTTGGTGCCCAGCGGCGCGCGGTTGGCTGATACCATCAGCGGTAAATCCAGCTGATGACAACGCTCCTCGGTCAAGGTCAGGCAAATCAAGCCGCGCCCATGAGTCGCCATGAAGTTGATCGCTTCCGATGACACAAAATCGGCGGCAAGAACCAGATCGCCTTCGTTTTCGCGATCTTCTTCATCGACCAGGATGACCATTTTGCCTTGTTTGAGGTCGGCGACAATATCCTCGATTGCACTGATAGTCATATTCAATCAATCCTGACTGTCTTCAAGATTCAGTAACCTGGCCACGTAACGCGCCAGCATGTCGGTTTCCAGATTTACCCGCATTTCCGGAGTGAGTTCTTTCAGATTTGTCATTGCCAAAGTATGCGGAATGAGATTGACGGAGAACGTATGATCTTCAATCCGATTGATCGTCAGGCTGACACCGTTGACGGTTATGGAACCTTTGTGTGCAAGGTAGCGGACAACGGATTGGGGCGCGCGGATGACCAGCTCGACGCATTCTCCGATGTGTTCCACTTTCACCACGACACCGGCGGCATCGACGTGGCCGCTGACTAGATGCCCGCCGAGCCTGTCCGACAGGCGCATGGCTTTTTCCAGATTGACGCAAGCGGCGGGTCGATCCAGTCCAACGGTGCAACTCAATGTTTCCTCGGAAACGTCGACTGAAAACGCATCATGCATCAATGCGGTTACCGTCAGACACACGCCATTCACCGCAATGCTGTCGCCAGGCGTGACATCGCTCAGATCCAGCTGTTGCGTGGAAATGGTCAATGACAAACCGCCTTGATCTTTTTCACAGGCCTGGATACTGGCAATGACGCCTATGGCTTCTATGATTCCGGTAAACAATTCAAATTTCCAGGTTGCGTAGTCCGATAAAGCGCATAGTTTAGCATTACCCGGTGCCAAGAATCTGTCCGGATAACGGCTTGGCGCTGATTACCTGACTTGGTACCCGAAACGGGGCGCGGTCAGCGTCACATCGGCGCGTTCCCAGGCTTTTTTGAAGCGTGCTTCGATCAAAGCCGCTTGATCATCCTTTTTTTGCGCGCGCATGGCTTGCATTAAGCCGTAAAGCCCCCAGCCATTATTGCGATTGCGGCGCAGATCTTCCCAAAAAACCGTTTCTGCTTCTTCCGCCCGGCCTGATTCCAGCAAGATAGCACCGAGCGATAGCCGCGGCGGTTGATGAAATTCCGCCGGTTCGGTATAGATCAAAGCATCTTCCAGCCGAACCGCTTTTTCAAGATATGCAATGGCCTGATCGAATTGCCCTCGCGCGGCGGCGATTTCGCCAGCAAGTACCTCCGGAGCGATGCGAAGCACTGTACTCGAAGTGTTTTTCGACAATAAAGGGTGGTCTAGCCGTGGATCTGCCAAGATTTTGCGCAGCAACATAAGTTCCTGCTCAGCTTGTTGCAACTGTTTCGTGGCCACCAGCGCGAGGCCGCGCACATAATGCCAGCTGCCGGTCAAGAAGGCACTGGTCGATGGCGGCGGGGCGAGATCAAGGATTTCCTGCCAATGCCCAAACCTTGCCAACGCCCAATACGGCGTCACGCGGAAAACTGCCGTCAGCGGAATGGCTTTCAGCACGTCATCATCGATTTTCCGGGCGGTTTCTTTTGCCGATTCGATTGCAAGCTTGCTTTGTCCATCCGATGTCGCCGCGAACCAGAGAAAGTGAATATTGTGCGGGTAGTAAACCATCGGGTATAAGCCGTGGGCATGATCTTGTGCGATGTAAGACTCGTCCGCCGCGATAGCCATTTGATTGCTTTTGATCGAATCGGCATAGCGGCCGACGCGTTGATAAATATGCGACGCCATGTGAATCATATGTCCTGCTTCCGGCATTAATTTAAGCAGCGTATCAGCCGATTTCTCGGCGCGTTCCGGCGTCGATGTCGGTTCAATTAAGTGAATATGCATGTGCAAGGCGCCGGGGTGTTCTGGGTAGCGCCGCAATACTTCTTCCGTGAGTGCGACGATTTCGGCAGTGCCCTCATAGGGTGTGCCATCCAACATCCAATAACCCCACGGCCGCAGATCCATCATCGATTCGACGTATAGCATTGCAATGTCCGGATCATCCGGAAAGCGTTGATGCACATCACGCATCGCTGCCGCATAGGCCTTGTCATTCGTTGTTCTGTGCTCGGCTTTACCCGAGTAACGTTTCTCCAGTGCGTTGATGAGTGCCTGCTCCTTCTCGGAAGCTCGTATCATCAGAGATTTGGCTTGTTGTATGATTTCCAGTGCCTGGGGTTCTTCATTTGGTTCCATCATGACGTTAATATTCGGGCCGAGTACCAGTGCTTGTCCCCAATACGCCATCGCAAGCCCGGGATCCAGCCGGGCTGCTTCGCGGAATGCTTTGCGCGCTTCGGCATGGTTGAATCCATATGCGAGATTGAGTCCTTGATTGATGTATTGCTGTGCTAATGAATTGCTTGTACTGACAGGGAATGCGTGCTTGCCGAGGCTCTGTAAACGGGGAGCGTGTGGCTTCTTCGAATCAAGTTGCTGCGTCGCGCCGGATACCGGAGCATGTGATTGGCCACTTTCTTTTTCAGCTGTAGCCCATGCAGGACTTGCGGCAGCCAGAACCGTAATCAAAAAGGGAAAAATAATAACTCGGGTGTACATATCTGCCTCCGTAAAAAATGTTGATTATCAGGTTAACAAGAAATTTATCGCGGCTATTCAGCCGTAGTGGGATCAATCACGGATCGAACTTGCGCGACACGGGTGACAGGGAATTCGCCCTGTTCCGCGTGTGCTCGAATAGCGGCTTCGTTTGGTGCAAGATAGAGGCAATACACTTTATCATCGGTGACATAGCTTTCCATCCATTGGATGCTCGGTCCCATGCTGTTGAGAATAGCACAGGATTTTTGCGAAATGGCTTGGAGGTCTTGGGGCGTGAACGAACCAGCACCGGGAATTTCACGTTCAATAATATATTTCGGCATATCTTTCTCCTTTCATTTTGATTAAAAACGACCGGTCGTATTCTTAAATGCTAAAAAAATAACTACCGTATAAAAAAATCATCCAATAAATCGTGGCAGCATTGCTTGACGGGCGCGGATGATTTTTCTATTTGCATTCGCAGCAGCGCGCCTTGCCACGTGTTGATCAATAAATCAGCCATTTCTTCGGGAGTTTTGTCCGCTCTGATAGTTCCTTGTTGCTGCGCTTGGGCCAGGCCGGACTGCAATAAATCGCGATATCGTGCGATTGCTGATTGCAATGATTGCTGACATATGTCGCTGGTGCTGCCAATTTCTCCCATGAGGCTGCCCAGCAAACAGCCTCCTTTAAATTTGTTTTCTTCAAGTTCCACAATAAGTTCATCAAAATAGCGCCGGATAGCACCCAGTGCATCGGAATCAGATTGCTGAATATGTGCAGATAACCGCAAAATAAACGGCTCGATATAATGCTGGATGACCGCCGCGCCAAATTCTTCTTTGCTGTTGAAGTAGTTATAAAAAGAACCTTTGGGGACATTGACCGCATCGAGAATCTCCTGTAAGCCGGTACCGTGATAGCCTTGGTTCATAAAAAAAACAACGCCTTGATTCAGCAGGCCTTCTCGATTAAATTCTTTTTTACTTGATTTTGGCATATAGGAATAATACGACCGGTTGTCTTAAAAATCAAATTAAATTTGTATTTAATCTATTTGAGCAATGAATTTCCTGATAGATGATTGGCGCGCCCAACACGATTCGAACGTGCGACCCCCGCCTTCGGAGGGCGGTACTCTATCCAGCTGAGCTATGGGCGCTATGATGGGAAATTTCTTCCGGCATTTGCCGGGCGACAGAATAACCGCTTTTATTATTCTCGTCCAACCCGGATTGTTGAGGTGTCGTAATCCGCGCAAAAAAACGGGGTGGCGCCGGTCTTAATGTTTACTTTGATGATTCGGGCTGTCCGGCTCCCGCGTCCGCCGGCGCCAGAACAGGGAAAATTTTAACAGTTTTCACTGTGCGATTTTTGGTTTGAATCACTTCCAGTGGATAACCGGCAATATTAAGGCTTGTCCCCGCTTCGGGAATATCCTCGAAATATTCGAGAATCAGGCCATTTAGAGTTTTCGGTCCGTCTAACGGAAATTGAAAGCCATGCTTACGGTTTAATTCGCGTAATAAAACGCTTCCTTCAACAAGGATGCTGCCGTCTTCCTGCTTTTGAAAAATGCCGACCCGGGTCGGCGCCTGCGTTGTAAATTCACCGATAATTTCCTCAATGATATCCTCTAGCGTAACCAATCCCATCCATTCACCATATTCATCCACGACCAAACCAACCCTTTTCTGGTTTTCCTGGAATAGCTGCAGTTGAGAAAACAACGATGTGCCGGAGGGAATGAAGTAGGGGGCGCGCATGACTTTTTCCAGCGTGGCGGTGGTTATTTTTCCTCCTTGCATTTGATTCAACACCTTCCGCACATGCACGATACCGACAATATTATCCATGCGTTCACGGTAGACCGGTAAACGGGTGTGGTGGCAAGTCAGCAATTGCGAATGAATGACGTCATCGTCCGCATTCAAGTCAATCGCCTCGATCTGGCTGCGCGGCACGATGACGTCGTCAACAGTGATGGTTTCGAGATCGAACAAGTTCAATAGCATGCTTTGATGCTTGTGCTGTATGAAATGCCCGCCTTCCAGCACCAATGTTTTCAGTTCTTCGGTACTGATTTTTTGCTCGAGTTCGCCTTTTTGGGGTTTTAGCCGGAACAGGATCAGCAATCCGCTAACAAATAAATTAACAAACCATACAATGGGATAAAAAATAATCAGCAAAGGCGTTAGCACATAACTTGCCGCCAGCGCAATCCGCTCAGGATAAGCAGCGGCGATGACTTTTGGGGTGATTTCACTGAATACCAGAATGGCGAAAGTCACGGCGATCGTTCCCATTAATAACGCAAAGTCATCGTGCGCGAAAAGAGTGGCGATGATAATGGCGACCAAGGTTGCCGATGCCGTGTTCAATAAATTGTTGCCGAGAAGAATGACGCCTAATAGCCGGTCGGTATTGTTGAGCAGTTTTATGGTCAACCGGGCGCCGCGATGGCCTTGCTTGGCAAGGTGCCGCAAACGATAGCGGTTGATCGCCATCATGCTGGTTTCGGATAGAGAAAAGAAGCCTGATAAAACAAGTAAAAACGCTAATGTGATTAGCATGATGTACAGCGGCATATCTTCCAAGAATCACCTGTAGTAAGTAATGGTAAAAGCATTAAATAAACAATCATATATTCTGAGTCTAAGCAAATTTTTGTCAACAGAAAGAGCTGTTCAATCGAAGGGTGTTGATCGTTTTATGCTCGATATTGGATTTCAGATAATCTGAATACTGAAATATATTTATGATATTTAACGGCTAATTTTAAATTCCCGGAGATTTTTCCAGGAATGGCAGAAAGATGTAACTGAAAATTGTTTTGTTTTTTGTAAACCTATTAATTGGACTAGCGTTAATAGCATCTCTTCTTTCTGATTCAAATGCCATGTCTGACTCTTTAAATTTAGGCAGCAATAGTTCTAAAGATATTAAATTTCTTGAAATAAAGCACTTGAATGGCCCGAACATGTGGACTTATTATCCCGCTCTTGAAGCCACAGTGGATATTGGTGAACTTGAAGACTTTCCCTCCGATAAGATCCCGGGTTTTTATGAACGACTGTCGGAATGGTTGCCATCCCTAATAGAGCATCGTTGCAGCTATGAAGAACGCGGCGGTTTTTTACGTCGCGTCAAGGAAGGTACATGGCCGTGTCATATTCTTGAGCATGTCACGCTGGAGCTTCAGAATTTGGCGGGTATGCGCGGCGGTTTTGGCCGGGCTCGCGAAACTTCGGTGCGTGGTGTTTATAAAGTCGCATTAAGCGCATGGCACGCGGAAATTACCAAAGCGGCTTTGTATTCGGCGCGTGAGCTGGTGTTGGCTGCAATGAATTTTCAGCAAGCGCGCAAGCCGTTTTATGATGTCGATGGCGCTATTCAGCGCATACGCGATCTCGTCGATTCACTGTGGCTTGGGCCTTCTACTGCTTGCATTGTGGATGCGGCCGTTGCTCGCAATATTCCGGCCATCCGGTTGATCGCCAAGGGAAATCTTGTGCAGTTGGGTCATGGTGCGCGCTGTCGTCACATATGGACCGCAGAAACTGATCGTACGCCGGCCGTAGCCGAGAGCATTTCCCGCGATAAGGATTTGACGAAATCGTTGCTGCAATCTTGTGGTGTTCCAGTGCCGGAAGGGCGTATGGTCGAGAGCGCTGAAGCTGCTTGGGAAGCAGCGAATGATATCGGCATGCCGGTTGTTGTAAAACCGTGCGATGGTAATCATGGACGTGGCGTTTTCATTGAGCTGAGCCAGCGCAAAGAAATCGAATCGGCCTATCACGTAGCATTAAAAGAGGGCAGCGGGGTATTGGTTGAGCGTTATATCCCAGGCACTGAACATCGCTTATTGATTGTGGGCGATCGTCTTGTCGCCGCCACGCGCGGTGATTCGGTATCCGTTGTGGGAGATGGCGTTTCAACGATCGCTGATCTGATCGAATCGCAAATCAATTCTGACCCGCGGCGCGGATTGACGGAAGATCATCCGCTCAATTTGATCCGTTTGGATAGCGCAGCGCAAATAGAAATTGCGCGGCAAGGCTATCAACGTGACTCCATCGTGCCGGCCGGTATCACAGTTTTGATTCAGCGCAATGGAAATCACGCCTTCGATGTCACGGATCAAGTTCATCCGAGCACCGCGGCTATTGCATCACTTGCGGCGCGCGTTATCGGTCTGGATATTGCCGGGATTGACCTGGTTACCAGCGATATTTCACGGCCGTTGAATGAACAAGATGGCGCTATTGTTGAAGTGAATGCGGGGCCAAGCTTGCTGATGCATATCAAGCCGGCAGTCGGCACGCCGCGACCTGTTGGAAAAGCAATCGTCGATCACTTGTTTCCGAATCGAGAAAATGGCCGCATTCCTATCGTTGGAGTTTCCGGAAGCTATGGCAAAACGCCGGTGGCTTACCTTGTTGCCAGATTGCTGATTCTCTCCGGTAAACAGACTGGCTTGGCATGTAGCAAAGGGCTTTATCTGGATTACCGGCAAATCGATAAAAACAACAGCGCTAATTGGGCGGCGGCCAATCGCACATTGTTGAATCCGACCGTTGAGGCCGCTGTTTTTGAGAATGGATTCGACACGCTATTGAATGAAGGATTGGCTTATGATAGCTGTCAGGTCGGTGTGATTACAAATGCTGAACCTGCTTGTCATTTTGGACGGCATGGCATTGAAACCCGCAAGCAAGTTTATACCGTATTGCGCTCACAAGTCGATGTTGTAACACCAACGGCTGCAGCGATTGACGATGTGGAAAAAGATGTGAAGCTGCCGATCGGTGCCGCAGTGCTCAATGCAAAAGATGACATGCTGGTGGAGATGGCTGAATTGTGTCACGGCGAAGTTATTTATTTCAGCATAGAGCCGGATCTTCCTGTGATTGCTCAGCATCGTGCTAACGGAACGGGTCCGACACAAGGCAAACGTGCGGTTATTGTGCGCAATAACCGAATTGTGCTGATTTCTGGTTCCAGCGAATTGTTATTGATTAATTTGCGCAAAATATCTGCGGAAGGCGGGGCGAAAAGCATACAAGCGATAGAAAATATTTTGGCGGCGGTGGCCGCTGCTTGGGCATTAGGTATTGAACCTGATCTCATACGTGTTGGAATTGAAACATTTGGTTTTAGTCAAGATAAATACAAACCCGAAAATCAGAATCTTTCTGCCGGATTACAAACTCAAGGGATTAAGTTATGAAAGTCTTACGTATGCGCACTTTGCGCGGGCCTAATTTATGGAGTCAGCATACTTCTATTGAAGCTACTGTCTTTTGTGAAGGATTTGAGAACAATATTGATAGTATTCCTGATTTTGAAGCGCGGTTACGCGAGCGTTTTCCTGGAATTTCCTTACTTCAAACCGCCGGTCATCATGAGACGGTGACGATAGCTCATGTGCTTGAATTTGCCACGCTAGGCCTGCAAGTACAAGCTGGTTGCCCGGTAACATTCAGCCGTACGGTGCGAACTCCTGAAGCAGATACTTATCGGGTTGTCGTCGGATATAGTGAAGAGAAAGTGGGACGGCTGGCTTTCGATCTGGCTCAGGTTCTATGTCTATCGGCTATCGAGGATACCGCTTTTGATTTAACAGGCGCTCTGCGTCGTTTGCGCGAGCTTAATGAAGATATTCGCTTGGGACCGAGTACGGGGTCTATCGTTCAAGCGGCAATGGCGCGCGGTATTCCGTTTCGTCGTTTGACGGAAGGCAGTCTGGTGCAATTCGGCTGGGGTAGCAAACAACGGCGTATTCAAGCTTCTGAGAGTGATCGAACCAGTGCTGTTGCTGAATCAATTGTGCAGGATAAAGAATTGACGAAAACCTTGTTGCATGCGGCGGGTATACCGGTGCCTCAAGGCCGGGAGGTAACGAATGCCGATGATGCATGGGTGGCAGCCTGCGAAATTGGCGTTCCGGTCGTGATAAAACCGCAAGACAGCAATCAGGGTAAAGGGGTAACGGTCAATCTTGTCACTGCCGAGCAGGTAAAAGCAGCTTTTATGATTGCGACTGAAATTAGCGATAATGTTTTAGTGGAGCGTTATATTCCCGGGCACGATTATCGCTTGCTGGTTGTCGGAAATAAGTTGGCTGCTGCTGCACGGCGCGACCCTCCGCAAGTTATTGGCGACGGTATGCATAGCATTTTTGAACTGGTGGAGCAAATCAATCGTGATCCGATGCGTGGTGAGGGGCATGTTTCTTCGTTAACAAAGATTCATCTGGATGAAATTTCTTTAGCGTACTTAGCGGCGCAAGGATTGACAGCTGAATCAGTTCCCGTTAAAGGCATGCGCGTCGTATTGCGTAAAAATGCCAATTTATCAACGGGAGGCACAGCGACGGATGTGACCGATGATGTGCATCCCGAGCTGGCTGCGCGTGCGATTGCGGCTGCAAAAGTAGTTGGATTGGATATCTGCGGTATCGATGTGGTTTGCGATAATGTGATGAATTCCCTGGAGGATCAAGGGGGTGGCATTATTGAAGTGAATGCCGCACCCGGTTTGCGTATGCATTTGCAGCCTTCGTATGGTAAAGGGCGTGCTGTAGGGGAAGCCATTATCGATTACATGTTTCCCCAAGGAGAAGATGCGCGCATTCCGGTAATAGCCGTTACCGGCACCAATGGTAAAACAACGACAACCCGTGTAATTGCCAACATTTTGCAAAAAGATCGAAAACGTGTCGGTGTAACTTGCACCGATGGCGTTTATGTCGACGGGCAGTGCATTGATACCGGTGATTGCAGCGGTCCGAAAAGTGCGAGGAATATCCTTTTTCATCCAGATGTCGATGCGGCTATTTTAGAAACGGCACGTGGCGGGCTGTTGCGCGAAGGTTTGGGGTTTGATCGCTGTCATGTTGCCGTGGTGACCAATATCGGTATGGGCGATCATCTTGGTATGGCTTATATCAATACGGCGGAAGAATTAGCGGTGGTCAAGCGGGTTGTTGTGCAAAATGTGGCGCCGGGCACCGGCTTTGCAGTGCTTAATGCGGCTGATCCGCTGGTGGTCAGTATGGCTGATCATTGTCCCGGTTCGGTCATTTTCTTTGCGCATGATAAACATCATCCAGTGCTGGCTATGCATCGCGCACAGCATAAACGAGCTATTTATGTAGAAGGCGGCTGTGTCGTTGCTGCCGGTGAAACCGGTGAATACCGCATACCATTGAACGAAATCCCTTTGACCAAAAACGGTAGTATCAAATTTCAAATAGAAAATGTGATGGCCGCCGTTGGTGCCGGCTGGGCGCTTGGCTTGGAATGGAAGGTAATTCATGCGGGCGTGTCAGATTTTGTGAGCGATACACAGACTGCGCCAGGCCGTTTCAATCTTTTCAATTATCGCAACGCTACTCTGATTGCGGATTACGGGCATAATCCGGATGCCATTCAGGCATTGGTTAGCGCTATCGATAATATTCCATCAAAAAAACGCTCGGTGGTTATTAGCGCAGCAGGTGACCGGCGTGATGAGGATATTCGTCAGCAGACAAGAATCCTGGGCGATGCGTTTGATGAAGTGGTGCTGTATCAGGATCAATGTCAGCGTGGCCGTGCCGATGGGGAAGTATTGACTTTATTGCGTGAGGGTTTGGGGAATGCCAAACGCACGCAAAAAATTAGTGAAATAGTTGGAGAGTCAATTGCAATTGATGCAGCGTTGTCTAATTTGCAGGACGGTGAATTATGTCTTATTTTGGTTGATCAGGTTGAGCAATCGCTGGGACAGATTAATAGCCGTATCGCATTAGGATAACCTCGCAGCGACTATGACCGTTAATTTTCGCAATCGATCAAGCGAAATTGTTCAGTAGGATTGTGCGGTAGTATACCGGTACAGCTTATCAAGGATAAGCTGTACCGGTAGAACAACAAGGTATTACTTCGAGTGAAAGAGCACTGTAAAAGAATGGTGTCTTCTGGTCATGCTATAAATTGCAGAAGGTGAGTTCAAATTTGACGTCACCTTCGTAAACTTTATTTTTTTGACTGGCATGCATTGGGATGAAACGGATATTGAGCGCGTATTTGTTGGCGCTGATTTCCGGAATGCAAGGCAATTGATCACTCAAGTTAAGTCTTAACATATGTGCTGTATATTCCGATCCCGTTTGCTGGAAGATGCCTTGATTTGCGATAACCTGCTGGGTTCTGCCGCTTTTTCTCAATAAGTACAGCACAATTCCAAAAGCGTTACGGATGGGTTGGAATGGTGTTAGCCATTCATCGAAGTCTTTATGGCGATGCGTAGGGTCGAGATTCAGCCAGTAGTGATAGGATGGCAAATCAAACACGCAGCATCCGCCCGGTATCGCAATGCGCTGTTTGATTGCCATTAACCATTCATTTTCACGCAAATGTTCTCCCACTTTTCCTGGAAAATCGAGCATTTCCCGGAAGGTGATTTTTATGTCGCTAAGTACACTATCCAGTACTGTCTCCGATACCTCTGGATTTTTTCGCAACATTTCAAGGATTTGTTTCTGCCGCTCGAGCTCTTGCAATAAATCTGATTTAATGTCCGCGCGACTGGTTATTTCAAGAACCTCAAAAAGTGCGATGAGGGAAGCATGATGTTCGGTAGCGGTATCTTTTGTAGAGAAGAAATCAATCTTGTTAAACAGATCTTCAAGCCGGAGAAGAATACGGATACGCTCATTTAGCGGGTGTTCATAACAAATCACAGTAGCTATGCATCCACAAGAGAAATTAATGATATTGGAGTTTTACCATCCACGATCCAAGATTATTTCATAAAATAATTAATTTTCTCAAACAATTTCTTCTTGCTAATTTGCAGCCTTGTTTTCGTTTTTGGAAAGGATCAGATACTGGTGATGCAACTGATTGACTTGTACTTTCAGAAAATCGATGCCCCGATCATTCAGAATCACATCATCGGCTTTCTGCAAGCGGTCTTTGCGCGAAATCTGCTGTGCCATGATCGCTTTTACTTGTTGCTCCGATAATTGACTGCGCGCTATCGTGCGTGAAATTTGTATCCGTTCCTCACAATCAACAACTAGAATGCGCTGAACAATAGGATTGTAGTCATTGGTTTCAAGTAACAGTGGAACTACGAGGATGGTATAGAGAGATCGGCTTTGTTCAATTTGCGCCAAGGTTTCTTGCAGTATAAGCGGATGGAGAATCTTCTCTAGTTGTTGCCGTGCACGGCTGTCGGAGAAAACCAGATTGCGCATTTTTTCTCTATCCAGAGAGCCGTCGACTTTCAAGAATTCATTTCCGAAAGAGTCTCTGATCGAACGGATTGCTCGACCGCCCGGCTGGGTTAATTGCCGGGCAATAACATCGGTATCGACCACATCAATACCCAATTCCGAGAACAACTGGCTGACACTGGATTTTCCGCAACCGATTCCGCCGGTTAAGCCAACAATAAAAGTCATTGGTTACAATAAGCCAAGATAGGTATGAACCAATTCTTTTCCCCGGAAAAGCGCGATAAGCGCGCCGCCGACCAGATAAGGACCGAATGGAATGGGAATATTTCTGTGCAGTTTGGCGGCGAGAATCAACCCGACGCCAACGAATGCGCCGACTAGTGATGAGAGAAGGATAACGACCGGGAGCATGTGCCAGCCCAACCATGCCCCAATTGCGGCTAGCAATTTAAAATCGCCATATCCCATACCTTCCTTACCGGTTATGAGTTTAAAACACCAATAAATTGACCATAGGGAAAGATAACCTGCGGCCGCACCGATGACTGCCGATTGGATATCGGTGAAACCCTGATTGATATTGATCAGCAAGCCAATCCAGAGTAATGGTAGCGTGATGTCATCCGGCAACAGTTGCGTATTCAGATCAATGACCGCCAGGGCGATAAGCGCCCAAACAAAAATCAATGCCGCGATCGTCATGAAACCGTAGCCGAAATGCCAGGCAACAAAGCCGCTAACCAGGGCTGTTAGGGCTTCTACGATGGGATAACAGGGAGAGATGCGCGCATGGCACTCGGAGCAACGTCCTCGAAGCATGAGATAGCTAATAATCGGAATATTTTCCCATGCGGCAATTTTGTGTCCGCAATGGGTGCATGTTGAGCGCGGTGTAAAAAGATTGAATGGCGGTAATGCCTTGGCCGCTTCACCTTGAAGCTCTGCACACTGCTGCAACCAATCCCTTCTCATCATCTCAGGCAAGCGATAAATCACAACATTCAGAAAGCTGCCGACCATCAAGCCGAGTATTGTCATGCAGGATGCAAAGAAGACCGGTGAATCTTGCAATAAGGATAAGAATGGCATGGTTCTTGAGGAAATTGAGTTTAACTGACAACCATACCCATTTTGAAGATCGGCAGGTACATCGCAACAACCATGCCGCCAATGAGCGTGCCTAATACGACCATGATGATAGGCTCCATCAAGCTTGAAAGCGCGGCTACCGCATCATCGACTTCCGCCTCATAGAAATCGGCAATTTTACTGAGCATGGAATCAAGCGATCCAGCCTCTTCACCGATGGCGACCATTTGGATCACCATATTCGGAAATACGTTAGTGCCCGCCATGGAGGACGTCAAGCTATTACCGGTACTGACTTCCAGTTGTATATTCTTGGTCGCTTCGTAGTAGATAAAATTTCCTGCAGCACCGGCCACGGAATCCAATGATTCCACCAGCGGAACGCCGGCTGCGAACATGGTCGAGAGTGTGCGCGACCAGCGGGCGATGGTGGCTTTGCGAATGACTTCACCGAAAATCGGTAATTTGAGTGCAAGACGGTCTATGACGCGCTGCATGGGGATTGAGCGCTTCCAGGTATACAAAAAAGCATAAATTGCACCGCCCAGAACACCGACAATCGCCCACCAATAAGCGACAAAGAAATCCGAGAGCTTCATTACGAACAATGTCGGTGCGGGTAATTCAGCACCGAATCCTTCAAATAAATCTTTAAAAGCCGGGATAACAAAAATCATAATGACCGCGGTAATAATGAATGCGACGACAATAATCGCGATCGGGTAGAAAAGCGCGGATTTGATTTTTCCTTTAATTGCCTGAATTTTTTCTTTGTAAGTGGCCAGGCGGTCCAGAATACCATCCAGAATACCGGCTGCTTCTCCGGCGCCAACGAGATTACAGTACAGGGCGTCAAAGTGCAGCGGGTATTTGCGGAATGCATCCGTTAAATTACTGCCCGTTTCCACATCGGCTTTGATATCCAGCAGTAATTTGCTCAAGGCGCGATTGCTGTGCCCTCTTGCGACAATATCAAAGGCCTGCAATAGCGGAACACCGGATTTCATCATGGTTGCGAGCTGGCGGGTAAATAAAGTAACGTCCTTGTCGGTTATCTTACCACCGGATTCGGTTTTCTTGATTTTTGTGACCTTAATACCCTGACGGCGTAATGTGGAAGTCACGATCACGGTTCCGGCAGCGCGCATTTCGCCTTTCAGCTGTTTGCCGGTTTTATCCTTTCCTTCCCATGAATAATTGAACTCCTTTAATTTCTTGTCTGCCCGCGCGGTTACGGTTGCCATATTAACTTTAACTCCTAAGGACAAGGGTTCTTAGAAAATCGATACATCAAAAATACTGCAGAAGCTTAAATTCTGCCGCTATTTTGTTGGCGTCTAAACCCGAGTGATTGTTTTGAGATTGTGTGCAATAAACGGCACGGATTGATACATTCTTAGGGAGGCTCTGAAAAACGACTGGTAAGCGTTCAATTGCATTGCTGCATCCTGCCCGGCGAATTATTCAGCGCTTCCTCGGCAATTGGAGCAATTAAGATTGTGCAGAACACCATCGCGAGATTTCATGGATTATTGGTTTGCGCCGCAGCGACACCTTCATAGACTGTCGGGTATAGTAGTTTGACGCGTAATTCTTTTTTCATTCTGAGGTTCTTGAGCTGCCTGGATTCTTTCATGAAAGACAACATGCCCGGTGATATTTGTTCGTAAGCCTGACTGCGGGTAATACGGGGCGGGCGCGGCAAGCCGTAATGATCCGCTACCAAGTCGAAATATGCTCCCATTTTCAGATGGGAGTCATCGCTTGTATGATAGATTCTGCCGGATTTTGCGCGATGCAGAGCGGCTACAATGATGCGCGCCAGATCGTCGGCGTGGATATGGTTGGTATAACTATCCTCGCTATCCAGTATGGCCGGGTGACCTTCACGCAGGCGTTTCAGCGGTAGCCTGTCCGCGGCATAGATACCGGGAACACGCAAAATAGCAATGGGAACATGATTTCGCTTACCCCAGCTTCGTATCCGCTTTTCAGCATCGATGCGCCGGATTGCTCGGTCATTTTCAGGATTGACTGGATGACTTTCATCGATTAATGCGTCGTGGCAGTCGCCATAAACGCCGCTGGTACTGATGTAGACAAATCGTTGTGGTAAAATCGGCGCTTTATTTTTAGTTTGTTTGGAGAGTGCGGACAGTAGATGCGCAGTTCGATTGTCGCGTAATCCGTGGTTGGGTGGGGGCGCCAGGTGCAGTATCAGCTGTGCGATCCCAGTGAGTTTCTCAAGACTCTCCGGAGAATCTAAATTTCCGTAAACCGGGATAATGCCATGCGATCGTAAGCGGCCGGCGTTATCCGAATTACGCAGCAGGCCGAGAATCCGATAATGTGCTTGTAATAGTTTCGCTGTTCTTAGTGCAATATCACCGCAACCAATAATTAATAATGTTTCTTTCATAGAATCTGTCTCTAATTGTCATATCTACTTGCTTGCATTCAATGTCGCATCAAATCATTATTCAGCCCAGCGGGCATGCTTTCCGGGTAGAACCAGGAGAAACGATTCTTGAAGC